>JAKZVH010000038.1:0-4558 GCA_047516145.1 Gammaproteobacteria bacterium
GCTCGAAACCGTGGTCGACCGCGCCCTGGCCATCGCCGCCAACGCCCCGTCGGGACCGGTCTATCTGACCCTGCCCCTGGATGTGTCCGGGGAGTCGCTGCCCGAGCTGCAGTTCGGCGCCGGCGCCCGGATCAGGCCCTCGGCACCCACGCAGCCTGCGCCCGGCGCCATTGCCCGCGCCGCGCAGGCACTCGCAGGTGCGGAGAGCCCGTTGATCGTGGTCTCGTCCCTCGGCCGCGACCCGGAGGCGGTGAGCGCGCTGGTGGCACTGGCGGAGCGGCTGGCGATTCCCGTGGTCGAGTCCTGGGGCGCATACCTGAATTTCCCCCACGATCACCCGCTGCACCAGGGGTTCGAGCCCGGCGCGCTCGTGGCCGATGCGGATATCATTGTGGCCATCGAGTCGGATACACCCTGGTTTCCGAACCAGGCCGAGCCCAGCCCCGATGCGACCGTGATCCAGATCGACGACGACCCGCTGTACGAGCGCTATCCGATTCGCGGCTATCCCACGGATATCGGGCTCGCCGGTCACGCGGCGAGCACGTTGCTGGCGCTGGAAGCCGCCGTCGCCCGGCAAGCGCCAGACGCCAGCGCGATCGAGGCACGGCGCCGGCGGTGGGCGGATGCCCACGATCGGCAGCGACAGGCCTGGAACGAAGCCGGTCGCAATGTTTGCCGGGATCGGCCCATGGACTATCGGTGGATTTCGCGGTGCATCGGCGATGCGCGGGACGATGACGACATCGTGGTCACCGAGATTTCCCTGGATCCGACCCAGACCTGCTTTACGCGACCGGGAACGTTTTTCAGCCATCCCCATTCCGGGGTGTTGGGCTGGGGTCCGGGGGCGGCGCTCGGCGCCAAACTGGCGTGCCCGAACCGCACGGTGATCTGCGCCATCGGCGACGGCAGTCACGTATTCGGTGTACCCACGGCGACTCACTTCATGTCGCGGGCGTACAACCTCCCGGTGCTCTTCGTCATCTACAACAACGCCAGTTGGCAGCGTTCCCGGGAAGCCGCTTTCCGGTATGCGCCCGACGGCTGGGCGGCGCGGGCCGAATCCGTACCCTTGTGCGAGTTGGAGCCGTCACCTCGATTCGAACTGATCTGCGAGGCCAACGGCGGCTACGGCGAGCGCGTCGAGGAGCCTGAAGAACTGCCCGCCGCTCTGGAGCGGGCGCTGCGGGTGGTCAGGGTCGAGAAACGCCAGGCCTTGCTTAACGTGATTGCCAAGAAGGGGTGATGCCTGGGCGATCGGGGATCGGGGTCCCCCGGCCGGGTGCCAGGGCGCGACTATGCCGGCGGTTCCAACTCGGTCGTGTAGAAGGGCTCCAGCCGATCGCCGATCGGTACCGCATCACCGGCAAACATCAATCCCCAAGAAGTTCGGCGGCAATCTCTCGAGCATTGTCCAGCGTATTCACGACCCGATCCGCAGGTACGCGCCTGAGAACATTGAGCGCGTCGAATGTACTGGCGATGGAGCCCGAGAGCCCCACGACGATGATCTCGGTCTGTGCCCTGGTCGCGACATCGATGAGTTGCTCGATGACCATGGCTGCGCTGTCATCGAGATACGTGGTCCCTGAAAAGTCGAAAATGACAACTTCGTGGTCGCGGAGGTCCGCGCCAATCACCGTGACCAGCTTATGGGAGGAGGCGACGGTAAAACTGCCCCGGAGCGCCACCAGGCCGACCCGTGCGGACAGGGGGTCGATCGCGGCCATCCGCTCAAATCCGGCGAAGAATGTCCGGTCCAGGATCGGCACGGAAACGACACTGTCCAACTCCAGGCCTTCCAACTGGCGTGCGTGGGCCATGCCCGCGGCAATCAGGCCGATCGCTACCGCGGTGACGAGATCGACGAGCACGGTCAGGCTCAGCGTCATGATCATGACAAACAGGTGGTGGCGTTGAATGCGATGGATGCGCCGCAGAAGGCGCCAATCGATCACGTCCCAGCCAATTTTCATCAGGATGCCGGCGAGGGCGGCATGGGGAATCGGCTCGACGAATCGGCCGAGGCCCAATAACAGTGCCAGCAGGAGGATGGCGCGCAGAATGCCGGATACAGGCGTCGTACCGCCGGCACGTATGTTGGTCACCGTAATCCGGATATCACTACATGGGGTGTGTGGCCACGAAGCGGCCGACCCGGAATACGCCCAGGAGAACCTGAAGCATTCCGCCCAAGACCACCACGGTCAAGGCTTCGGTGAGGCTGGACGCATGAGTGGTGACGATCACCGCCATGGCAACGGTCATGGACGGCGTGGGGCCGGATATCTGCGATCGCGTGCCACCGAACGCGGAGGCGAAGAAGCCGACAGCAATCGCACCGTACAATCCAGCCGCCGGTCCCAGGCCCGACGCGATGCCGAACGCCAGTGCCACCGGCAGCGCGACGACCGTGGAGGTGACGCCGCCAAAGATATCCCCGCGGAGCGTACGAAGGTCGTAGTTCACCTGGTCATGCCCTGGTTTCCAGTATTGACCGAAGGCCCTTCCGCGCAAGTGCGGTTTTGGCCGCCATCTTTACGGCGACCCGGTAAACGGGTTGCCGCGGCTGTCCTTTTCGCGATTATGTCTCATATGATGCCGCGGTGCCGATCGCGTCCCGCGCGTCAATCTCGCGAAATTCCCCAGTTTCGGAACGAGAGTAGTAAATGAAGGTGGTCCAAGCTAAGCTTCAAATCGTGCAGGAGAATCCCTCATGGCAGCCGGCGCATTCGACACGCTCACCGCCGTGCGCGAGCTTCAGGCAGCGGGCATCCAGGCCGGCCAAGCCGAGGCTATCGTGACCGCCATCCACCGATCTTCCGGCGAGCACGTCTCGAGTTCGGAACTGAAATCTGAAATGGCCGAGCTGCGGGGGCATGTCGGTGCCTCGGCTTCGGAACTGAAATCTGAAATGGCCGAGTTGCGGGGCCATGTCGATGTCTCGGCTTCGGAACTTAAAACTGAATTTGCCGAGCTAAGGAGCCACGTCGACGTCTCGGTTTCGGAACTTAAAACTGAATTTGCCGAGTTACGGAGCCATGTCGACGTCTCGGTTTCGGCACTGAGATCTGAAATGGCCGAGTTGCGGGCCCACATCGATACCTCGATCGCGGGGCTTCGCGGTGAGTTATACCGGGCTCTATGGCTTCAGGCCGCGGCCATCGTTGGAACGCTCACGGCGCTGGATGCTCTCCTGGGGGGATGACGGCACCGTCAAGCTGCAACACTCCGCCGATCCGTTCCTCGCAGCCATCTCCGCCGGTCGCGCCGGCTGAAATGGCCTTGGCGCTATCCCCCGCGGGCCGTTACGGCATATCCCGCGTGGCCCGCATGTAGTAGTAACCGCCGTTGAAGCCGAACGGCGAACTCTCCGGGTAGACAAGCCCGGCAATCCCGGCGCACCTTCCCTTCTATCTCGCAGCAACGCTCAAGCCAATCTCCATACACAGCCACATCGGCGACATCGTTTTCGGTGAGGGACATTTCTCGCTCCTATTTCGTCAAGCGGAAGGGAACGAGTAGGGATTACAAGGTAGCTTGTGGCAACCGGATTATGCTGACAACGCGCGCTCTAGCATCAGCGTCCGCGGGGGCTCTGACCGCTGACGCGGCATAGTCAAGATATCGGCATAACGCACGTTGTCGTGCTCGATCGGCGGCGATTCCGGCACCGACGGTGGCAGGGGTTTGCGGTCGAGCCCGTTTTTTAGCATCGAGGCCAGACTCTTGCAGGTGTGCGCGCCGATGGCCAGTGCCCGCCGGCAGGCGGCCTCAAGGCGCCTGTCCCCATAGCGTTTGCATGAACAGCGCTTCAAGGGGGGCAGTCAGGTGTTTCGCGGCGCTGCTGGTGTGCGTGATTATCCTGCGGACCGGGGCATGTATGATAGTCGGTAGCCAAGGTGTCACTGGATCTGCCCAGGAGGTCGAGAATTCGACAGAGGGGAAAAAGATGCCACGAGGAATGACGAAACGAGAATTTCTGCAATCCGTCGGGGTCAATGCTGGGGCGGCCGCCATGTATCGGAGCATGACTGCGCTCGGCATGATGGGAGCGAGTACGGTCCAAGCGAACACACTCGATTTGCCGGTTGGATCGGGACGTGGGAAGCGGGTTGCCATCCTGGGAGGAGGGATCGGCGGCCTGGTGGCGGCCTATGAATTGTCCAAAGCGGGCTATATCTGCACGGTTTTCGAGGCCACCGGCCGCGCTGGCGGGCGGAACTTCACAGCTCGGGCCGGCGATGTGATCTACGAGGAAGACAGTCAGCAATGGGTGAATTTTGGCTACGAGGAGCATCTCTATGCGAATCTCGGGCCCGCGCGCATCCCCCACCACCACCGCGCGATACTCGGCTACTGTAGGGAGTTCGGCGTTGAACTCGAAGTCTTTACCAACGACAACCGTGCGGCCCTGTTCCACCACCAGGATCACTTTGAGGGACAGCCGGTGACGGCGCGGCGAGTGATGACGGATGCGCGAGGGTATATTGCCGAGCTACTGGCGAGGGCAGTGGGCAGCAATTCCTTGGACGCAGAGCTGACGAGCGAGGAT
>JAKZVH010000039.1:0-4912 GCA_047516145.1 Gammaproteobacteria bacterium
CGAAAGCAATATTCACGCAAGGCTCGCCGTCGCTGTGGATCTTCTTGAAGCGGCAGGGACGATCTACGTGGTTGGACATCGGCGTTCATTTCCGGTCGCTGCATACATTGCCTACTCGCTGAGTCACGCGGAGTGCAGAACGGTTTTGCTGGACGGGGTCGGCGGCATGCTGAACGAACAAGCGCGGTGTATGAGCGACGGTGACGCCCTAATCGCCATTTCCTATTCGCACTACGCGCATGAAACCGCCGACGTCGTATCGAACGCTTCCCGGCAAGGGGTGCCGGTCATTGCCATCAGCGACAGTTGCTTGAGTCCGATCATGCCGTCCGCACGAGTATATTTGGAGGTGCTCGATGCGGAGGTCTTGTCGTTTCGCTCACTCACCGCTTCCATGTGTATCGCTCAGACGCTGGCGATATCGCTTGCATTCCGGGCCAGCAAGAAAAACTAGAAGCCGTCTCGGATCACCCATGCGGGATTTCGAGACAGGTTCCAATTCCTGCAATTCGCCCTATCATGACGCTACGATCCATTCATGATCCGGGTCATTGTGGAATATCCACTTTCGCTGCGGACCTGCCATGACATTCAGATAATAGAGATCGTAGCCGTGCGGCGCACCCACCGGGTGGTAGCCTTTGGGCACGATCACGACGTCGTTGTCCTTCACCGTCATGGTTTCATCCAGGCTGCGGTCGTCGGTATAGACGCGTTGGAAAGCGAATCCCTGGGGTGGATCAATGCGGTGATAGTAGGTCTCTTCGAGACGCGTTTCCGCTGACCCGCGATCGTCATCGTGCTTGTGCGGAGGGTAGCTCGACCAGTTGCCACCCGGCGTCAGGACCTCGCAGACCAACAGGCGCTCGGCGCTCGCATTGCCAAAAAGGACGTTGCAAACATACCGGCGATTGGTACCTTGCCCGCGGGTCTCGTACTCGCAGTCTTGCGGCTTGATCAACCGGGCAGGATACTTGCCTTCGGCCGGCGCCCGGCAAACCGCAAGTTCGATGCCGGTGTGGGCATCGACGACAAAACTCTCGCCGGGCGGCAGATACACGGCATAGGGCGCTTGTTTGACGAATACCGATGATCGCTCACCCAGATTGCGCCAGGCTGCGTTTGGCGTAGCGATGTCTGCCTTGCCCGAGAGCAGTACCAGGCAGACCTCCGTGCCGCCGGTCCTGTCTTCCAGACTCGCGCCCCTCTTGAGCTTGAATACTTCGAATCCCACAAATTCCCATCCCGCCGATACGGGATCGATACATTGAATCCGGCCTCTTTCATCCGGCGCTGTAGACTGTGACAGCAATTTCGACATCTGTTCTGACCCTTGGCAGCCTGTGGCAAACGTCCCGCTGCATTCGACCGGCGTGTCATCCCGGCTGACTGCGTTGCTCGTCGGTCGAATATACCCAATATTCTCCCTCCTCGCGCCTTGTCAGCCGGGCGCCTCGCCGGCCTCGGTGCGACGCGGGACTTTTACCACGGGCTGCTAGCCGAGGGAATTTTTTAATCTATACGTTTACAGTATAGAATGTCTATTCTACACAGTCGCGACACTGCTGCGGAATCAACCAATCTCCGGCAAGGTGTCCTATTTGCAATCACAACAACCACTACACCGGTGACAGTAGCAGGAGTCAGCCCGAATATGACATCCCGAACCACAGACACTGCCGAAGGTCCCCTTGACGTCATCTGCCTTGGCCGAGCCGTGGTCGACTTTTACGGTAACCAAATCGGCAGTCGACTGGAAGACATGTCGAGTTTCGCCAAGTACCTCGGAGGTTCCTCCTGCAATATTGCGTTCGGGTGCTCGCGTCTCGGGTTGAAATCGGCCATGCTGACACGAGTCGGCGATGAACATATGGGCCGCTTCGTCCGCGAAGAACTTGCACGCGGTGGCGTCGATGTCAGCCATGTCGTGACGGACCCCGACCGGTTCACCGGGCTGGTGGTCCTGGGCATCAAGGACAGGGACACCTTTCCGCTGATCTTTTTCCGTAACGACTGCGCTGACATGGCGATCGAAGCGTCCGACTTTTCCGCCGAATTCATAGCCTCCAGCCAATCGCTGCTCATTACCGGGACACACTTCTCGACGCCCAGGACCTATGCAGCCTGCGTGAAAGCCATCGAGTATGCCAAGGCCGCCGGGGTCAAGGTGATCGTCGACATCGACTATCGTCCGGTCCTCTGGCGTTTGACAGGCCTTGACGATGGGGAAACGCGATACATCGATTCGGATACGGTATCCGCCCATTTGCAGACGATCTGGCCCGATTGCGACCTGATCGTAGGCACCGAAGAAGAGATGCACATCGCCGGCGGCAGCACTGACACGATTGCCGCACTCCGTCGTATTCGCTCGCTCTCGGACGCCACCCTGGTGTTGAAACTCGGGGAGCGAGGCTGCGCGGTACTGGACGGGGATGTTCCGGAGAATGCCGAGGAGATTTCCGTCTTTGCAGGCCCGGAAGTGGAGGTCCTGAACGTGCTGGGGGCGGGCGACGCGTTCATGTCGGGGTTCTTGCGCGGCTGGCTGCGCGACGAAAATCATGAGTCGTGCGCGGCCTACGCCAACGCCTGCGGTGCACTGGTTGTCTCGAGGCACGGCTGTTCGCCCGCCATCCCGACTGCCGAGGAGCTGGACTATTATCTCGGTCACGCAGGGCAGATTCCCCGGCCCGACCTCGATGATGAGCTGAATTACCTGCACCGGGTCACCACGCGGCGCCCAGCGTCCCGGCCCGAAATCTATGCGCTGGCATTCGATCATCGTCGGCAACTGGTGGATATGGCGCGGAACGCAGGGGCCGATCTGCAACGCATCGCAACCCTGAAACGCCTCATCGTCAGGGCCGTCGAACGCAGTGCGGACGCTGTCGGAGCAGATGGCGCGATCGGTGTGATCATCGACGATACGTTCGGCCAGGACGCCCTGAATGACGTAACCGGTCGCGGCTGGTGGATTGCCCGCCCTGTGGAACAATCCGGGTCGCGACCGTTGGAGCTCGAAGGCGGCCGTTCAATAGGCGATCGGCTGCGCTCCTGGCCGCTCGAACATGTCGTCAAGTGCCTGGTGTACTACAGTCCCAACGACGATCTGGACTTGCGCCTGCAACAGGAGCGCCAAGTGCGGGAGCTGTACAACGCGTGTTGCACGTCAGGTCATGAGTTGTTGCTTGAAATTATTCCACCCGGAGGGGTGGCCGCAGATGATGGCAGGATCGGGTCAACACTTGAGCGCATCTACAATCTGGGCATTCGGCCCGAATGGTGGAAGCTGCCTCCGATGAGTCATACGGCGTGGCAAAAGATAGACGAAATCATTGCAAGGCGCGCTCCACATTGTCGCGGCGTCGTCATACTCGGTCTGGATGCGCCCATGGCTAAACTAAAGGCCGGGTTCGACGCCAGCGCTGGAATCGACGTTTGCAAAGGATTCACAATAGGCCGAACAATCTTCGCCAGTCCTGGCCGGAAGTGGCTGGCCGGGGGAATCGACGACGATGCATTTGTCAGTACCGTTTCGCGAAACTATGTCGAGCTGATCGACTACTGGCGCACGCGAAAAGCAGGCTAGAAACAGGACAATGAAAACGACTCGACTGACCATGGCCCAGGCCGTTGTGAAATTCCTCGCCGCGCAGCGGGTGGACATCGATGGTGACATCCAGCGCTTGTTTCACGGCGCGTTTGCCATTTTTGGCCATGGCAATGTTGCCGGTCTGGGTGAAGCACTAAATGCCAGTCGGGCAGAATTGCCGACGTTTCGCGCCCACAATGAACAGGGCATGGCGCACGCGGCGATCGCTTTCGCCAAGGCGACCCGGCGGCGCAGGATGATGGCGTGCACGACGTCGATTGGCCCCGGCGCGACCAACATGGTTACGGCCGCCGCATTGGCACATGTCAATCGCCTGCCCGTGCTATTGCTGCCAGGTGACGTCTTTGCGAACCGTACACCGGATCCGGTGTTGCAGCAGCTCGAGTACCCGGGCGACCCGACGGTCTCCGTCAGCGACTGTTTTCGTCCGGTCAGCCGGTATTTCGATCGCATCACGCGACCCGAGCAGATCATCAACAGTCTGCCAGCGGCGATATCGACACTCACGGACCCGGCGGATTGCGGTCCCGCGACCTTGTCGCTGTGCCAGGACGTACAAACCGAAGCGTATGATTACCCCGAGTCCCTGTTCGCGGAGCGGGTTCACCGCCTGCCGCGCAGGGGTCCCGATGCCCGTGAACTCGATAACGCGGTCAAGGCTCTGCGTGATTCCGAACGCCCTTTACTGATTGCCGGCGGCGGCGTGCATTATTCCGGCGCCACGGCAGCGCTGTGCGAGTTTGTCGAAGTGCATGGAATTCCGGTCGCAGAAACGCAGGCCGGCAAGGGCGCGTTGAACTGGGACCATCCGAACTACGTCGGGGCGATCGGTGTGACCGGCTCCGACGCGGCGAACCAACTGGCACAGGGGGCTGACGTGATCCTCGCGGCCGGAACGCGACTGCAGGACTTCACGACGGCATCGCGGACTCTGATCGACCCCGAAAAAACGCGCCTGATCCAGCTCAATGTGGCGCGGCCCGACGCCTGCAAGCACGAGGCTCAGCCCCTGGTTACCGACGCCAGGCTCGGTTTGCAGGCATTGCATGCGGGGCTTGCGGGATGGCAGTCCGACGCGACGTGGCAGCAAACGGGACAGAAGGCGATTGCCGCGTGGAACGACTATTACGAGCGCATCACCTCGGCAGTGAAGATCTCAACCCCGTCGGGATTACCCTCGGACGCCCAGGTGCTTGGTGCCGTCAAACGGGCCTCGGACCCCGGCGACATCGTCGTCTGCGCAGCGGGCGGACTTCCCGGGGAGCTGCACAAGCTCTGGCGCACCGACCGGGTTGGCGG
>JAKZVH010000040.1:0-15770 GCA_047516145.1 Gammaproteobacteria bacterium
CCCGATCACGACACGCTTGTTGGCCGCGTGGCGCCCGCCGCCATTGGCCCGGTAGTTGACCAGGAACGACTTGGTGCCCGACGGTTGAATCCTGACTCCGAAGCCGGTGAGTTTATTGTCCCAGGCGATCCACGGTTTTGCCGTCGGTTCAAGTCCGTCCACGCTTCGTTTGGTCAGCGTCAGGCGGACCTTCGCGGTGCGTTTTCCTTTGCGTGTTTCCATGCCAAAAGGATAGCGAATCGCCCGGCAATGTCAACTGAAAAATCAACACTAGAAATATAATTGGTGTCGACATAAGCGTAGCGTCGTCGGCGAACGACGCTTAGATAATGAATTAACCGACTGATATATAGGTACTTCTGTCGGTTATAGCGTATTCGAGTCGGTCAGGGCGTGGTATTGACGGCGAAACAGTAGAACAGCCCGTCTCCGCCCGTGCCGATCAGGTCCTCCTGACTGCAACCCCGGCTGCTGTGCACGGAGTTCCAGGACGCGCTCGGACCGCCGAGGCGATCATGGTGACCGACCATGGCACGGCCTTCGCCGTTACTGGTCCAGTTGTTGCACGTGGTTATGTCGGCGGCACCCGGCGTCAACCTACCCATTGAATCCGACCCGGTAAGAATGTCATGCCGGTTGGGCTGATCGCCCGCACCGTTGACTACGTTGCCGTTTTCGTCGACAGCCGTGGGCTTGCGGACGTTATTGCGGTCCTCGTGGAGGCCGTCGACGTCCCAGCCGATGTAGACTCCGCTGGCGTTATACCAGGGCCCGTCACCGATGCGGTCACGCGCATTGACTTGCGCCGCGCCCATTCCGGGGGACTGGCTCAGGTAGGCACGCCAGGTCGCGTCGCCTCGACCCACCCCGGCAGCGAGCGCCTGGCAGTGCGCATCCGCGCCCTCAAGCCCGCCGAGATTGGCTCCGTCGCCGGACCCGACGCTGGTCACGAAAAAACTCATGGGTGCCTGATCCTGGGCAATACCCAATATGGATATAGCAGCCAGCGCCACTCCGGCCGACACGTACTTGATTGCTTTCATTCTTATCTCCTTCTTCAACGTATTTGCTGAACCTGATTCATTCATTTTCCGGGTTTACATCATTCGGCTGATGATTTTTTCGCCCTGCTCCTCCGACAACCCGACCGGCCGTCGACCGATGCCGCCCCCTTCCGCCAATACGGGTTCGGCGGCGTCGAGCGAGAGCCTGTCCTTCACCTGCAGGAACAGTCCGGTGTAGATCGTGTCGCCCCAGAGCATCGCCTTCTCGCACGCACTCTTCCAATCGCCGGTGTCGTGGTTTTCGTCTTCAAGCCGCTTCACCCGGCGCTTGAAGAACGTCAGGGTATTGTCGTGGTTGAAAGTAATGCACGGGCTGAAGACGCTGATAAGCGAGAAGCCCTTGTGCTCGATGGCCTGCTGCATGAGCATCGACAGGTGCCGGGTATCGGAACTGAAGCCCCGGGCGACGAAGGTCGCGCCGTTCATGATCGCCGAGGTGATCGGGTTGAATGGAAATTCGACGCTGCCGTGGGGGGAGCTCTTGGTTTTCATGTTCAGCGAACTGGTGGGTGACAACTGGCCGGTGGTCAGGCCGTAGATCTCGTTGTCCATCACGATATAGGTGAGGTCCACGTTGCGGCGGGCGGTGTGGGTGAAATGATTGCCGCCGATGCCGTAGCCGTCGCCGTCGCCGCCGGTGACGATCACGTTCAATTCATGATTGGCCATTTTTGCGCCGGTCGCCACCGCCAGGGACCGTCCGTGCAGCGTGTGCATGCCGTAGGAGTTGAAGTATCCGGGGAAGTTGGACGAGCAGCCGATTCCGCTGATCGTGAGGATTTCGTGCGGTTTGAGGCCCAACTCCAGGCACGCCTTGCGCAAGCTGTTGAGCACCCCGAAATCACCGCAGCCCGCGCACCAATCGGGGTCCACCTTGCCCTTGTATTCGTTTGCAGTCTGCGGATCGAGAGCAAGCTGCCTGGTGTCGATTCCATCCATAGCGGGTCCCTCTAAACCATGATTTCCTGATCCGGAACGTAGTGATCCGTCTTGCCGGCCACCTGCTCCAGGACGCCGTCGGCGATGTGATGGGGCATGAACGGCTCGCCGTCGTACTTGCGGATGTGGCCGTCGACGCTGAGCCCCGTCTCACTGCGCATATACCGATAAAACTGCCCGGAGTAGCTGTTCTCGACGATGATCGATCGCTTGGCCCGGTTGACGGCGTCGATGACCGTCTGGGCGTGGAACGGAACGATCCAGCGTACCGCCAGTTGATTGGCGGTGACGCCCTTCTCGGCCAACTGCTCGATCGCTTCCCTGATCACTCCCTCAGTCGAACCCCAGCCGATCAGCGTGACGTCCGCATCGGCGGGGCCTTCCAGCTCGGGCGCGGGAATCTGCTCGGCCACGTTCGCGATCTTTCGGGCGCGCTTCTCCACCATGCGGCGGCGCTTGTGCGGATTGGTGAACTCGTCGCTGATGAGAACGCCGTCCTGATCGTGCTCATCGGTGGCGACCACGTGAGCGTACCCGGGGATCCCCGGAAGCGCTCGCGGGGAGACACCGCTCTCGGTGTCCTCGTAACGAAGGTATTCGCCGTTGGGGGCGGCTCCGTTGGTAATGACGTCGCCGCGGTCGATCGCAGGAAAAAGGTCGATTTCATCGGGATCGGCGCTGAAGGTGCCTTCCGAGATCAACAGATCCGAAACGACGATGCCGGGACACTGGTATCTCTCGCAGAGATTGAAGATTTCCGGGACGCAATTGAATGCGTCAAGCGCATCGGTCGGCGCCACGATCAAGCGTTCGAAGTCGCCCTGGCTGGCGCCCAGCACCTGCCACAGGTCGCCCTGCTCGGTCTTGGTGGGCACCCCGGTGGACGGGCCCGCGCGCATCACGTTGATGAAAACCACCGGGATTTCCATCATGGCGGCGGAACCCACCGCCTCGGTCATGAGCGCAAAACCGCCGCCCGAGGTCGCGCACATGGACCGGGCGCCCACGTGGGCCGCACCGATGGCCATGTTGGCCACGGAGATTTCGTCCTCGGCCTGACGGACCATGATGCCGAGTTCCCGCGCGTTTTGTGCCATCCAGTGGAGTATTCCGGTGGCCGGACTCATGGGATACGCCGTGTAGAACTTGACCCCGGCCGCGGCGCCCCCCATCGCCAGCGCGTCGTTTCCGGTCCACAGCGCCAGCGGTTTCCCGCCGGTGGGCAGGGCCTCCGGCAACGCCTCGAAATTCGCTACCGCATAGTCGTAACCGGCGCGCGCCGCGGCGACGTTCTCCGTCACCACTGCTTCGCCCTTGCGGGCGAACTGCAGCTTGAGCGCCGTCTCCAGGACCTCAAAGTCAAGCCCCAGGAGGTAAGCGATCACACCCAGGGCGATGGTGTTCTGGATGACCTTGTTGCGGCTCTTGTTGGACAGTTCCTTGACGGGCATGGGACACAAGTGCACCCCTTCCGCCGCCTCTCCAGGCTTGATCTTGTCGCTGTCGTAAATCACCCGGCCGCCGGCACCCAACAGTCCCAGGTGCCGATTCATGGTGTCCTGGTTCAGGCACACCAACATGTTCAAATGATCTCCATGACTGTAGATTCTCCGATCGCTCATGCGAATCGTCAGATAAATGTGCCCGCCGCGAATGATGGACTGATAGGCGTTGTAAGCATTCAGCCACAGGCCGCGGCGCGTGAAGAGTCGCGCCAGAATACTGCCGGGCGTGGCGATGCCCTGCCCCGCGGCCCCTCCAATGGCGAGCGAAAATTCAAACTGCCCTGAACTCATGACAAAAACTGCTCCGTCTCGTGCCGGGTCGACGGCGCTGCCGCAACCGGATTTGCATCGGCCGCTTGGGGTCCCAGCGGAAGCGCGCTATTTTACACTGTCAGTGCGCGCGATGGCGACGTACATGACGAGTATTGCCGCGATTTAACGTCGGCAGCCGAGCATTTCGGTCAATTTGCCGTATTAATGGCCCAGTTCGGGGTGGGTGCAGTTGTATTCGCGCGGGACCTGGTCGGAGGCCGCAAACGAACGGGTATCGGTGATCGAATCCGTGTAGAAGAGCGCATCGTCGCTGACCATGGTCAGCTCGAAAGTGTCGCCGGCCTCCCCGAGCGTAAACCGCTCTACGACGTGCAACCGATTGCTGTGCGGAAGGCCCGGATGCTGAGCCAGCATGCCCGCCTCGAAGCCGATGGTATCGATGACCAGCGTCGAGCCCTCGTACCAGCCGATGGAATGCCCAAGGACCCGGTCCGCCAGTCCTGCCGGGTGCTCCTCCACGCCGAGATGGACCTCGCGCACCGCATCCATCCATTCGTGGCGGATAACGACCAGGTTCTCGGACTGCTCGATCTCGGTGAGATCGTTGTTGCCCCAGAGGCGCCGGAGACTGACCGGGCTGCACGTCAAGGAAGGGTCGTCCAGTACCGGGTCGTACTCGGCCAGCGCGCTTTGACCGGCTTCATTCAGCACTCGCGCGAGACGGTTGGGTCCGCCAAGTTGCGGCCCGCCTCCACCTCCGCCTCCGCCGGACCGCTGCCAGACTCGGCTGAAATCGGGCACGCCACCCGGCAGCGGCACGTTGGAAACATGTTGTTCGAGTGCGGGCGCGTCAGAGTCGAAGATGTCGCCGAGGGTCACCACCCGGCCATCCGCGAACTCGGCGCTGTCGAAGTAGCATTCGGTCTCGTGCCGGCGCGCCGCGATGCCTTGAATAACGATTTCGTCCCCGGGTTGAAAAACATTCTCGGTCCAGCCACGCCGCATCAGCCCATTGGAACCCGCCATTTCGCAGTCCCACGTGACGACCGATCCGTCGTCGCCGGTGACGTCCACCAGAAGCCGGGCGTGCGGATTGATGAAACGAAACATTTTGACCGTGCCGCTGACGGTGACGCCCACGTCAGGGTCGAAATGATACTCGTTGGAGTGATGTGCGTTTAGCGGTGCCGCGAGCACGACCAGCGCCGATGTCACCATGATTTTCTTCACAATTCTGTTCCTTCCGGCCCCTCGGCCGGGTCGGCCCCGGATCGGCATTTGTATGCTGGCCGTCTATTCTAACCCGGTGTCGGGCTACGAGTGGGTACATCGGTTGGCGCCGCCGGGCAGGCGATGATATGTTGGGTAGAATACTCGTCAAACCGTTGCACACCTTGGGGAAATCATCATGAAGAGGCCGCACGCCGCTCGAATCGTGGGCTCCGTCGCTGTACTTGCGCTGTCGGCGCCGGGTCTCGTGCTGGCCCAGAGCGTCTTCACCCACGCTCACTACCGGGTTCCGGAGGGACAGCAGGCAGAAGCCGCCGAATGGTACAACCGCGTGCTCGGAGGCGAACCGGGTGAGATCGGTCCTGGGCCCGGCGTCCGGCATTACAACGGGTTCGTAGGCACCATGGCCAACGAGGGCATGGCGGGCGACGGCGCGGTGAATGTCCTCGATCACGTGGGTATTTCCGTGCCCGATGTACGCGCCGCGGTCGAGTTGATTCGCGAGATCGGCGGCGAGATCCGTACCGAGCCCCAGGTTGGCGTCACCGCACCGCTCATCGCGCACGTTACCGATCCGTGGGGTGGCCGCTTCGAACTCGTCGAAGACCCCGACTACCCGGGTATCAACCACGCGCATATCTTCGCCTCGGATGCAGATGCGACGCGGGACTGGTTCCTCCAGGTATTCGGAGGTGAATTGAACGAAGAACGTGGCCAGGGCCGATTCCACACCATTCTCTACGACAACGTCTGGGTCCATATCACCCAGGCCGCCGAAGACGACCCGCGGATGTCGAGCCGGTTGCGCGCCGCCGATCACATCGGCTTCAGGGTGCCGTCGCTGGACGCCTTCCGCGACACGCTGCGGGCGTCGGGCTACGAGCCCTACCTGGAACGGCCGAATCCCCCAGGGGCCGATCTGATGTTCTTTGAGGGCCCCGACGGGTTGCACGTCGAGATGACGGAGCCGTCGTCGCCCTAGCATCCCTCGGCTCCAGGCAAGCACACACTTGGGAGACGGTCAATGAAAGCCAAACGCACAGTTTTTTGCGCCGTCGCGGGCACAGCGTGCCTCGGCGTCCTCGCCCATGCCCACCACTCCCGCGGGAATTTCGATCTGGAGGATGTCGTCGAACTCAACGGCGTCGTTACCGAGTACACGTGGCGAAATCCCCATACCTTCGTGACGCTGGAAATCGAGAATGACGCCGGCGAACCGGAGGAATGGCTGCTGGAGTTGAACTCCATCGCGGTTCTCACCGGCACCGGTTGGGACCGCAACACACTCAGTGTCGGTGACCGGGTCACGGTCTTTGGCAATCCCGACAACGACCGATCCAAGAAATTCTTTTTCTCCAACTATTTCGTGCTTCCCGACGGCAGCCGCATGGTATCCGCTCCAAACTACTCGCGCGGCGTGCCCATTCAGCGGCCGCCTCCGCGGGAGCTCGACGCCAGCGCACGCTCCGAGGACTTCAGCGGCATCTGGCGGCGGCAAGGCGGCATGGGTGGTATGGGAATGGGTGCGGGCGGCGCCCCGGCGGCGTTCCCGTCCCCGGCAACCGGTCCGGGAATCTCACTTGGCGGCCAGGGGCCGGCCATGGGCCTGCCCGTGACGGCGCGGGGCCAGACCGAGCTGGATGACTGGAACGTACGCGACAACCCCTGGTTCAGGTGCGAGTTGCGCACGCTGCCGGGCGTCGTTGCCGGCACGCAGGAAATTCTCCGACCCTCTGACGACCGGATCAATTTCCGCTACGAGCTTCTCGACGCCGAACGCACGGTTCATCTCGGCCTGACCGGCCACCCTTCAGACGTCGAACCCTCTCACCTGGGACACTCCATCGGCTGGTTCGAGGACGAGACGCTGGTGGTGGATACGGCGTTGTTCACACCCGCCGACTGGGGTATCGGCGCGGGCGTGTCGTCCAGCGAATTCAAGCGTGTCGTCGAGCGCTACTCATTGCTCGACGACGGCAGCCGGATGCAGGTCGAGTACCTGTTCGAGGATCCCGTCTTCCTCGCCGAGCCGGTGACCATGAGAACGTCGTTCTTCGTCGATCCCGGATATCCCTGGGAAGAATACGACTGCGATCCGGAAGCGAGTAGCCGGCATCTCGATGTTGAATAATGAGAAGGCGATGTGCCGGACTGCCTGTCACTTTGTCGCCTTGCCCAAACGCAGTCGCATTAGCGGAGGATTGACATGAAGAGAATATTGACTGCCGTAACGGTCCTGGCCCTGACGCCGCTGTTGCTGGCGCAGGATTCGAGCGACGGATTCGTGCGCATGAACCCGGATGACCTGGCGTGGACGGTTCGCGAAAGCGGCACCGCTTTCGTCGTACTCCAGGGCGACCCGCAGTCCGAGGGACTGTATATCCAACGCAATAGATTCCCGCCGGGCGCGTTTTCCGCGCCCCACTATCACGATCAGGATCGCTTTGTCACGGTGATATCCGGTGTCTGGTACACCGGCATCGGCCCGAGCGGCGACCGCGCCGATACGGTGCCATTGAGCGCCGGAAGCTACATGAAGCACCCGGCCGGAGGCGTGCACTACGATGGCGCCAAGGACGAGGAGGTCATCGTTGAAATCCGGGGAATGGGCCCGGTAAACACGATCTTCGTGGAGGAATAAGCCTGGGGCCGTCGTCACACATAGTGCGCGGGGTACTGCCCGGCTAAGAATCCAACGGAATTTGGCTATACCGCGAACGCGTATATCATGCGTTTTCGGTATACACGCATGAATTATCGGTTGTTCTGCTCCGGTCGATAACGGCGTACTGTCGCGTTCCCAAAGGATGTGGATGCGATGAACGCCGTAGCTTCAGACGTACCCCCGCGCAACCTGGAATCCGTTGCGTATGACGAATTCGAGAGCCGACAGACGGCGCTCGCGTATTGCGCGCGAGAGTTCTCCGGCAAAGCGGCCCAGCAGCGAATCGAGTGGGCGTTGGAGCGGCTTCCCGGAAATCATGTCCTGAGTTCAAGTTTCGGCGCCCAGGCGGCGGTCTCGTTGCACATGCTGACGCGTGCCGCCCCTGAAATACCGGTGATCCTGGTGGACACGGGGTACCTATTCCCCGAGACCTACAAGTACGTCGATCAACTTGGCGAACGGCTGAACCTCAATCTGAAGATCTACCGAAACGAGCTTTCGCCCGCCTGGCAGGAAGCGCGCTTCGGCAAACAGTGGGAACGGGGGATCAAGGGAATCGAGGCCTACAACCAGGCCAACAAGGTTGAACCCATGCGCCGCGCCCTGCGGGAGTTGCGGGCCGGGACCTGGTTCGCGGGCCTGCGGCGCGGGCAAACCAAAACGCGTGAGAATATCCCCTTCCTGGAGATTGCCGGCGACCGCTGGAAGGTCCATCCCATTGCCGACTGGACCGACCGGGACGTGGGCCGATACCTCCGCAAGCACCGCCTGCCCTACCATCCGCTATGGGCGCAGGGCTACGTCTCCATCGGCGATCGGCACTCCACGCGTCCGATTCACGAGGTTGGGAGCCTGGACGAAACCCGCTTTCTCGGTCTGAAGCGCGAGTGCGGCCTGCACGAGTTCAATCTGGCTGAGGTCTAGCAGCCCGAATCGTCATCCAGGGCGCGTGCGGACAGCACATGCAAGCGTCGTGGGCAAGGAGCCTGCAGTTTATTTTTCGACCCGCGTTGGATAGGGTATGGCTTTGGCAACCATCGATCCGGAGACCATCCGACCCGAGATCCAACTCGACCCTTGGGCGATGACGACGCTGATCGATCTGCAGAGTCAGGGCTACGTGAAGGTGGGCGGATAGCCCGCAGGCAACCGGGGGGAGATTCCACCATGTTCAATAAAGCCAAAAGCGTGTTCGTCCGCTTATCGATCGCGCCGTCGATGGTTCTTTCGTCTATGCCCGCGATGTCGCAACAACCCGTCTCGGACGCGGTTCCCATGAGCGTCACCTTCGCCCAGGCGGATGCCTTCGACCAGCATCTGGAGGCAGCGCGCGAGCGTGCGGGAACCGAGTGGACGGGGGTGATCGATCACATGTGCACCCGCGGGCAAGTCGTCACGGGCAGCGCGAACGATCCGCTCATAGAGCCTGTGCAGATCTTCGACAACGTCTACGCCATCGGGCGAACCTCGACAGTTGTCTACGTGATCACCACGTCGGAGGGCTTGATTCTGATCGACTCCGGATACCCGGATCAGGTGGACTCCGTTCTGCTGGCCGGCATGGAGCAACTAGGGCTGGACCCACGTGATATCGAATATGTCATTGTCCTTCACGGCCACGCCGACCACTACGGCGGTTCGCCCCACCTGCAGGGGCGCTTCGGTGCGCGCGTGGTCGCATCGGAGGCGGATTGGGACCTGATGGACGGTATCGACGCCGGCGGCGGCCAACCGCCGGGGCCGACTCGGGACGTGACCGCGGCTGAGGGCGAACCCATCCGGCTGGGCGAGGCCGTGGTGACACCCTTCCTGGTGCCCGGGCATACGCCGGGCGCCATCAGCGTGGTGTTCCCCGTGCGCGATGGCGCGGACTCATACATTGCGGCCGTGTTCGGCGGCACGGCGCTCACCGTGCCGCGCCTCGGCGACGCATTGCCGCAATATCTGCAATCGATCGACCGGTTCGCGAGCATCGCCTTCGACCTTGGCGTGAACGTGGTGCTGCAGAACCATCCGCTGTTCGACGGCATGCCCGGGAAGCTTGAGCGCCTCAGGGACCGGGGTGCAGGCGAACGCCACCCATTCGTGCTCGACGCGCCGGACTCCTACCGACGGTTCATGGCGACGCTTTCCGAATGCTCCCAGGCGCAGGTCGCGGCGGCGGAGAACCGCGAAGGGTGAGATGGTCAGTTCTCCAGACGATGCCGCATGGCCGGCCGGAGTCGATGAGGATCGCTTCAGCGAGGCATTCGTGGAATATACTCCGTTTTACGGATAGATATATAGACTGTAATCCTTATTTCTAATAGCACTCTGGAATGTTCCGCCAGCTGCTGAAGACCACCCGCCGCAGCTCGTTTTTCCTTTTTGGCGCGCGCGGTACGGGCAAGACGACCTACATCCGGAACACGTTCGATCCGGATAGATCGCTGTATGTGGATCTGCTCGATCTGGTGATCGACCGCCCCGGCGCACCGACCGCCCTCATCGAGATCAAGTCAGCGGCGCGCGTCGATGATCGAGACGTCCGTCACCTCGCCCGCTTCACTGGCGATTTCACCGATCCAATCGCGATATGCCTCAGTCGGGACCCGGCGCGCTTGCGGATGGGTGACGTACTTTGCTTGCATTGGCGCGATGCGTTGGGGGAACTGGGACTGACCTGACGCGACGACTATGCCGCCGCGGCGGTGTCGTCCTCGCACCCGCCGCGCACCGGCAGGATCGCATCGCCGATCAGTTCATCCACCTGCTCCTGGGTCTCGAGCGCGGCGGCTTCCCGAATCGTCCGCAGCGAATAGCACGGCGCAAACAGGTGGATGAAGTCCACCATGTAGCCCCGCAGCACCCGGTCCCGGGGGAACCCAAGCCATGTGGTGATCCGCGGGAACAGCCCCTTGGCGTCGATGGCCTTGAGGTCCTCCTGATCCTTGCACTCGTAGGCCATGGAGGCGATGACCCCCACGCCCATCCCCATGCGCACGTAGGTCTTGATGACGTCCGCATCGCGCGCGGTGAATACCACCCGCGGGTCGAGATCCTGCTCGGCGAACGCGCGCTTGAATGAGGATTCGCCGGTCAGGCTGAAAACGTAGGTGACCAGCGGATACGCCGCCAGGGCGGCGAGATCGAGCGGTTTGCCGCCGCGGCCGAGCGGATGCTGCTTCGGCACCAGGACGATGCGGTGCCAATGGTAGATCGGCAGCAGCGTCAGATCGGCGAACATGCTCTCCGAGCTGCTGGCGATGGCGAAGTCCACCTGCTGGTTGGCCACCAGTTCGGCGATCTGCTCGGACGTGCCCTGGTGCAACTCCAGATCCACCCGCGGATATCGGCCGCGGAATGTCCTGATGACCTCCGGCAGGACATAGCGTGACTGCGTGTGAGTCGTGGCGATCGCGAGCGTGCCTTCCTGTTCAGCGGTGAGATCGCTGGCGAGACTGGCGATATTTTCGACCTCGCGCAGAATCTTCCGGGCGCGCTCGATGACCTGATTCCCGGCGGGCGTAATCGCGGTGAGGCTCTTGCCCTTGCGCGTAAACAGTTGCATGCCCAACTCGGCCTCAAGCTGCTTCAGCTGCTTGCTGATCCCAGGCTGGCTGGTATACAGGCGCTCCGCCGCGGAGGTGATATTCAATCCGCTGTCGGCGATCCCGATCAGGTACTTGAGCTGCTTCAGGGTCACGATAGCTCCATACAAAAAAACCGCTTCCTCAAGCCAGTATCGTTTCCGGGCTGACGGGGCGGCGGCATTTGCGGCGCAATATAAGCACCGCCTCAAGATACTGTCAACCTCCGAAGCGGCCGCCGCAACGTATCTCCACAGCCTGGGGGGTGATTCTAAAACAGATAGTAAAATCAAACACCTCCCGGTAATATCCCAAGGTCATAGATTCAACAGGCGTGCGCCTTGCCCGCGGCAAGCCGATACGCGCCTCCGCCCCCGGTGCACCATGGAACACCTCCCCCTATTTGCCCGACTCGATGGCCGACGATGTCTGGTTGTGGGCGGCGGAGCAGTGGGCGCTCGCAAGGTTCGGCTGCTTCGCGCTGCCGGCGCCCGCGTGACCGTGGCAAGCCCCACTCTCGTTGATGAATTGCGGCAGCTCCTGGACGACGGGAAGATCGACCATGACGACGGCGGTGAGGATGGCCGCAGCGGCGCTCGCCGCTTGAACCCCGAGGATCTACATCCCTATTGGCTCGTCGTCGCGGCGACGGCCGACCGGGAGCTGAACGCGGCGATCGCCCGCGCCGCCGAAAGAGCGCATCGATTCTGCAACGTTGTCGACGACCCGAAGCTGGGCAATTTCATCATGCCGGCCATCGTCGACCGCGCACCGGTCACCGTGGCGGTTTCCACCGGCGGCGCCTCGCCGGTGCTGGCGCGATGGCTCAAGGGCCGCATCGAATCCATGCTGCCTTTGGGGCTGGGTGCCTTGGCGCGGCTGGCCGGACGCTGGCGTGACCGCGTGCGGGACGGCATCGAGGATATCGACCAGCGCCGCCGGTTCTGGGAGTGGGTGCTCGAAAGCCAGGTTCCGGAGTCGATCTACGCCGGCCGCGAAGCGGAGGCGGAAGCGGCCCTGGATCGACTCCTCGCCCAGTGGCAATCAGCACACCCCGAGCGGGCCGGGGAAGCGTACCTGGTCGGCGCCGGACCGGGCCGGGCGGACCTGATCACGCTGCGCGGCCGCCAGCTGCTGAGCCAGGCCGAAGTGGTGCTCTACGACCGGCTGGTGGGCGAGGACGTGCTGGAATTCGCGCGCCGCGACGCCGAGTTGATCTCCGTGGCCAAGACGGCGGGCAAGCCGTCCATCAAGCAGAACGACATCAATGCGATGCTGATTCGCCACGTACGCGCCGGCAAGCGCGTGTGCCGATTGAAGGGCGGCGACCCGATGATCTTCGGCCGCGGCGGCGAGGAAGTCGAGGCACTCGTCTCGGCCGGACTTCCGTTCCAGGTCGTGCCCGGCGTATCCGCCGCCCAGGGGTGCGCGTGTTACGCCGGCATTCCGCTGACGCTTCGAGGTGCCGCCCAGTCCGTTGTGCTTACAACCGGTCATACGCAACGCGGCATCGCCGAGGTATCGGATTTCGCGCCCGGGCAGACGCTGGTTCTGTACATGGGGGTCGCAAAGTATCCCGTTCTCGCCCAGCGACTGATCGATCGGGGATACGATCCCAAAACACCGGTGGCCGTCGTGGAGCGCGGTACCACGCCGGACCAGCGTGTGATCAGCACGGTCCTCGATAGCCTCGGCGCCGCGGCCGAGGCCCACAGCATGAACTCGCCCGCTCTGCTCATCGTCGGTGAAACGAGCCGGTACGCGCGCCGCCACGGCTGGTTCGCCCCGGAGCGACTCATCATTCATCCCTGACCCCGGAGACTTGCATGCTCACTTTCGCCATAGCCGTTGCGCTGGCGCTCGTCGGTTCCTTCCTCTGCTCGATCATGGAATCCGTCCTGTTGTCCATCGGCAACGCGGATGTCGAAGCGCTCGCCCGTGACGGCAAGCGCTCGGGACATCTCTTCAAGCGGTTCAAACAGCGGATCGACGTGCCGATTGCCGCGATACTGATCGTCAATACGGTGGCCCACACCGTGGGTGCCGCTGTCGCGGGCGCGAGCTACGAGAACGTATTCGCCCCCGGAACGCTCTGGGTCTTTACCGTGGTCTTCACCGTTTCGGTGCTGTTGCTGACCGAGATCATCCCCAAGACCCTCGGGGTAACCTACGCCAGGGAACTGGCGAATCCCGTCGCCTGGGGCATTCAGTTCCTGAGTGTGTCGCTGCGCCCGCTGGTCGCGGTGAGCGAATCGATCTCCAGGTCGCTGCGCCCGGACAAGAAGCGCTTCTCCACTTCCGCGGAAGAAATTCGTTTGCTGGCGGGCCTCGCCAGGAGCGAAGGGGCCTTCGGCGCGCGCACCGCCAGCATGATTGTCGGCGCGACGCGACTGAACCAGCTATGCGCTCACGACGCCATGGTCCCGCGGCAGAATGTCAAGTTCGTGTCAGGGGAGCGCACCCGGGCCCAGAACCTCGAGGTCATCCGGGAATCCGGCCACAGCCGGCTGCCCTTCTCGACCACGGATGACCTGGACCACGTCACCGGCGTCGTCCTCGCCAAGGAGCTCCTCTTCCATGTCCACGCGCACCCGGGCGAGGAAATCGACTGGAGCGGGCTGGTCCGGCAGCCCCTGACCATTCCGGAGAGCCGGTCGCTGAACAGCCTGCTGCGCGCGTTCCAGGAATCCAGGAGCCACATGGCCATCGTCGTCGATGAGTACGGGGGCGTTGAGGGAATCGTCACCCTGGAGGACATCCTCGAAGAGATTGTCGGGGAGATCATCGACGAGAGCGATCCCGACCTGGAGGAAATGTGGCCCCAGCCCGATGGCTCCCTGATCGTTGTCGCTTCCATCGAGATGAGAAAGGTGGGCGAACGTCTGGGATTCGAGTGGCAGACGGATACGGACGTCACGAGTGTCGGCGGCTTGATTGCTGAGCACCTCGGGCGAATTCCCGTGCGCGCCGACGTCGTTGAATGGGACGGTTATCGGCTCGAAGTGCTATCCGCGACACCCAGGCGGGCGGAACGAATCCGCATCGCACCCCTGGCCGAAGGCAACGGCTAGCGTGCATCGCCCACCGATTCTCTACGCGCTGCCGCGTGCCAGGGACGGGCAAAAGCGACGAGCCCGCCGATTCGAGCCGAGCCAGGACGACGAGGCGAGATTTGGCGGGATTTTGCCACTACTCAGCGTCCCACACCCGAATTCCTATCATAAGTGGTTGTATTAACGGAGCTTATTCTAAACATCCCAACTAACAATCGACAAATCTAATTTAGTGAGTAAGCAATTTGAAAGCGGATTTATTCCAATTCGGGCGTACCGAGACGCACCATCGCACCCAAAACGGGTATCACCGTTAGGTTCTGCTTAACCGTCCGGTTCTCGGGGGATCGAGCGGGTTACTGTTCATTCAGACGACGACGTTGGAGTTGCGCCAGCGCCAATTCGGTAATCAATTCAGGTGTGACCGATCACGTCCCGCGCATATGCCAACTTTGGCAATGGTAGGAGAACCAGTCGGTTCCAGCAGATGGTCAAGATTCTGACCCTGGACCATCCTGTCTTTTGTTCTGGCGCAAGGCTTGATCTAGCATGCGCGGTGAAATGCTTCATCCCCCGGGAACGAAACGGTTACGGTTCTGCCGTGGATCTCGGTGCCCGCGGCCGACCGATATTCTAGCTCAGCGGACGTTCGTTATGTCTATCCGCCCGACCATCACAGATTCGCCGAACAGTTACAACGCATGGTCGGAAATTGTCAAAAATCGCAACCTCCATGGACCTGTTCTCGGGTAGCCCCTCAGCTTGGCATGCTGATCTGTGTCCTCCCTCATAGTCATTATCAAGATGCTGCGAGTGTTCCAATGCGGCAACAACACAAACGGTTGGCTATCAAGGCAACTCAATTCGTGTATATTTACTCCTGCAAACAGTGTGCAAGTATGCACTGTCGGGTCGCCTGCCAAGTAACATAGCCCTTACGTGGATCGCGGGTAGCTCGCTAGTTCCGAGTGAATAGGCGGGAAACGTCTCACGTTCGTGCGCTGTTTGCAAACGGCCCGGCGCCACGTGAGGCGCCGGACATCTCAACAGACAGGAGTACACCAGTGAAACCTGTAACCTATTGCATCTTGGCGGCCACACTGCTCTCAGCGGGTTGTGCCACGAAACCGGAATTGATACCCGCCATCCCCGTATCCCAAGCCCGCTATTCGGATATGTCATGTGAGCAACTGAGGTTGGAATTGGACCTCGTCACCCAACGGTTGAACATTCTGTCCGAGAGACAACGAGCCAACCGGACCCGCGACGGTTGGCTTAATGTTCTAGTGCTTCCCGGCCTCGGTGCCGCAACGCCAAACCAGGAAGGCACCATCGCTCAGGCAAAAGGCGAAATGGAAGCGATCCAGAGAGAGCACGTGCGCTGTGAGGAAAGCCAGCCGGGATAGGGGATCGCCGCTCTCAGCCTGACAGTTACCCTCGGCCATCTGCCGGACGGGGGCTATTGTGGGGAC
>JAKZVH010000041.1:0-5011 GCA_047516145.1 Gammaproteobacteria bacterium
AAGCCGTGTCCGGGCGGACGGGCTGACGCCCGACGATCTGCTGGAGCTGTTCGAACCGTACGATCCGTTGGTGAGGGCGGGAAGCTGGATCCACACCCGGTTGGGCGGCGCTGGCGGCGCTCGACGGGGAACTGGCCGAGAGCCTCTTGACCGACGCCTGGTATCCCGAAGTGGCTCGCCTGCGCGCGGCATGGCGCGTCAACGCGGCCGAAAACCGGGAGCGCCTCGCAGTGCAGGCGCTGGCTCTCATCGAGCAGGTCCTGATTCTTGCGGCTGACGAGAACCTCCACAGGATGCGGGCCATGAGTGCCCGGACGCTCGGCGACGACAATCGACTGTTGGAGTCGTCACGCTACCTCGCAGACGTGATCGACAGCTTCCTGACCGGATCGGCCTCCCAGGGATACAGGTTCTCGGCAGAGCAACTTGAGCAGATCCACCAGAACCTCACGCTGATCGCCATCAACCTCGGCGACGATCTGGACATCCCGGACCTGCACCGCCTCACGACAGTGCTCGATAACGTCAACGATCTGATTCAGTACGTCGACGATTATCCGCAAGCACTGTGAGGATGAGATTCTGCGCCTGTCGCGGCGCTGCGCGCCATGCCTGGCGATCGGGTAGGAGGCTGGGTTGCCCCAGCCGTCCTCCCACATCCGGTTCACGCAGCTCGCGTGGCAATGATCGCGAAGGCAATCAAACATCCCGGCACCACCGGATTACGGCAGATCTACGCACACCCAACCTGCACACGGGACCTCGTCAATGTTGCAGAAGCGGTAATTATCTGTCCATCGACTGAATTGAACTTGCTCTAAATAACCCAATGGGGTATATACTGATGGATGCAGACCGTCGCCGAAACCCCGATATTCTCCCGCCAGGCCGACAAGTTGTTCAACGAGGAGGAACGACGTGCAGTTGCCAGACTGGCGGCAGCCCTGAAAGCCAAGCGCAAGGAGTTGAAATGAGCACCTTTGGTGAAGAATTGATTCAGTCCCTCAACGAAGCGCTGGCCCACGCCAGGGGTAAGGGTCCGGCGACCGTCCACACTGTCCTCACTGCCCGCGAGGTTCGCAAGCGGATCAACCTCACCCAGGCGCAGATGGCGCCGCTTGTGGGCATGAGTTTGTCCGGTTACCGGAAATGGGAACAGGGTACACGGCGGGTGAGCGGCCCGGCCGCGACTCTCCTTCAGGTCATTGCAAAGGAGCCCGAAGCCGTCAAACGTGCCCTGCATCCCCTTGCATGATTGTTCGCTGTTAGATATTGACAGCACAACTGGCGGTTCAGTACGCGCCACAAGCATGTGTCGAATATGTGCACCCCGTCAATGTGTTTCATTCTTGCGTTGGCATCCTTGCAGGAGACATGTACGCTTTCCCTGAGCCATTCGATGCCGTCTCCATCGTCTGGTTCAGGCACCGGCCGGGATTCCCGAGCCGGCTGCCTCCCAACCGCGTTAGACAGGGGAATCTCATGAGAATGATTAAACGTCTGATGGCGCTGATTGCGCTTGCATCGCCCGCCGCATTGGCTCAGCAGCTACCGGGTACCGGAAACGTTCCGGCACCGGATCTGTTCGATAGTCTGATCCTGTGCTCGAGCCGGTTGCCGAGCATGGTGCCGACGCCGACCGTGGTCGCGGCGGGTGCCACGGCAAGCCAGCTGGACACGGCGATCGGAACGGGGGTTGGCAGGATCACCGACCAGGCCGTCCTGGACGCCCTCGGCTACGTGATTCCGCCCGGCGGCGCCAATTGCGGTCAGGGCGACGCCCAGGACGCATTTACGGTCGCCAACGACGGTTCCGTCGCCACTGACGTGGCCGCGGGCTACAGCGAGGCGCTGCCGAAGTTCATGGCGGTCTACGGCGATCCCGGCAACGCGGCGGATACCGGTACCGCCGGAACCGTGCGGCAAGCGCGCATGGACCTGGAGCGCGCCGAAGCGGACGACGCGACCTCCGCGAGCCGGCTTCGAACGCTGCGCGCGGCGCTTGCGGCTGCGGAACAAGCGGACGCGGCGGCACGGGCCGGGTTCAACGCCGTTACCAACGGTTCGATTGACGACGCCACCGCCAATCCGATCTATGCCGCCGCTGTGGCCGAGTGGATGGCGAAGTCGGCCGTGACGCAGTCCGTTGCGGATTACAACTCCGCGGTCGTGAGGGCCAACGACGCGCAGCGTGTGGTGGACGCCATGAATTACGAGCGCTACGTCCCGCTCGGCAATTCCGAACTCATCGGAACCGTCGTCGTGACCGTCAACGGCATACCAACCATCAACCTTCGCGAGCTACTTCAATACGCCAACAGGGACGGTGGCGTGGTGGCGAAAGCCGATGCAAACGGAGTGTACGATACCTCCGACAGCAACTTCGATGCGGCGGGCAACCTGATCGTCCCGAACCGGCTGAATAACGGTGAACTCGAATCCATCACTCAAACGAGCGGGGTTGACGAAGCCCGGACGAATGCAAACGAGCACAAATCGGTCCTGGCGACGTTGAAGGCGTTTCAGGCGGACAACAAGAATGCCCTGCTGCAGCCGGCGATTGACGAAGCCGTCCGGCGAGCCCAGGCGGAGGCGGATCATTACGGCCAGCAGTTGCGAAATGCGCTCGCCGACGACACAAATCGGAATTCGGTGACGGTGGACAATCCAGCTACCCCGGTGAACGAAGCCGCGCCGTTTTCGATCGCGTCGCGACACGCCGCGCACGTGAGCGCTTCCAATGTCCAGGTAACGGCCGAGGCGGACCTCAGGGAAGCCGTGGCGGCTCGCGAGGCGGCGACGCAGAACGTGATCGATCAATTCCACAATGCGGATTCGTTCTACGCGCAGTTGGTTGCCAGGCGCGAGGCGCTGCAGTCACTCGCCGACGAGGCGGTGTCGGATGCCTCGGCGGATGGCGCTACGCCGTCGATGGAACTGACCGACGCCGCGGCGGCAGCAGCCGAGGCCGTGGTCGAGGCGCAGGCCGCGCAGGCCACCTACCAGGCACTGGTGGGCGATCCTGAAGGTCCGATCGTCGCTCTGGTCAACACGTTGCTGGAGACCGACGGCGACGACGGTCAGGCGCTGGTGGATGCGATTTCGCAGACCTACGAAAGGACCCGGGAGAACACGGATTCCATCGACGCGCTCACGGCGGACACCGAGGACGGCGCCGAGGCGGACGGGCCGATCACGGCGAACACCAAGGCCATCGCGACGAACACCGGAGAAATCGAATCCCTCGGCGGACGTGTGACGCAGAACGAGGAGGATATCGGTACGCTCAAGGAAGATACGGACATGAACGCGGCCATGATTTCGACCAATGCCGGGCACATCGTCAGCAATGCCGCAAACATCGCCACCAACGCCGGCAGCATCGTGGCCAACAGCGGCCTCATCAGCCAGAACTCCGGAACCATCGCGCTCAACGGTACGCGCATCGATCTCAACACCGGTCACATCGCGGTGAACAGCGGGCGTATCGGCGCCAACTCGGCCGCCATCGGCCTGAACAGCGGCATGATCGCCGACAACCGCCACCTGATCGGCGAGCTGAGTGGCGACCTGGAAGTCGTACGTGCCGGTGTGGCGGCCGCTATCGCGCTCTCCAGGATGCCGTCGATCGACGGCGGCGGCATTTCATTCGGAGCCGGAACGTTCGGCGGAGAGATGGCTTACGCTGTCGGTTTCCAGGTAGAGCGAGAGTTCGCGTCGTTCGATATCGGCGTCACAAGCAGCGGTGGAGGCCTCGGTGCGGGCGTTGGCGTGGGACTGAGGCTCTGGCACTAGGCCGTACGGTCAGGCGCCGGGCGGGGTTCGGACGTTGCCTGTATATATATGTGTGTCATGCCGTACCGGTCCGTCCGTGAACCCCGTACGCTTTGCGTGTTGAGCGTCGAAATGGCAATTCAAGTGATCTGAGGGCACCGTGCGCCAGTGTTGTATTTTTGTTTCGCGGGTGCCCAAACAGGCTTTTATTGTGTATTGTGTCCCCAAGAGCGCGGAAATTTGGCATCAGGAATCCAGATTACCGCTTAACAACAATGCATTCCCGATTCAATTTCTATATGATTCATGTAATTATCGTGGGCTCATCAGGGGTCGTCGGAAATTTAAAAAAAACTTGTGCTAATTTCGGATTCTGGCTAGAATCCCGCCGTAATCGGAAGTTCGTGTCGGTGGGAACCAATTCCGGTTTGTGGGCACGGCTAACGAGGTTACTTCAAATGGCTAACGCTTTACTAAAGGGGCATCTGATGAAAAGGGGAACGATCATGGTTTTGAAACGTTTTGTATTGGTGGCGCTGGGGCCGCTGGGATTGTCCGCGCTGCTGGTCGGACCTGCATCAGCCGATGTGCCCCCTCCGAATTTGCTGAAGGATGTCGCGGCATGTATTGCGGCACACGCACCCGCGAGGCCGGCGAGCATTAAGCCTCTTGCTCCTACTGCTGCTCCGGCGGCTATGGCCGCAACGGGTCCGATGATCACGCCGCCTGCGGCCATGGCTGCCAGCGACCCAGTCGATCAGAAGGCCAAGGATCTCTTCACGGCGAAGAAGATGACGTGCGCGTACGACGCAGCCGGTGCCCTCATCGATATCAATCTTGCCGGACAAATCGCAAGCGCGGGGACGCAGTTGGCGGCGCTGAACCCCGAATCCGCCGACTATCAGACCGAACTGGACGCTTTGCTTGAAACGTACTCCGGGCCGATTTTCGATGCGTTGGTCCTGGAAGCGACCGATCGGCGTACAACGGAAAGGCGGGCGAAGGGCTATAACGATGCCGTAGCGGCGTTTATCAAGCTTGAGCGGTCGCCGAAGGTGGACGCAGATGGCGTCGCGGTTACGGAGCTTATAGATGGTAGCGATGTCCCGGTACTTGAAGATTCCGGTGCGGAACGCGCGCGGTACCGGGCCCTGACGTACGGTGTCATGGATGATGGCGATACCCCGGACGTCGATGAGAGCATGCCCGACGACATTGAATATCGAGAGCTCGGGGG
>JAKZVH010000042.1:0-6271 GCA_047516145.1 Gammaproteobacteria bacterium
CAGCCAACATCTCGGTACGCGGACAGCGCAGGACCGCCGCCTTTCTATTGAAGGGACCCGCCCAATTCCGCGAAATGACCCTGGACATGTGCGGAACGCGCGCGGATCAGATACACCGCATGGTAGATTCCGACGCCGACATATCTGTTGTCCAACATGCGCATCTCATCGGCGCCGTTGTCAGGCGGACGCTCCGGGCGCTGACCGTTCGTCCCGGCTGCTCCCAGCGGAAGTACTGCTTGATTGACGGCCAAGCCACGTACCGCATCCTGAAGGCTCATTCGCTTCTTTGAGCGTCTGCTGCAATCGCTGGCTCGCGAGATATGCGATCCAGTCGTTGGCATGGGATTGCTTGACCGGGTCCGAACTGTCTTGCCGGTAGACAAGGATGTTGGTATCAACAAAAACCGGAGCGGTCATGCAATTCGTCGCGCGTCGGCTTGCGGCCGTCGAGCCAACTCAGCTTGCGCGGTTTCCTGGCAAGGTAGCGTTCCATGGCGAGGTCGTACTCGTCCTCCCCGCACCGCATCCCTTCCAGCAGTTCGGCGAGCCAACTGGATACGCTACGCGCGTTTTCGGCGGCTCGGACCCTCAACCACGCCGCGACATCCTCGGGCAATGTTACGGTGACGTTCTTCATGGCACGAACCTAGTAAAACACGAAGTTCTTGTCAATGGAGTGCGAGCGACTTCAGGTCCTCCCGCTAACGCTGCATGGGTTTTGGTGGAGCCGAGGCGGGGGCCGTGCGGGGCGATGCGGACGGCGACGGGCAAGCGGTTCCCACCAGCACGGCGCCGGAGACGTTGTGCGGCTATTTATGTCTCTGCAGATGGGTCCCGAGGCTTTCGCTCATTTCCCTTTGCACGAGCAGCGGGGCCGAACCCAACAGGATCACGTGCAAGGGACGGTCATCGCGCCGGTCCGCATCCCATAGGCTCAAGGCCGGTAGCGCTCCAGTGAAATGCCGGGAATGCGCCTGTAGTGCCGGGTGTTGGCCGTCATGATCGCAATGCCGGATTCCACGGCGGAGGCGGCGATCAAAGCGTCCGCCAGCCGCACGCCGTCAGACAGGGCGTGGTTCTCGATGTACATCATCGCCCGGTGGCTGATATTTGCGGTGATCGGAAGAATTTGCCAGCCGTTCAGGCGAATCGTGCGACGCAACAGGCGCAGTTCTTCTTTGTCGCGCACTCCCTGCACGAGTTCCATGTAAGTGACCGCGGACAGTTCAACGGGCCGGCACGCCTCAATGGCCGACTGTGCGGAGTGCTGACCGCGAAAAAACCATATCAGAACATCGGTATCAACGAGCATGGGTACGCGTTTCGCGCAAGCCCCGAACGTAGGCGCCCACATCGGTCATGTCGTCGCGGTCTCGCCACATGCCGAAGGCGGGGAAGTTTCCCGCGCCGCGCGAAGCCGCGCCGCCCTCTTCGTCGATGCGAACCAGCTTCGCCCTGGGTTTGCCGCGATAGGTAACGGTCACCGCTTCGCCGCGGTCCAGGGTCTTCAATACTTCTCCCACGCGGCTTCTCAAGTCCTTGGCCGTTACTTCCATTTGCTTTACCACACTATAAGTGTCACTTCGAAATGTACACTTGGGCCGTGGTGTTGGCAACTGTTGGACGACTGACTCAGGTTCCCTCGAAAATCGCCTATCGCGTTCCGGTTCGCGTGAGCATTCCCGGCCCGCGCGCGGGGGGCGCCTACGGAACGGTCAGTTCGCCGCCCCAGACCCGCCGGTAGTCCAGCGGCGAGGCGTAGATCAGCATCGCATCCAGGTTCATGCGGTCGAATCCCGTGACCTCGCAGAGCGCCTCGAAAGCCGGCGGCGTGCCAGGTCCAGGGTCCTGTTCCTCCTCCAGAGCGGCTCCAATCGCGTTGATGTCCGCGAGTGTCGAAATGGCCTGTGCGGCAGGCATCAATCCTGAATCCCTTGTACCGGCGACGACCAGGAATTGGTTGCCGTCGGGTCCCGGGAAAGTGGATACCAGTCCATAATCCTCGTAATTGCTCGCCCCGGGAATTCCCGCGCCACTCGTGTAACTCTCCCCGGTCCGCAAGTTCTCAAGCTCATCGAAACTTGCTCCGACGCGCAGCCCGGAGGCGGAAAAGACAAAGTCCATCAGCGTCCCCAGGGCACTGATGTAGCCTACATAAGGGATGTGATGGGTCTTGAGGTCCGCCACTCTCATCTCGGTCATGGTCGAGATCTGGACGGGTTTGTCCGCCGCATAGACGACGCGCAGCAACTCGCTCAATGCCGATGCGCTGCCCTGGGGCAGGTACGTCAGGTCGAGATCCAGGTAGTCTGCAAGCAGCCCCGGATCGGTGACGAACAGATTGTCGAGATCGTTGCTGGAATTTACGTCGAACTCTCGAACGAGCCGGTTGATGCCGCCGAAGTCGTCGAGTTCGGCGAAAATGAAATAGTCACCGACCACCACCAATAGCGGTAGATCATCGTTCAGCAACTCCGCCCACGGCCCGGATCGAGCCACTTCGTCCGCACCGGCGGGCGACGTCGACATGTATCGGGAGCCAACGACAACAATGAATAATGAGATTGACCGCCAGCAATACGGCGACCGCGACCGCCCACACGGGAGGCGCGGCACGCGCCGGTTGCTCCTCGACCGTCTCCAGGATGGGGACTAGCGCCAATCGGTACTCCCCCTTAGCCCAATGTTAACTGTTAATAAACCGTTTGTAACTCTTTGTTTTGAATTGGAAACCCTATTATTCGCGGAGGCCGGAGAGGCAGTGGAGGCCGGTGCGACCCTGTTCGGACGTGGTCGGCGCCATTGCGAGCGTGTTCCATCCGGGCGCCGTTTGGACCGGCGAGCGGTTTCGATGATGACAGGGCAGACGCTGCATATTTCCTACGGGTACCAGTTTTGGCCCGATTGCGGTTTAATCGCACGGTAGGAGAAAAGGAATTTATTGGCCGGCTGCGACTCGAACCGGCGATCACTGTAAATGTTCAGATTATTGTTGCTTGTCCATCGGTACCTTGGCATCGCACTTGGCGTTGTGGTGTCCCTGTGGTGCCTGTCCGGGTTCGTGATGATGTACGCGCAGTACCCTGAATTGGACGAGACCGAGCAGCTCAAGGGGATGGAAGCCCTCAACCTCGACGATTGCTGCCACATCCCCGCGGATTTCAGCAACATCCCGATTGAGCGGTTCCGGCTGGAGATGCTCGACGGACGACCTGCGCTGAGGCTCATGGAGGGCCCCTTCCAATACGTCATTGACATGCGAAATGGGGAGTACCTGCCGGGCTTCTCCGAGTCCGATGCCCGTTCCATCGCTAACACGGCCGCCGGCGAATTCGGACTGGAGGGCGGCATCGAGTTCCTGGGCTTGCTGGAGCAAGATCAGTGGACTGTACATCCCGCGTACGGCACCCATCGACCGCTATTTCATTTCGCGGCGAATGACTCTGTCGGAACGGAGTTTTACGTATCCAGCACCTCAGGGGCAGTGGTCCAGATGACCACGTCGCGCGAGCGGTTCTGGAACTGGATGGGTTCGGTCATTCACTGGCTCTACCCGACGATATTGCGCCAACACCCCTACGTCTGGATTCAGACGGTGATCTGGCTGACCATTTTCAGCCTGTTTCTGACGGTGATCGGAATCTACATCGGAATTCGCCAGTTCGGGAACCGGCGCAACGGCCATCGATCACCTTACCGGGGATGGGCGCTCTGGCATCACTACGCCGGGCTTGTCTTCGGTCTGTTCACACTGATCTGGCTGTTCAGCGGGATATTCTCGGTGAACCCGTGGGGCGCGCTGGAGGGTCGCAGTTTCGGTCCGGAGCGCACCCGGCTGAGGGGATTGCAGCTCGATTACAACACGTCTGCCCGGTTGGTCGGCGCCTTGACTGAGGACAGGCTGCCGGATTCCGTTGTGCGACTCGATGGGTCGATCATCGGCGACGAGCTGCAGATCATCGCCACGCACAAGGAGGGCCAGCGGATTCGGCTGAACCCCCGCACACTTGAGGCGGAGCCCCTGTCGGCCACATTTTTCGACCGCGCTGGACCTGCGATGAGGCCGGGTGTCACCGTCAGCGACGCCGGCTGGATCCATACCGGCGACGCCTACTATTTCAGCCACCATGTACCGAGGGGGTTCCCGGCGTTCCGGATTCAGTACGAGGACGGCGAACGGCTATATCTTGACCGCGTCAGCGGCGAACTCGTCTACGCGGCGGATCGAAGCCGGCGGTGGTACCGCTGGGTGTTCAGTGCGCTGCATCGCGGAGATTTTTCGAGCCGGGTACGCAGCAGGCCGATTTGGGATCTGATGATGTGGCCTCTCATGCTGGGCGTGACCGTGGTTGCGATCACAGGAACGTGGCTTGGACTGCGTCGGCTCATTCGACCCGAAAAGCGGTGGTCCTACCGGGGAATCAGAACGATGGAACCCGGCCCGGTGGCTGCAAGGAGCAAGAGACCGCCGATCACAGCCAGATGAGCCAATGCGAATCGACTCTGAAGTAGCCTCTCTGGCCCATCCATGTTCCAGAAGTCGTGTACGCGGCAAGTGGCAACCAGCGTGAAGGCGGCCAGCGCTAGCGCAGACTCCGGCACGAAGACCCCGATGATCAGGCACGAGGCCGCGACGATATGGAACATCACCGTTACCCGTACCGCAGTCCCCGTTAGCGGGATTCGCGCTCTCCGAAACTCGTCGACGGCCTGTTGAAAATAAATTCCCTTGTGCAGTCCGCTGGCCATATAGACCAGGCTCAAACCCACCCGCCCGGCGAACAGAAACCAGGAATAAATTGGCTCTTCCATGGGACTCGGCCCCGCAGCGGCAATTCCCCGCTCAAATCTCGTCGGACCAGTCCTTCTGCTCCAACAGCGATCTGATCTTGTGCAGAAATGCCGCGGAGTAGGCACCGTCGATGGCACGATGATCGAAGGACTGCGCGAGGATTCCTACCGGGCGAATGGCGATCGAATCACCCTCCGGCGACTCCACTACAACCGGCCGCTTGCGGACCGCGTCCACCGACAGAATTGCAACCTGGGGCTGATTGATGATCGCCCCCGTCAGCAGTGTCCCGTAGGAGCCGTTGTTTGAGAGGGTGTAGGTGCCGCCGGAATATTCATCGGGGTCAAGATCCCCTTCCCTCGCCCGCCGGCCGATATCGTGGATGCCGCGCGCCAGTCCGGCGACCGTCAAACCGTCGGCATCACGGATCACGGGTGCGACCAGACCCTCGAAATTCAGGTTTACGGCGATGCTGAGGTGCACGGCCTTGTGAAGCAGCAACCCATCGCCATCCACGCTGGAGTTGATGCGCGGAAACTCGTGTAGCGACAGGCAGACCGCACGGGCAATGAACGGCAGGTACGTCAGCGAGAAACCGTGCTTCGCGTGCCAGTCGACCCGATGCCGCAAACGCACCCGGTCGACGCCCGCAAAGTCCACTTCAACCGCCTGCATCACGTGGGCACTGGTGGCCTTGGAGCGCACCATGTGCTCGGCGGTCACCCGGCGGATTCGGTCGAAGGGTACCCGCTTGCCGTCTTCGGGCAACGCGGCTGGAGGCCTGGCGACGGACTCGATGGGCGCGCTCGGCGGCTCGGCAACCGGTTTGGCAGCCCTGGCCTTGAGGAATGCCACGACATCGGCACGTGTGATGCGGCCGTCTCTTCCAGATCCGGCGATCTCGCGGGGATCCAGACCATTTTCGCCGACCAATCGCCGCACCACGGGCGACAGGCGCAGCCGCCGCGATGCACGTCCCGGCGGCGTGCGTGCCACGGACTTTGGCGCTGACCCCTCTGTGGAGTCAGATTCGGGTTGCGGGGCGGGTGAAGAGCTCCCCTCCCCTTGCGCGTCGTCAGACGGTTCCGCCGCGGTGGGCGCTTCGCCTGCGGCTTCAGGCCCGTCGATGACCGCAAGCACCGTGCCCACATCCACGGTTTCGCCTGCCTGGACGAGGACCGACGTCATCACGCCATCCACCGGGGCCGGAACCTCCGTGGCGGCCTTGTCCGTCTCCACGTCCAGGAGGATCTCGTCCTTGGCGACCTTGTCGCCCGCCTTTTTGTGCCAGGCCGCTACCGTGCCTTCGGCCACGGTCTCTCCGAGTTGGGGCATCAGGACATTCATGGTTCCAATCTCGGGTCCGTTAACGCTAGTCCACCAGACGAATTACATTGGCGACGATTTTTTCGGCGCTGGGCAAAACCGCATCCTCAAGGGCATCGGCGGATGGCAAGGGAATGTGCGGCGTAGTGA
>JAKZVH010000043.1:0-3545 GCA_047516145.1 Gammaproteobacteria bacterium
ATCACAGCTCCAGTCATCCCCCGCCACCGCACGGCCGCCGGGCCGCCCGAGCTGCGGCATTCTCACCCGTGAGTTCATCAGCCTGGAGCGGGACTTGGTCGGGGCGGACGACGTGACGCCGGAGCGGCTGGCGGAGCTGACGGCCCGGCGGCTGGAGATCCGTTGACCGCCCTAGGCGGCGACGAGGGCCAGCAGGCGAGCATCACCCGGCTGCAGCGAGGGCTGGCGAACCGGGCCGACTTCCCCGCCGATCGCCTGCGAAAGCAGTCCTGCAGAGAGGAACGCGCCCGGCGGAACTGCATCCGGGGCCGGCGGATGCAGCATCCGCCGGCCCCTTCTCATGTACGCCGCCGCGGGCGGCCATCGGCCGCATCCGCGCGTTCCGTCCCCCGGCGACCTCTAGCCCCGGGAGCGGCGCTACCGCTTCGGTCGCAACCGCAGCGGGAACGCCTTCTTGCGTGGTCCGACGCTCGGATCGTCGCCGGGCGGGGGGGGTACAGCGCGCCCGGCAGCTCCCGCCACCTGACCGTCCCCGGTCGCCCGAGGTTCGGCCGGACGCGCAGATCGGCGTGTTTGTCGATGCGGTGCAGGCGTAGACCGCCGGCTCGGTCTCTGCCGCGCCGCAGGCCAGCGCACCGGTCGGCGTGCCCATCGGTGTCCTCGGTGGCCACCAAGCGCGGTGCCCCGGTGGGCCCCGCGGCCCGCCGGACGGCGTGCAGGTCCTGCCTGATCGCCGTCGACTTCGGCACCCGGATGTTGACGTCCTCGACCCGCCGCTTGAGGGCGCCTGCGAGCTCCAGCCGCGCGGCCGGCGTCATCAGCACGCCCTCGACCCGCTGGGTCCAGTACCGGTACTGGCGTCCTCAACCGGCTTCTCCAATGCGGAACTCAGATACACACGAATTCTGGCCGGATCAGAAAACACACGAATTCTGGCCAAACGGCCAGGATTCGTGTGGATGCACACTCCCGTCTTCGACGTGCTGCCACACGTTCCGGGCGACGGGGATCACCGCGTACCTCTCGAACGGCGGAACCCTTGAGCACGCGCAGCAGATCGCTGGGCACGCGTCGCCGAAGACGACGAAGCTCTACGACCGGACGTCGGACACGGTGACGGTCGACGAAATCGAGCGCATCGTGATCTGACGGAACGCATCCGACACCGCCGCCCGGCTCGGGGCAGGTTTGAACGCGGGACCTGCGGGAGCAAGGCAAGGCGTTCAGCCGCAAACGCGTGGCGCGGTTGATGCGGCACTGACGAGAACATACCGCGAAGCAATGATTTACGCACGGCGGGATGGCCACGTTGGCCTGGAATGCGCTCCAATGGAATACTCAACAGAGGCAACCATACGTCTGGTGGCGGAAGACCTCCGAGCGGCAAGGGCCCGGCTGGGCATCACGTCGGCCCAGGCAGCGAACCGGGCGGGTGTCGCCGCGGCACGGTACAGGGCGCTCGAGAAGGGCCGTGTCCCGAGTAATCAAGACATCCTGCGCCAGCTGGTTTCGGTGTGTCGGCGTTTGGATATGGAGTCGGTTCGAGTCAACTACGTGGAGGAGATCGGACAGTACGCGCATCTCGATCTATCTAGGGAGGCATGGAGGGAATCGCCAACGGTGTTCCTCGAGGTCGTTGAGGCGGATATCACCGAACTCCAGGACATCGAGTGTTTCATCAGCCCTGGCGCCGTCTTCGGTTACCTGGAACGCATCGGTTTCGGCGCGACGCTGGTGTCCCGGAAACCCGAGGACAAGCAGATGGTGGAACTGTTGTCTGGAGCCGTATTAACGATGTTCCTCGACGAGGCCAACGACTACTATGTCAAGCCTGTGAAGGACGACCCACCCGACGTGGAGGTCCTGGCGGTCGAGCGGAACAGCCGCGCGATCTCGACGATGAAATTGGAGATAGTGCAGGACGGGAAGTACTCGAAGAGCGTGTTCGAGGTGATCGGCAAGAAGCTCACAAAAAGGTACGAGCGGGGGACTGTCCTCGTGGTCGTAATAGAGGAAACAGAGCAGTTCCTGGTTGCGGAACTGCACGACTTCATCCGGGACAACAACCCGCACGGCCTGCGGATTATCGTCATCGGCGGCACTGGAGAAGCCGGCAGGTTCAAGGGGCTGCCGTGCGACGAGATCACGCATGACGGCGCGGACTATTTCGAGTGGAAGGAGAAGGAGGTCGATCAGCGGGACAGGAACGCCGGCTTCCTAGGGCTCGACGGGGTCTTCTGCGAAACATCCGGGCTTGCTAGGTTCCCGAAAATGCCGCTGTTCGTCAGGGAAGTGAAGCTGAGCCGATAGGGAAGGCTACCATTCCCGGCCGCAGGAGGCTGCACCGGCGTTTTCGCGCCCGGCCGCAGTCCGGCATCCGTGGGCACGTTTCCTCCCCCTGCTCTCCGAACCCGGCGTACCGATTTCCGGCACCGGGCTCTCCAGTGGAATCATGCGGCGCCGACGACCGCAGCTGCGGCCGCAGCGCGCGAGGCGCACCGGTAGGAGAGCCCTGGTGGTTGAGCCTCGACGCCGAACAGCCGCCCAGCCCAGGTGCCGCCACAGGGACCTGCGGCCGCGGTCATCGGCGCGCCCTGGGAAAGGGGGCAGACTATGCATAACGAGCATTTCGACGAGCGTCGGCAATTCGAGGAGCGGCCGTCGGACGAGCGCAAACCGGGACCGGCGCGCGTCGTGGATATTAGGGCGCGTTGTGCGCACTGTTGGGGGGCTGTGAGCGGGAACAAGGATGGAGATGCCCGTTGGAACCACATCGAGTGCCGAGTATGCGGTCGCTCGATTCGGGGGGATGATGCGGCGCGCGAAGCGGTCGCTATGGAGGCCGAGGTTGCCGACAACATGGCACCAGCGCGGGTTGGGCACCATGCGAAGTACCGGACGGGGGCTGGCTTCGTGCTCAAGATCCTTCCGGACATGGACAGGGACCAGCAACTTGTCAACGGTCGTATCGCCGCCAGTTTGTTGGCGGAACGGAAGCGCGGCCGGCTAACTCGGCACGAGATTCCGCCCGGGACGGCGGGATACCTGTACGCGCAGGCGAGGGCGTTCCTGGCCGGACTGGACAAGCTACTGTCGGCGGAGATCTCGGTGTTCGCTTCTTCAGATTTCGAGTTCGGTGAACCGCAGGTTTCCCGCGTTGACGGTTCGGCAGCTAGCGGAGCTTTGCACGTGACCGGAACGATACCGGTCGCGCATCGGAAGCCCTCAGGGCCGGCGCTGATGGGCAGATTGGGCACGGTGATGGTTGCGGGGATGTCGGCGGCATTCGCGTGTGAGGTCGGGATGAAGGCGATCCTCATGACGCGGCTGGATGAGGCTGCCAAGACGCACGATCTCCTGGAGCTTTATGAAGAGTTGCCGGAGGACGCAGTTCAACGGCTCGAAGCCGACTTCCCTGAGATCGCCGAAGTGATTGCACACAGCCGGCAGACATTCGGCAAGTGGCGTTACTTCGAACAGGGCGTCGGCGGGGACGCAATCCGCGCGCTCGTTGACACCGAACGGGTTCGCGGACTCGCCAAGGC
>JAKZVH010000044.1:0-3693 GCA_047516145.1 Gammaproteobacteria bacterium
CAGTCCCTACCCGCACGCGATCGCATTCATTCGCTCCACGCCGGACCAGCCGCGGCCGGATATCCAGGTGCAACTGGGACCCTATGCGTTCAGTTTCTCGGAACAAGGCGTCATACCCTATGATCGGCCGGCCATTTCCGCAGCCATCAATATCTCCTATCCCCGATCGCGGGGCAGCATCCGGCTGCGCAGTGCGGACCCGGAAGCACCACCGGTCATTACTCACGCGCTGCTGGCCGACGACGACGACGTGGATCGGCTGATCAAGGGCTGCCGGCGGGTCAGGAAGATACTTAACGGTCGGGCATTCGCAGCGTACCGTATTGGCGAGCGCCTACCGGGTCCGGACGTGCAAAGCGACGCCGAATGGCGCAACTACCTGCGGCAAACTGCGTTTCTTGGCTATCACCCCAGCGGCACCTGCAAGATGGGCAACGACGCGCTGGCGGTTACCCGGCCCGATCTCACGGTGCACGGCATTGACGGGCTGCGGGTTGCGGACGCGTCGGTGATACCCAGTCTGACCAGCGGCAACACCAACGCCACCGTGATGATGATCGGCGAACGAGCGGCGGACTTCATCCACAATAGGGGCAGCCGCCGATGACGCCGGTCGACACGGCGCCCAAGGCGGCAACTATCGGGCCACCGATACAACAGAGAAGGTAGAACATGGTAAGCAGACGCACTTTTGTCACCGCCGCGGCAGGCGCGACCGGCACTCTCCTCGGCGCCGGGGCGCTTCAGGCCCGGGCTCCCGGTTCAATCAGCCCGCCGGTCAGTCAGGTTGTCTCCGAGTTCCTGTATTTCGATGACCCGGTGGAGGAGTTTCGCGCCCACATGCGAATGGGACGGGACCTGGTTGCGGAGCAGGGGAGCACTCTTACCTGGTATCACTGGCTCGTTTTCGTCATTCCGGGGGGACGGCGCCCGGAACCATTGTTGCGCTACGAAGGGATGGAGTTCAGCTACTTCCGGCATCTCGGCAACAACAACTACCGTATCCATGCTCACAACGTTTCCTTTCCGCGGGACCTCAAGACCAATGCATTTACACAAACAGTCACGAATCCCATAACCGGTGAACGTGTTGACGTGCCGGTGTCACCGCTTCTGCACGATCCGGGGACCATTGGAGGGCCTACGGGCTTTCGCAACCTCAACGGCGACGGTTCCGCCCAGAACCCCTTCCGCCAGTTTCGAGTTGAAAACGACCTCATAAAACTCGATGTCGTGCGCAGCGCCCCACCCGATTGGCCGGCAACCCATATCGAAAACTCCTGCAGTTGGGTGGAATTCGACCTGTTCGCAAACGAGACCATTACGTCGCTTCCCGTTCATTTTTGCGGACACTACGCTTTCGAACATCCCAAGTGGCTGAAGATGCCCGAAGGCATGGGTCACCTGTCGGGGTTCTGGGATGGCAAGAAGCTTAATTCGGTATCCGAATTGCCTCGCGAATTTCTTGACCGAATGGAGCGCGAATATCCGCAATTGCTGGAGCCGCGCTGGGGAGAATTCGAGCGTAAGATACCGTTCGATTTGACGGTTACGGGAGAAGCACCATGACAAGGGCGATCAGCAAGTGGACATCAGGAAAGTTCGGGGCTACTTCGATGCTGCTTGTAGCGTCAATGCTGCTGTCGCCGATCGGCGCTGTGGCCGATGACAGCGGCGTTTTGCGCTTGTCGGAACCCGTCGAGGCGACCGACACGCACGAGACCTTCGGCGCCAAGTTGCCGGAGGCGGGACATGCAATGGCGCTTGCCGACTTGCTCGCGGATGCTGATCGCTACCTGGACCGGGAAGTCAAGGTCACGACCAGCGTTGCCCAGGTTTGTCAGAAAAAGGGGTGTTTTTTTATCGCGCAGGACGGAGGCTATACGGCGCGCGTTTCGTTCAAGGATTACGGCTTCTTCGTGCCCTCGGACATCAGTGGGCGAACCGTAACCCTGGCGGGCGAACTAAAGAGCAAGGATATGTCCTCCGAACAAGCCGAACACTACAACACGGATCTGGGGGACGAATCCGCATTCAAGCCCGGGCCGCAATACGAGATCGTCGCCACATCAGTGCGCGTACCTCGACAATAGCTCGTTGGTCCCCGTGTGGCGATTGCTCATGCGGAGTCACTCCGCGTGGGGCCGTCCGGAGAAAAGGGTCTGCTCCGCAAATCGCCGCAGCTCGGCATTGAAGCGCTGCGGTTGCTCGAAGAACACCGTATGCCCGGTCCCCTCGTACACGGAAAGGGCCACGTTGCTTAAGCCGGCGGCGATAGCAACCCCGTCCTCGAGCTGCATAGGGTTGTCTTCTTCCCCCAGCGACAACAATACCGGCAACGCGAGCCGTTCCAGCAAATCCTGGTTGTCGAACCGGCGTTGCACCATGGCCCGCCGCGCATAAGCCGGCAGCATCAGGCTGATTTCCTGAAACAGTTCCCGCTCGCGCTCGGGAAGCGGCTCGGCGGTGAGCCAGGCGACCATCCGTTCGCTGGCGCGAATATTGTCGACGGGATCCGGGCTGACCTGAAGCTCGCGAAGCCGTGCAAACTCCGCGGCATTCGGATCATCGGCCTGGGGCATCCGAAACGGCTTGAGGGCGCCCAGAGAGCCGGTCAGATTGATCCCCGCAAGACCTTCCACGCCGAACTCGCGGACATAGTCCATCGCCACCAGCGTGCCATACGACCAGGCTACCACCACGGGCCGGTCCAGCCGGGTGGCCGCTATCACCGCCGCGATGTCCTGCGCCCAGACAGCGGGCTCGGTGTAGGCCTCCGCGTCCCAGGGCTTGCCGGAAACCCCATGCCCCCGGAGATCGAAAGCCACCAGGAAGTAATCATCGGCCAGATCGGAATCCAATTGACGGACGAAACTGTAGTGACTCTGGCCGATGCCGTGAATGAACAGGATCGCCGGCGATCGCGGGTCTCCGCCAGTGACCACATTCAGCGGTACGCCGCCTGCCCCCTCGACGGTCCGGTAATCCCAGTCTGCGAGACACTGCTGTGCTACGAGAACGGTGGCAAGCACCAATAATCTTCGCATCACTATGCGCCGTCTCCGGTAAAAAAAGCTGGAATCCACTCGGCGCAACTCGGTCAGGATTTCCACCGGGTAATCAGAGGAACCTTCAAGCTTTACGCTGGCACATGCCGCTGAGGACACTGCGGCGAGCCAGCTCAGCCATTGTCGCTACTGTCCCAACCATAAGGCACATCGCCGGTTAACGATACCACCAGTCACAGCCGCCGGCATACGCTTCCCTGATCACTTTTCGATGTCCGGCCCTGCCTTGAGCAATCATTGGTTCCGTTCATCGCGGCATGCGGATTGTTGTTTGAGATGGCATGGTCTCGTCGGATAGAAAGAGAGCACAACGAAAATTCTTCTCGAGGGGGGGTTGAAACCATGTCCATCCGCCGAATTGCTGCAACACTGATCATCGTATCGCTGGGGCTTACCGCTCCGGGCACATCCTTCAGCCAGGACGAAGAACTCGTGATGGAGGAAATCCTGGTCACGGCCCGCAAAATCGGCGAGTCCATTCAGGATATTCCCTTGAGCATCACCGCCTTTACCGCCGAGGACATCAAGGCTCAGGCGATCACCAGCATCGAAGACATCGCCAACTTCACCCCGGGGCTGCACATGAGCAACGTTATCGCCACCCGCAGCGATCCGGCGTTGAAAT
>JAKZVH010000045.1:0-2686 GCA_047516145.1 Gammaproteobacteria bacterium
TTGCGTCTGTAGCGTCACGATCATCCTCCGATGATCCCAAACGCCGATCTACAGGCTCACGTCTGTTTGACTTACGGCCTTCCTCCAGGCCCATGTCTCATTGGACAAGGCTCCCCGCTTCAGGCTCACTTCTCATTGGACAAGGCTGAGACATGCGGGCTGGCCAACTTATGCTAAGCTCACGCCCCGGTTCCACCCCGGCAATCGAACGTCCCCGACTCGCATCCAATGGCCTCAAAACCGATCTACAAAATCATCTTCATGAACCAGGGAAAGGTCTACGAGATCTACGCCCGGCACGTCAGCCACGGTGCCCTGTTCGGTTTCGTGGAAGTCGAAAAACTGGTATTCGGCGCCCGCTCGGGCGTCGTCGTCGATCCGTCCGAGGAACGCATCCAGGGGGAGTTTTCCGGGGTTGCCCGAACCTACCTGCCGCTGCATTCGGTGTTGCGGATCGATGAGGTGGAGAAGCAGGGTGTGAGCAAGATCACAGAAGCCGAGGGCGGCAACATCGCCCAGTTTCCCACGCCGATGTACCCGTCGAAGGGAGAAGGCGGCCACGGCGGTTCCGGGGACAAGTAGGAGCCTGCCGGTGGTGTCAACGGGCCCTGGCCGGTCGCGATGAGATTTGCTTCCCTGGGGAGCGGCAGCCGGGGCAACGCCATGCTCGTGCAATATCGCTCGACGCTGCTCATGGTTGATTGCGGCCTCACGATCAAGAGCGCCGAATCGCGGCTGCTGGAACTGGGATTCGCACCCGGCGACGTGACCGCGCTGTTGGTGACCCACGAGCATACCGACCATATCAAGGGTGTTGCCGGGTTCGCGTCGCGCCACGGCATGCCGGTCTGGATGACACCGGGCACGGCGAAGAGCCGCGCCGTGCGCAAGTTGACTCACATCAATCGCCTTCGCGGCGATGAGCCGCTGGAAATCGGTTCGATCCAGGTTCAGCCTTTTCCGGTACCCCACGATGCACGCGAGCCGGCGCAGTACTGTTTTCGGGCGGGCGGGCGTAAACTCGCGGTGTTGACGGATACCGGCTACATCACTCCGCATATCCGCGCACAGCTGCAGGGCTGCGATGCCATTGCCGTGGAATTCAATCACGATGTCGACAGCCTCCGAAGCGGACCCTATCCGCCGGCCCTCAAGGCGCGAATTGCCTCGTCGCTGGGGCATCTCAGCAACGATCAGGCGGCGCAGTTGATGAGCGAGGTGGCGCATCCGCGGTTGCAATGGGTGGCAGCGTTGCATCTCAGCGGAAAGAACAACACGCCGGGGTTGGTTCGGGCATCGCTGGCCGAGCGACTCCCGGACGGATGCCCGTTGCACATCGCTACCCAAGACCGGCCTACCGGGTGGATCCATATTGACTGATGCAGCCACCATGCTGCGGTTGGCGGGGCCGGCTGCGGAGACGGCGTTTCGGCTCAGCAAGTTGCGTGAGCAACTGCGTTCGAGCGTGGATGCCGTTGGCGGAGTTTCGGTCAATTTTCTGCACTTTGCGCTCCTTCGGCGGCCGTTGACCGAATCCGAACGGACCGTGCTCGATGCACTCCTTGCGTATGGCACGGCGGCGGAGCAGCCCGCGGGCGACTTTGAAGTCGTGGTGATTCCCCGCGTCGGGACCATTTCCCCGTGGGCGTCCAAGGCCACCGAGATCGCGAAAATCTGCGGCCTGCCCGTGTCACGCCTGGAACGGGGCCGAGCGTACCGGTTGCGGCTGGGCCGGCCCCTCACGGCCGAGGAGTTGGAGCGCCTGCTGCCGCTGCTGCACGATCGGATGACCGAAACCGTCCTCGGTGACGCGACTCAAGAGGATGCGCTGTTCACCCGGAGCAGCCCGCGGCCGTTGACGATCGTCGATCTGCTGGGCGAGGGCGAGCAGGCGCTGGAACGGTGCAACGAGGCGCTCGGACTGGCCTTGTCACCGGGTGAGATTCGCTATCTGGCCGAGCAGTTCACTGCTCTGGAGCGTAACCCCACGGACGTTGAGTTGATGATGTTCGCTCAGGCGAACTCCGAGCACTGCCGGCACAAGGTATTCAATGCCGATTGGCTGCTCGACGGCAGGCCGGCGCCCAAAACACTATTCCAAATGATCAAGAACACCCATGCGCGGTCGCCACGGGGTGTGCTGTCCGCGTATGCGGACAATGCCGCGGTGGTGGAAGGGCCTGACGCCGCCTGGTGGGTGCGCGATGCCGATACCGGCCGCTATCGACAGATCGTCGAACCCGTCAACCTGGTCATGAAGGTGGAAACGCACAACCACCCGACTGCCATTTCGCCCTTCCCGGGTGCGGCGACCGGCTCAGGCGGAGAGATTCGCGACGAGGGCGCCACGGGGAGGGGCGCCGCACCGAAAGTGGGGCTCACCGGGTTCACCGTTTCGCACCTGAATGTTCCCGGGTGGCCGCGCCCCTGGGAGCAGACTCAGCCGGGCCGGCCCGAGAGGATCGCATCGCCGCTTGAGATCATGCTCGAAGGGCCCATCGGCGGTGCGCAATTCAACAATGAATTCGGTCGGCCGAATATCGCCGGCTACTTTCGAACCTGCCTGCTCAACTCCGGCGGCGAATGGCGCGGGTATCACAAGCCGATCATGATCGCCGGCGGTTTGGGCAATATCCGCGCTCGGCAGGTGGAGAAACTCCGGGCGCCGGCGGGCGCCAAGGTGGTG
>JAKZVH010000046.1:0-19759 GCA_047516145.1 Gammaproteobacteria bacterium
CCGCGAGGGCAACATCTACGTGGCCGCTCGCACCAACCGGCGCATCCAGGTCTTCGACTCCGACGGCAACCTGCTGCGGATCATCCTGCTCAACGTGCCGTTCGACAAGACGATGCAGCCGGTCCTGGGCAATGTCAATCCCGACCAACCCGACGAAACCAGGCCCTGGGCGCTGTGCATCGCCAAGGGGGACCCACAGTACCTCTGGGCGGCGGATGAACACCCGGGCCGAATCTACAAGCTGTCATTGGATGGCCGGATTCTCGGCATGTTGGGAGAGTCCGGCAAGCAACTGGGGCAGTTCAACTGGATTCACGGCATCGACTGCTCCCGGGAGGGCGTCCTGTACATCGCCGACCTGAACAATTGGCGAATCCAGAAGTTGATACTCGAACCCTGACGATCACTCGGGCCGCGGCCGGGCGATCCCGAACTTCTTCATCCGATCGGCAAAGGTGGAGGGTTTGAGCCCCACCAGCGCGGCAGCACCGCGCGGCCCCGAAACCTTCCAGCCGGCCATGCGCAACGCCGCCAGCAGGTTTTTCTCTTGCAGCGCCAGGAGTTCCTGCTCGTTCATCAGGCCGGGCGCCGCGTCCGGTCCCGGCTCGACGCGGGATGACGGCGGAGCGGTATGCGCGATGTTGGCCATGGCGAGGTCCAGCCGCAGCACCTTGCCCCGGGACAGGATCACCGAGCGTTCGATGACGTTCTTCAGTTCGCGGACGTTGCCCGGCCAGTCGTAATTTCTCATCAGCGCGAGGTGCTGGCGACTGAGCGACAACGGCCGGCGTCCGAAATCCTGGCAGATCTTCTCCAGGAAATGGCTCGCGAGTTGCACGATATCGTCGTCACGCTCCCGCAGCGGCGGCACGTCGATGGGAAAGACGCTTAGTCGGTAGTAGAGATCCTCCCGAAACGCGCCGTCCCGCACCGCCTTGCCGAGATCCCGGTTGGTCGCCGCGACCACCCGCACATCCACGGAACGGGTCCGGTCGCTGCCCACCGGCTCGTACTCGCTTTCCTGAAGCACGCGGAGCAGCTTGCCCTGAAGATCCAGCGGGATTTCCCCGATCTCGTCCATGAACAGCGTGCCGCCGTCGGCGAGTTGGAAGCGACCGATCCGGTCGCGGTGGGCCCCGGTAAACGCGCCCTTGACGTGGCCGAAAAACTCGCTTTCGAAGAGTTCGCTGGGGATGGAAGCGCAATTGACCTTGACCAGGGGCCCGGCCTGCCGGGAACTGCGGGCGTGGATGACATGTGCCACCAACTCCTTGCCGACACCGGACTCCCCCTGGATCAGCACGCTGGCGGAGGTCTGCGCCACCGCCTCCACGCTCGCGAGCATCTTCCTGAGCGCCGTGCTTTCGCCGATGATGCGCCCGAAATTCATGGATACGTGCACTTCCTCGCGAAGGTAATCGCGCTCCCGCTCCAACTCCTCGCGCAGCCTGGCATTCTCGTCGAAGGCGGCACGCAGGCGGCGCTCGGCCTGGTTTCGCTCGGTCACGTCCTTCACGGCGACGTGCATTCGCTTGACCTCGCCCGCGGCGCCCCGATCCACCCGCGAGGAGATCAGCGTCTCGATGATCTCACCCGACCTGGTCACGTAGTTACGCGGTTCGTTGTCCAGGTCGCCGTGGGCGATGATGTCCATCAGCGACTGCCGGTCAAGGCCGCTGTCGGGCGCCAGGAAGTCCGTGATGGTCCGGCCAAGGACTTCCTTGCGCCGATATCCCATCTTGGAGAGCCAACGGTCGCTCGCGTGCACGATCCGGGCTTCGCTGTCGACGGTGTGCAACATGGCCGGGGAATCGCGGTACAGGTCCCGGTACTGGTCCCCGAGGCGCGTCCCATCGCCCACTTCCACGTACACCGCCACCGTTCGGCCGTCGTCGTCGACGATGACGTCGGAAAGGCACTCGACCAGCTCGCCCGACCGCGTACGCAGGTCCACGGGTACACCACTCAGGCGGCCCGTCCTGCGCAGCAGGGGCAGGTAGTTGTTCTCTATCCGCCGCGCCACCGCCGGACTGGCCAGGTCCCGGGCGCGAAATCGGAGGATTTCGGCCCGCGTATATCCGAAGCGGCGGAGCCAGGCATCGCTGGCATCGAGGAAATACCCATGCTCGTCCAGCGCCACCTCGAGGGCCGGGCTCATGCGAAACAATTTCCGATAGTCGGCGTTCATCCGCGGTATCTTACGGAATTCCGTTACCTATATCAACGGTTTTCCGTTGATATCACGGATTTCCGTTATTACGTACGTCGCTAAGTGACTGTTTTGCATGGGCGGCCAAGTTGGCACGCCTTATGCATATATTCAAGGGCATCAACGCACGGACATCAAAGTTAGGAGGAACATCATGACCACGCGACGAATACATCCAGTGACAGCAGCCCTTGTCGTGCTCGGCCTTGGGGTCAATACCGCCCTCGCGGGCGAGCCGCGGCAAGCCATTGAAGAAATCACGGTCAACGGCGCTCATGCAGCCGCCGAGTACCGGGAGCGACAAGCCCGTTTCGCCGCAGAGATGGTGGCGTACGCCGAGACTGTGGAAGCGCAGTACCGGGATCGGTTGCAGGGCCGGCTGACGCAGGCGATCAACGAAGAGATCGCAGCCGCAGCCAAACGTCCCGGAGTCCGGGGCTGGCTCAGCCGCTTGTTCGATCGGGGTTTGCGAAAGGATCCGCGGGAAATCTCCTCTCCCCCCGCCTGATCCGTTGCCCGCAGCCTGCACTTGAGTGCGACGCGGGCCAAGGCCGGGAGGCCGATCGGGGACCCGAGGTATTCCCCGGCATTGTCGTCAACACAGACAGGACGACCGATCGGGTCCCCATTTTTTCCAAGCTGCTAAGGCCCCACAAAGCGGAGTGCGCGGCCGTGGGGTTGTTCCGCTGGCCGTCCATCCCGGAAAACCACGTTACCGTTCAGTATCGTCATGTGAATGGTTGAGCTGAAGCGCTCTCCCTCCAGGGGCGACCAGCCGCACTTGTAGTCCAACCTTGAGGCGGTTACCACCTCAGGCTTGTTTACGTCCACGACCACCAGATCGGCGAAATAGCCCTCCCGGACAAAGCCCCTGTCGGCGACTCCGAACAATCGCGCCGGATTGTGCGCGGCCTTCTCGGGGATGCTGGTGAGCGATATCTTTCCTGCCAGGCTTAACTCCATGAGCATCTGCAGCGAATGCTGTACCAGGGGCAGCCCGGCCGGTGCCTCGAAGTACGGGCGGGATTTCTCCTCCAGCGTATGCGGCGCGTGGTCGGTGGCGATGACGTCAATCAGGTCATCGCGAACCCCCTCGAGCAGCCCTTCCCTGTCCGCCGCGGTCTTGATGGCCGGATTGCACTTGATGCGGCTGCCGAGGTCGGCGTAGCGGGACTCGTCGAACCAGAGGTGATGTACGCATACCTCCGCGGTGATCCGCTTTTCGACCATGGGCCCCGCCTGAAAGAGTTCCAGTTCCCGGGCCGTGCTGAGATGCAGCACGTGCAGCCTTGTGCCATGGCGCCTGGCCAGCTCCACGGCCAGCGAGGACGAGCGATAGCAGGCCTCCGCGGAGCGAATCCGCGGATGGGCCGCCATGGGGACGTCATCGCCGTAGCGCGCCCGATACCTCGCCTCGTTGGCCAGGATCGTCGGCGTGTCCTCGCAGTGGGTAACCACTGGCAGCGGGGCGTCGGCAAAGATTCGTTCCAGCGTATCCGGGTCGTCCACCAGCATGTTGCCGGTGGATGCTCCCATGAAGACCTTGATCCCGCAGGCGTCCTTCCGGGTGACTCGCCGAATCTCCTCTACGTTGTCGTTGGTGGCCCCGAGGTAGAAGGCGTAGTTGGCGAAACAGCGGCCTCGGGCCCGAGCGCGCTTGTCCGCCAGCGCCTGCCGGTCGGTGGTGGGCGGCGCCGTGTTGGGCATCTCCATCACGCTGGTCACCCCGCCGCGTATCGCCGCCCGGGATTCCGTGGCCAGCGAACCCTTGTGGGTGAGCCCGGGTTCCCGGAAGTGGACCTGATCGTCGATCAGGCCGGGAAGCAGGTACCGGCCGTGCAGATCGATGACCTCGTCGGCTGCCGAAGCGCTCAGCCCCGGCTGGATCCTGCCGATGCGCTCACCATCGATGAGCACATCGGTCTCCCTGATCTCGCCCTCGTTGACGAGCCTGGCGTTGCGCAACAGTCTTTTGCCGGATGCAGTCATCCGGAGCGGGCGACGGCATCCGTGGCGGCGATGAGTTCATGGGTAATGCCCGGCTCGTAGGCGGAGTGCCCGGCATCCCCCACCACCCTCAAGTCCGCCTCGGGCCAGCGCGCCGCCAGTTCCCACGCGCTCACCATGGGACACACCACATCGTATCGGCCCTGGACGATGACCGCCGGGATATCGCGGATGGTGTCCACGCCGTCCAACAACCGGTCCTCACTGTCGAAAAATCCCTTGTTGATGAAGTAGTGGGTCTCGATGCAGGCCAGCGCCACGGCAAAGTCCGCCGACCCAAACTGCTTCATGCGCTTCGGATCCGACGCCAGGAAGCTGGTAGAGCCCTCCCAGACGGACCACGCCCGGGCGGCCTCGAGCCGGGTCTCCCGGTCGCTGCCGGTCAACCGCCGGTGGTAGGCCCCGAGGAGGTCGTGGCGCTCCGCGTCCGGAATCGGGCGCAGAAAATGCGCCCATCGGTCCGGGTAGATTTCGCTGGCGCCACGCTGGTAGAACCAGTCGATCTCCTTCTTGCGCAGCAGAAAAATACCGCGAAGCACCAGTTCGCTCACCGACCCGGGGTGACTCTGCGCGTAGGCGAGCGAGAGCGTGCTTCCCCAGGATCCGCCGAACACCAGCCAACGCGAAACCCCCAGGTGCTCGCGCAACTGCTCCATGTCCGCGATGAGATGCCACGTGGTGTTATCCGTCAAGGACGCGAACGGGCGGCTGCGCCCGGCGCCGCGCTGATCGAAGACGACGATCCGGTAGGCGGATGGATCGAAGAAACGCCGCGCTCCCACATCGCCGCCGGCGCCAGGGCCTCCATGGACGAAAACCGCGGGTTTCCCCCGGGGGTTGCCGCTCTGCTCGTAATAGATGGAATGACCGCCGCCCACGTGAAGGAAACCCTGATCGAAGGGCTCCACGGGCGGATAGAGCGGGCGTCTGCTCTGCTTTTGTGCCGGCACTCGGTTTCTCGCGCTGGTGGAAAGATACAGTCGCGCATCTTATCCCGGGTCGAAGCGGACTTCGACCTCTGGGAGTCATCCGGTTGAACGACCGCGGGCGAATCGGCGGCAGCGATACAACAGGTTGGGCAAAGTATGCGGGCGGGTGGTGGAACGACCGGCTCTACGTCGTATGATCGTGCCGTGGATACCTTGTGCCGTGACTGCAGTGGCCGGCCGGCCGCCGCTGGGAAGACATGCCCTGCTTGCGGGTCGGCGCGCATCCTCTGCCATGAGGAATTGCATGAACTGACCGTGGCGCACGTGGACTGCGACGCGTTCTACGCCGCCATCGAAAAGCGCGACCGACCGGAGTTGCGGGATGTTCCGGTGATCGTCGGCGGGCGTCACCGCGGCGTGGTGGCGGCCTGCTGCTACATCGCCCGCGAATTCGGCGTGCACTCGGCGATGCCGATGTACCAGGCGCTCCGGGCGTGCCCGGACGCCTCCGTGATCCGGCCGGACATGAAGAAATACGTGGCGGTGGGCCGCGCGATTCGCACGATGATGAAGGCTTTGACGCCCCTTGTGGAACCTCTGTCCATCGACGAAGCGTTCCTGGACCTGGCCGGCACGCAGTCATTGCATCGCGGCAGTCCGGCCCAGACCCTGGCAGGGCTCGCACGGCAGGTAGAGGATGAACTTGCCATCACTGTCTCGATCGGGCTGAGCTACAACAAGTTCCTCGCCAAGATCGCTTCGGATCTCGACAAGCCGCGCGGCTTCAGGGTGATCGGGCGGGCCGAGGCGCGCGGATTTCTCGCCGACCAGCCGGTCGGCCTGTTGTGGGGCGTCGGCCGCGCGATGCAGCAGCGACTGGCGAGGGACGGCATCAAGCGGATCGGCGAACTGGCGGATATGGGCGAACCCGGACTCGTGACCCGTTACGGGCGGATCGGCCGGCGGCTGTGGTCATGCGCCCGGGGGGAAGACGGCCGTCCGGTCGATCCACGGCGCGAAACCAAGAGCGTCTCTTCGGAGACCACACTGGATACCGATCTTGCGGACGCCGCCGCACTGAGGCCGTTGCTGTGGCAGCTCGCGGAAACGGTGGCCAGGCGGATGAAGAAGTCGGGGCTCGCCGGCCGTCGCGTGACCCTCAAGCTCAAGACAGCGGACTTTCGCCTGCTGACGCGCACGCGCCGACTGTCCGGCCCGACGCACTCGGCGGAAGCCATGTACCGGGCAACGCAACCCTTGCTGGACCGCGAGGCCGACGGGCGGGCGTTTCGCCTGATCGGTATCGGCGCCCACGATCTCGTCGACACCGCCCAGGACGCACAGGGCGACCTGTTCGACGCCGCCCCGGCCGAGAGCCTCATCGACCAGGCTCTCGACACCGTGCGGGAGAAGTTCGGCGACGAGGCGATCGTCAAGGGCCGGGGGTTCGGCACGACGCTGCAACGGCAGGGCCCGTCCAAGGTGGAGTAATCCGTACGGCACGCAAGGAGCCCCGTTGCTGGCCGCGCACCGTCACCTGAACTATGATCACATCGCGCGGTGAACATACCAACGCTTTCCCGGGAAACCCATTCATGAAGCCATCCACCATTCTGCTACTCTGCTCCGCCGGACTTGCCCTGTCCGGCGGCGTCTTCGCCCAATCGTCCGACCTGGACATCACCTATGACGAGTTCTATCTCGACAACGGCCTGCGGGTGATTGTCCACGAAGACCGCAAGGCGCCCATCGTCGCGGTGACGCTCTGGTATCACGTCGGCTCCCGCAACGAGAATCCCGGCAAGACCGGCTTCGCGCACCTATTCGAACACCTGATGTTCAACGGCAGCGAAAACCAGGACGGTGAGCACTTCGAAGCGTTGGAGCAGGTGGGTGCAACCGGCGCCAACGGCACCACCAACAGCGACCGTACCAACTACTTCCAGACCGTGCCCAGCACCGCGCTCGATCTGGCGCTCTGGCTGGAGTCCGACCGGATGGGCCATTTGCTCGGCGTCATCGACCAGGAGAAGCTGGACGAACAACGCGGCGTCGTTCAGAACGAAAAGCGCCAGCGCGAAAATCAACCCTACGGCAAGGTCTTCGACTACATCCTGGCGAACGTATTCCCCGCGGGGCACCCGTACTCATGGTCGACGATCGGTTCCATGGAGGACCTGAACGCCGCCACTCTGGACGACGTTCACCAATGGTTCAGAACCTATTACGGCCCCAACAACGCAACCCTCGTGCTCGCCGGGGACGTGGACGTGGAGACCGCGCGAGAGAGTGCCCAGCGCCACTTCGGCGCCATCCCGCCGGGCCCGCCGCTGACGCGAATGGAGGCATGGGTGCCGACGCTGGAGCACGACCGGCGATTGATCGCCGAAGACCGCGTGCGGCAGTCCCGAATCTACAAGACCTGGCCCGTTCCGGAATGGGGCAACACGGAAACGGACCATCTGTACCTGGCCGACGGCGTTTTGACCCAGGGCCAGACATCCCGGCTGTACGAGCGTCTGGTCTACCAGGACCAACTGGCCACGGATGTGGGCGGATACCTCTTCCAGGGAGAGATTTCCGGCTTCTACCTGATTTATGCGACCGCGCAGCCCGGCCAGGATCTGGCGGCCGTCGAAGCGGCGATGGATGAGGAACTGCAGCGGTTTCTCGACGACGGCGCGACGGCCAGCGAGCTGTCCCGCGCGATCACCCGGACCCGGTCCAGCTTCGTCCGCGGCGTGGAGCGGGTCGGCGGCTTCTCGGGCAAGTCGGGGATCCTGGCCGAGAGCGCCGTGTTCGGGGGCCGCCCGGATGCCTACAAGGATTCACTGGCGCTCCTGGATACGACCCGGCCCGAAGACTTGCAGGATGCGGCGCGCAACTGGCTCACCAAGGGCGCGTTCATCGTCGAAGTGCATCCATTCGATGACCGGCTCGCGGCAACCGGCGACGGTGCGGACCGATCCAGGCTACCCCTGCCGGAATCGTTTCCGGGCGCGGAGTTTCCTTTGCTCGAGCGCGCGGAACTGAGCAACGGCATGCAACTGATCGTGGCGCGGCGCGCCGCCGTACCGGTGGTCAATTTCAACCTGCAGCTCAACGCGGGGTATGCGGCCGATCAATTCGCCGCGCCGGGCACCGCGGGGCTTGCCATGGCCCTTCTGGACCAGGGGACCGAGAACCGGGGCGCGCTCGAGATCAGCGAAGAGCTGGCCCAGTTGGGCGCGAACCTTGGCGCCGGTTCCAACCTGGACTACTCCTTTGTTTCCCTGTCCGCGCTGAAGGAAAATCTGGACGAGTCGCTGGAAATATACAGCGATGTCATTCTCAATCCGACCTTTTCGGATGAGGAACTGGAACGGCAACGGCGGCTCCGAATCTCCCAGATCCAGCGCGAGAAAACCGAGCCCATGTCCATGGCGCTGCGAATCTTTCCAGGGCTGATCTACGGCGACAACCATGCCTACGCCCTGCCGATGACCGGCTCGGGAACCGAAGCAGCCGTCAATGCCATTTCCAGGGACGACCTGCGGGACTTCCACGGCACCTGGTTCAAGCCAAACAACGCGACGATGATCGTGGTCGGCGATACCACTCTGGAGGAAATCGCGCCCGTGCTGGAGTCGCTGTTCGCCGACTGGGCGCCGGGCGATGTCCCCGCGAAACACATTCCCGAGGTGGATCTGCCGGGTGAGTCCCGGGTGGTTCTCGTGGACCGGCCCGGATCGGAGCAGAGCATCATCTTCGGCGGGCAACTGGTGTTCGGCCGCGCGGACGAACGGGAAATGGCCCTGAAGGCGCTCAACGACGTCTTTGGCGGCACGTTCACCTCGCGGATCAACATGAACCTTCGCGAGGACAAATCATGGTCGTACGGCGTACGTTCGATGTTGGTCGACACCATGAACCAGCGCCCGTTCATCGTCTATGCGCCGGTGCAGACCGACCGCACCGCGGATTCGATCGCGGAACTCGACCGCGAGTTGCGGGAACTTCTGGCCCAGCGGCCAGTGGGGGAAGCGGAGATCGCCGCGTTCGAGAAACGCAACACCCTGACACTGCCCGGCCGCTGGGAAACGGCGCGGGCGGTATCCGGCGACATCGCCGAATTGGTGCGCTTCGATTTGCCTGACGACTACTGGGACCGGTACGCGGAGTTGGTCGGCGGCGTCACGGCCGAAGCTGCCAACGCAGCCGGACGGGCGGAGATACGCCCTGACAGACTGGTGTGGGTCGTGGTCGGCGATCTGGGAGCCATCGAGGAAAGCGTGCGCGCACTGGACCTGGGCCGCGTGGACTTCATGGACGTCGACGGCAACGTACTGTAGCCCGAGTACCTCACCGATGCGTTGCCGCGAGGGCGCATGACGACAGCACTTGCGACGAACATTGGTGAGATATGCGAACCGGCAGAGGCTTGAAAAAAATGTCTGCTTATGGAAAATCGAGATTCGCGCTTGAGCGCACTGCCAGCGCCACCGCGGCGCGTAACGGAATGAGTGCTGAAGATGATTGAGTGCCAGGAACTGACCAAACAATACGGGCCGCTCCTCGCCGTCGATAATCTAAGCTTTCAGGTGAGTCCGGGCGAGGTATTGTGTTTCCTCGGGCCCAACGGCGCGGGCAAGACCACGACGATGCGGATCATCGCCGGATTTCTGCCGGCGACGTCCGGCCGGGCCCGGGTATGCGGCTTTGACATCGAAACCCAGGCCACCGCGGCCAAGCGCAGGATCGGCTACCTGCCCGAGGGTGCGCCCAGTTACCCGGAAATGACCGCCCGGACGTTCCTGGAATTCATCGCCGATACACGCGAATTGACGGGTGCCCGCCGCCGGTCGCGGCTGGACGAGGTCTTCGGTCTCCTGCACCTGGAACCGGTCCTGGAACAGACCATCGAGACGCTCTCGAAAGGCTATCGTCGCCGGGTCGGGCTGGCGCAAGCCATCCTTCACGATCCCGAGGTGCTCATCCTCGATGAGCCGACCGACGGGCTGGATCCGAATCAGAAACACGAAGTGCGCCAACTCATCAACCAGATGTCCGCGAGCAAGACCATCATCATCTCGACCCATCTGCTGGAAGAAGTCGATGCCGTGTGCAACCGCGCCATCATCATCGCGCGCGGCAGGATTCTCGCCGACGACACCCCGCGGAACCTCGAGGCGCGATCCAGATTTCATAACGCGATTTCGCTCAAGCCGGCCGACCCGTCTCAATTGCAGGCGTTACGCGGCGAGATCGACGCGCTGCCGGAGGTGGTGGAGACGGAACTGGATCAGCGGTCCGAGCGGCTGACCGCGTTCTTTGCGGATCGGCGGCTTTCGCTGAAGGCGATCAACCAACTCGCCGACAACCGGGGCTGGGAGCTGTCCGAGTTGCATCTGGAATCCGGGCGGCTGGACGAGGTCTTCCGGTCCATCACCGGGGGAGCAAGCGCATGAACGGCGTCCTGGCGATCATGCGCCGCGAACTGCGGGGGTACTTCTCCACGCCGCTCGCCTACGTCTTCATCGTTATCTTCCTGCTCCTTGCCGGCTGGTTCACCTTCAATTTCGGCAACTTCTACAACGGCGGCCAGGCGAGCCTTGCGGCGTTCTTCAACTACCATCCGTGGTTGTACCTGTTCCTGGTGCCGGCATTGTCGATGCGCCTGTGGGCCGAGGAACGCAAGACCGGCACGATCGAGCTGCTGCTCACGCTGCCCCTTGAAATCTGGCATTCGGTGGCCGGAAAATTCCTCGCGGCGTGGGCCTTCACTGCCCTGGCCCTGGCACTGACCTTCCCGACCTGGCTCACCGTCAACTACCTGGGCGAACCGGACAACGGGGTTATCGTCGCCGCGTATTTCGGTAGTCTGATGATGGCGGGCGGCTTCCTGGCCATCGGCTCCTGCGTTTCGGCGACCACCGACAACCAGGTCATCGCATTCATCATTACGGTAGTGATCTGTTTCGTCGTGCTCATGGCCGGCTTTCAGCCGCTGTTGAGTCCGCTGGTGGGCTGGGTGCCGCAGACGATCGTCGATGCCGTGGCCAGCCTCAGCTTTCTGACGCATTTCTCCAGTATCAGCAAGGGCGTCATCGACGCTCGCGACATCATCTATTTCGCGCTCCTCATCGGCACGTTCCTCTACGCGAACGTGCTCGTGCTCCACATGAAGAAGACGGGTTGATCGGAACCATGGAAGTCAATCGGCCGCGCAATATCGGAGCCCTTTCGCTGGTGCTGCTGGCACTGGTGTTCATCGCCGCGGTGGTCGTCAGCAACACGCTGCTCACCGGCCTGCGGATCGATCTCACCGAGGACAACCTCTACACGGTGTCGCCGGGTACCCGCAATCTGCTCCGCGGCATCGATGAGCCGATCAACGTCTATCTTTTCTTCTCCGACCGGGAGTCCGCGGATATCGCGCCACTCAGAAACTACGCCAATCGGGTGCGCGAAATGCTGGAGGAGCTTGCTGCCGCGGCGGACGAAAAACTCGTACTCCACGTTATTGACCCGGCGCCCTTCTCCGAGGACGAGGACCGCGCGACACAGTTCGGCTTGCAGCCGATCGCCCTGGGAATCGGGCAGACGCTCTATTTCGGGCTCGCGGCCACCAACAGCGTCGGCGACGAGGAAGTCATCGAGATCTTCAATCCCGACCGGGAACGCTTTCTCGAATACGAACTGGCCCGGCTGATCTACAGCCTCTCCCGGCCCGACAAGGTCGTGGTGGGCCTGCATTCCAGCGTCTCCCTGGCGGCCGGATTCGACCCCCAACTCCAGCAGATGACCGAACCGTGGGTGGTTTACAGCCAGGCCGGGCAGCTGTTCGAAGTGCGTTCGCTGCCGCCGGGGTTCACGGAGATCGAGGAAGATATCGATGTGCTCTGGCTCGTGCACCCCAGGAACCTGGCAGCCGATGCGCTCTACGCCATCGATCAATTCGTGCTGGGCGGGGGCCGGGCGCTGATTTTCGTGGATCCCTTCGCGGAGGTCGACATGGCGGCGGCGATGGACCCCGCGGCCATGGCGGCCGGCAGCGCCTCGGACCTGGGCGAGCTGCTGAGCGGCTGGGGCGTGGAATTCTCGGCCGGCGAGGTGGTCGCGGACAATGAATACGCCCTCAGCGTGACCACGGGATTGAGTCCGCGCCCCGTGCGGCACCTGGGACTGCTCGGCATCGCCGAACAGGCGATGGACTCCGGGGACGTCATCATCGACGGGTTGTACAACATCAACCTGGGCAGCGCCGGGCACTTCAGTGTGGCCGAGGAGAGCACGGTGGAATTGCAGCCACTGCTGACCTCGAGCGCCAATGCGGCATTGATGCCGGCCATACAGATGCAAATGCTCAGCGATCCGGAGGCGCTGCTCGATAATTTCGTGCCGAGCGGGGAAACCTACATCCTCGCCGCGCGGCTCACCGGATCCCTGCAGAGCGCGTTTCCCGACGGCCGGCCGGTCGAGAATGTTCCGGACACGGCAGGCGGCCCCCTGGATACCGGGAGCGACGATGCCGGAACGGCCGAAGCCGAAGCGGTCGAGTCAGGCCGGGACGAGGTCACCGAAGCAGGTGAAAATCACCTCGCCTCAACCGAGGACGCCAACGTTATCCTGGTGGGTGACGTGGATATCCTGAGCGACCGCCTGTGGGTGCAGCAGCAGAATTTTCTCGGTCAGCGACTCGCCACGGCGTTCGCCAACAACGGCGACTTTCTCATCAATGCGCTCGACAACCTGTCGGGCAGCGCGGACCTGATCGGCATTCGCGCCCGCGGCACCTACTCCCGGCCGTTCACCCGAGTACAGGCGCTGCGCCGGCAAGCCGACGCACAGTTTCGGCAGACCGAGCAGCGCCTGCAGGCCGAACTCTCCGAGACGGAAAATACGCTCGCGGAGTTGCAGGCCTCGCGAACCGACCAGGGTTCGCTGCTGATGAGCGACGAGCAGCAGGCGGAAATCCAGCGCTTCCTCGACGAGCAGGTCCGCATCCGGCAGGAACTGCGGGCGGTTCAGCGCAATCTCGACCGCAGCATCGAGCGGCTGGGCGCCATGCTGCAATTCATCAACGTCGGACTGGTGCCGCTGCTGCTGACCGTATTTGCTCTGTCCGTGGCGGTGATCAGACGGCGGCGTGCGGAGAGAAAACCGTGAACTACCGTACCGTGACCGGCCTTGCAGCCGCCCTGGTCGTCCTCGGCGCGCTGGCGCTCGTTTCGCAATACGATCCTCAGCCTCCCGCCACTGGCGGAGGGCTGTTGCTGCCGGGGCTCGGCGAGGACCTGGACCAGGTCACCCGGGTGACCGTTACCGGCGCCGGGAACGAGCCCGTCGCCACGCTCCAGCGTGAGGAGGACGGGGGCTGGACGATCGCGGAGAAGGCAGGCTACCCGGCCGACGTGGCGAAAGTCCGCGAGACATTGATCGGCCTGGCGCAAGCGCGGATCGTCGAGGCCAAGACCGCCAATCCCGAGTTTTACGACCGGCTCGGCGTGGAAGCCGTCGAGAACGAGGCGGCGGGCGGCATAACCGTCACGCTGATGGGCACGGACTCACCGGTGAGCATCATCGTTGGGGACACGGAGGGCACCTCCCAGGCCTACGTCCGCGAAGCCGACCAGGCCCAGAGCTTCCTCATCGACCGGAATCCGGACGTGGGGAGCGAAACCACCGATTGGTTGGCCACGGAGATCGTGGCGATCCCCGGGCCCCGCGTGGCGCGGGTAACGGTGACGCATCCCGACGGCGAAGTGGTCAGTGTCTTCAAGGCCGACCCCGATCAGAGCAACTTCGACGTGGACGCCATCCCACCGGACCGGGAACTGCAGTACGCCAGCATTGCCAACGTCATGGGCACGGTGCTCGCGAATCTGAGGCTGCAGGACGTGGAGCCCCTGGCCGACACCGAAGTCCCGGTGACGGTGACGGAATTTCTCACCTTTGACGGTCTCGCCATCACCGCCGAGTCCTTCGAACGCGACGACGAGGCCTGGGTTTCGTTTCGGGCGCAGTACCGGCCGCCCGTAGAGGATTCCGAACCGCAAGACGCTGCCGAGGACGCTTCCAGCGATTCCGAGGATATTCCAGACGGATCCGTGGAGATGCCCGAAGAACCTGCCGATTCCGCCGCGCCACCCCAGGATGACGATGCGGACGTAGCGGCCGAAGCCGAGGAACTCAATGAGCGACTTTCAGGCTGGCGCTACCGCATCGCCAACTACCAGTTCGACCAGATGGCCAGGCGGATGAGCGATCTCCTGCGCGCGCTGCCGGATGACCCGCCGGACGAGTAGCAGACGATCGGCTTGAGGAACTGCTGATAGCAACGCTCACGGCGGATGCCGTGCCATTGGTTGACTACGCACCCCCGGCGAGGGTGATAACCATAGAAAGCAACCCGACGGTCGCGGCGATAGTCACCCCGGACTGAACCAGCATGGCGCGGGCAATCCGAGTTTCGAGCCCGGCAAGATCAGCGCGAAAGTCCGCAGCCGTGTCGGCAAGATCAGCGCGAAGGTCCGCGGCGGTGGCGGCAAGGTCAGCGCGAAAGTCGGCGGCAGTGGCGGCAAGGTCGCCGGCGGTGACTTGATCACTGTGCGCGTGACCGATGGCGGTAACGACAGCTTCAGCCTGATCGTCCTGCATTCCCGCAGCCTGAAGTTCACGGGCGGCCGTGAGGGTGTCGAAAATAGGTCTGTTCATGGCGCATGCCTCAAGGCGGCTACATTACGTCAATGGAGCCATATTCGGCAATGGCAATTAAGCCACATTTGTTGGCTTTGTTGCGAATTTATCGCGGTTGAGAACAGGGTGACTCGAACCCACGAATCTCCGCTCCGCGAGGCGCGGCTCAATCCCTCAAGGTGCCCACACGCAAATGCGGCCGCCGATTCACTCGCGGTGACGCGACGAACATCGGTTCAATTTGCTTCGGATCTCAAGCGAGCGCAATTCCCGCATTCTCCAGATAAGTCTTCAATGGTTTCAGACCCTTGGCGAAATGTTGCCATCGGTTTACGGATCGACTGTGCATTTTTTCGCGCACTTGCACCGCACTTGCCGTGTTACTTGCGGTTATGTTCTGATCGAAATTCAGACAGGCTTCTTCGAATTTCAATCCGAGTTGATCCAGCAATCGTCGCGTCTGACCTTCCTGATCGGCAACCAGAGCTTCGTACTCAACTTCAACCATCCGATCTTCAAGGACTTCCCGCCAGTGATTGCGCAGCCTATCGTGCGCGACATAGTACGGTCCGAGATCGCCGAGTGTGTACGCATACCTGAAAAACGATTGTTTGTACATGGCGAAACACGCATCCATCGGATTCCTCTTCAAATAAACGATTCGAGCCCGGGGATATGCTTTCGCAATGAATCCAAGATACAGAAAGTTCTCGGGAAATTTTTCTATGAACACCGGCTTGGCGCCGAATTTGTAACTCACCGCTTGCAAGTAACCGGCGGCGATGACCTCAATTGCCTTTTTCGAAACCGCTTCAACGATAGCAGAATTCATTGCTTCGACGCTTTTAACGCCACTCTCTCGCCGAAGTACATTCTGCATCAGATACGTCTCACCAACGCTTTCTACCTGTGAATGACAGCTAACGATGCGCTCGACCAGCGTCGTGCCCGTACGTGGCAGGCCCACAATGAATATCGGTATCTTTCCCGACACATTTGCCGCAGATTGATTCGCCCCGAGAGACAGCCAATCCCCATTGCAAACCTCGATGACCTTGTCGATCAATCGCAGATCCGTCGCTACGTCGTAGTTGGCGACCTTGGCTGCCGCATTCCCTGCCATCTCGTAATACTTGAACGCCTCGTCCCACTGCTCAAGATCCTCCCACTCTTTACCGATAGCGTAGTAGATGAAAATGTTCCTCTCCGCGGCCATTTTCGTCGCGCGAAGAACGTCTCTCATCTGCTCGATGTGCGTCGAGTCCGTCGCTCTTGCAATCCGCGATAGCTCATAGTGATTGCGTTGATGATGCGGATATTTGTCCAGCAGCCGCCGGTAGATCTCTTTCGCCGCGTCAATCTTCCCGACGAAAACACTGCAAGCGGCGAGGTTGGCCTGGATAAAGTCGACGCCCGGCTGCAACTCATTCGCTTTTCGATACAGGGGCCAGCCGCGGTCCGGTAGCCCGACATTCGTATAGATCGAACCGGCCATATCCAGGTATCGTGGACTTTGATTCAATTGAGCTTCATACCGCTGCAAAAGCGTAACCGCCTCGGCGAACTGACCCGAAACGAGGTACTGGCCGGCAAGCTCTACCGCTGCATCGTAGCGTTTGTCGTCGAGCTTGATCGCTCTGGTAAATGCCGCCACGGCACGGGCCGAACGCCTTGATGCTTTCTCCGACAGTCCGACAAGAAAATGACCTTCCGGGCTATTCCTGTTCCGTCTCAGTATTTCCCTGGCGCAGGCTTTGACCCTGGCCCAGTCATTGGACCGGGCTGCATTCCTGGCCGTTGCGCTGATTCGTTCGACATCGATGCTCATGCTGCGTTGCCAGGCATATCAAGATCCTCGAGCAAAGTCCTACTAGACGACAATGCCGGCATGTTCGAGCTGTTCCTTCAGCGGTTGCAGGTGCGTCGCGAAATTGGTCCACCGATTGACGGAGCGAGTATGGATCTTCTCCCTCACCTGGACGGAACTTGCCGTGGTGCTCGGGGTAATGTTCCGGTCGAAGTCAAGACAGGCATCCTCGAAGTCGAGCCCAACCTTCTGCAGCAGTGCCCTTGTCTGGCCCTCCTGATCGGCGGCCAGCACTTCATACTCAACTTCGATCAGTCGATCGCCGAGAACGTTGCGCCAGTGATCGCAAAGTCGATCGTACGCCACATAATACCGGGCAAGACCGTCGAACGTGTACGAAAACTTGTACGCCCAGGTGAACACCTGTTTGTACATCGCAAAGCAGGCATCCATCGGGTTGCGCTTCAGGCGGATGATTCGAGCATGCGGAAAGGCCTTTGCAATAAATCCAAGATACAGGTAATTGAAAGGAAGCTTGTCAATAAACAAGGGTTTGTCACTTAGCCTGTAGTTCACTGCGCTCAGATAACCGTCGGCAAGCAAGGTTATCTCTTTCTTTGCGGCCGCCTCGATAATTGCAGCACTGATTTTTCTGGCGCTTTTCACGCCACTCTCGCGCCGAAGTACCATCTGTATAAACTCGGTTTCGCCAACGCTTTCGACTTGCGAATGACTCGACAGAATTCGCTCGGTCAAGGTTGTACCGGTCCGCGGAAGTCCCACAATAAATATGGGCGTTTTTTGCCATGCATTACCCGACGTGCTGATCGCTCCTTCCGCCAGCCAATCTGCACTACACACATCGATAATATTGTCGATTAACTGCAAGTCGGTGTTTACGTCGTAGTTGGCTACGCCCGCCACTGCATCCCCCCCCATCTTGAAATAGAGAAAGGCCTCGTCCCACTCATCGAGATCTTCAAACTCTTTCCCGATGGCGTAATAGATGAATACATTTTTGTCAGGCGGCAGATTGGTCGAGCGAAGAACTTTCTTCATCTGCTCTATGTGCCTCGTGTCTTTTGCTTTTTCCAGCCGGGCCAGATGGTAATGATTACGTTGATGAGTGGGGAATCGATCCAACAATCGTTTGTAGATTTCCTTCGCCTCTTCAATCTTGCCGAGATAGACGCTACAGGCAGCAAAATTAGCCTGAAAAATATCGACACGCGGCTGCAGCTCATTTGCTTTCTTGTAGAGAGGCCAGGCTCGTTCGGGCATTCCGATATCCGAATAAACCGTACCCGCCTTATCCAGGTAGAGCGGGCTGTTACTCAATCTCCCCACATATTCGGAAAGCAGTGCGGCAGCGTCGCCGTTACGGCGCCCAATCGAATGCTGATCCGCCAATTCGATGGCTGCATCGTAACGATCCGCATCGAGTTCGAGCGCTCTTGCAAAAGCCTCAGTTGCTTTCACAGGTCGATTTGATGCCTTCATGACCAATCCGGTCAAGAAATAGCCTTCTGGACTCGCGCTGTCCTGCCTCAGTATTTCTTGCGCACAGGTATCGGCCGTCGTCCAGTCCTGATGCTGTACAGCTTTTCTTGCTATCGCGCTGATCCGCGCCAGACGTTCATTCATTCAGCGTGCCCGCGTTGGGTTAAAGCAGCAATCTATCAAAAACACCTTTGCAATTGTATTCGTCGGATCGTGACAATTTGCCGTTTATCGACCGCGTGGCGATCGCGTCCGCAGTGGCGGTGTACGAGAGGCCGAGGTTTGTACACCGCTTCCCGGGACGCCACGCGCGTTGTTGACCAAATGCGATTGCTATACTCGCCGATCTGGCGTAGCCGCAGTTGAACACGTGCGCACTACCGACTCAAAATCCAAGTCTGACCACGTAGCCGCAAGCTGGGATACATACTGGCGCGGCACCGGCGATGTAGGCGCGTACTCCAGCGGTGGTGTCAGCCATCCCGCCATTCAGGCTTTCTGGGATGAATTCTTTCGAATAGTGAATCAAGACTACGCCGCACCAAGAATCATTGATATTGCGAGCGGAAACGGCGCCGTCGTCGTCCGTGCGCTGGCAATGCCTGGCAGGGAGCGACCCGAAATCACGTCTGTCGACGTATCCGCTGCAGCCATCAAGAATATTCGAAGCAGATTTCCCGACGTGCACGGCATCGTTGCGGACGCACGTTCCATCCCGTTGGATTCAGGTGGATTTGACATCGTCACAAGCCAGTTTGGTGTCGAGTATGCCGGCGTGAAGGCCATCGAGGAGGCTACCCGGCTGGTTACAGCAGGAGGTCAGCTCGCGCTCTTGTTGCATAGTCAGGAGAGCAGCATCCACAAAGAATGTGAGGAAAGCCTGGATGCAATTGTTCGATTGAAAGAATCGAAATTCATTCCGTTCGCCGCCCGGATGTTCGAGGCCGGGTTCGAAGCATGCCGTGGAAGCGATCGCGCACCGTACGAGGCTGCGGCGACACAGCTTGCACCAGCAGCTATAGCTCTTGAGTCAATTATGGAGCAGTACGGTCAGCACGTCGCCGGCGATACCATTGCTCGCCTCTACAGCGACGTGGACAGAATCCACCAGGGCATTCAGCGTTACGAGCCTGCCGAGATCCTCGACTGGTTAAGCGGAATGGACGGCGAACTGGACGCGTTTGTGGGACGAATGTCTTCCATGTGTCGCGCTGCCCTGGATAACGAGACGTTCGACCGGATATGCGCCGGAATTCGCGAGCGTGGTTACACGACAATACATGCAGGGCCCCTGTTTGCACCGGGCCATGGGCGCCCGCTGGCCTGGGCCCTGGTGGCGACAAGATTATTCCCTGGAGGATGATTTGGTGACCGGATCGCAACAGATCCTGTATTGTGTGCGCCCAAGAAAAAGGCCGCTTGTTGCGGCCTTTTCCCTTCAAGCGCCTTTCCAGCTTATTCGAAGCTCTGCGACAGACGCAGGTAATAGCCCATGCCGAACAGCCGGTAAGCGGCCACATCGGTCTTCCCATTGAATCCCAAATCGATATACGGCGGCGCTTCATTGGTCACGTTTGAGATACCCAGTGAAATTCTGGTGCCGGTTTGGGAAAACTCGTAATTGCCCAC
>JAKZVH010000047.1:0-5348 GCA_047516145.1 Gammaproteobacteria bacterium
AGGTTAGGACCCCGGCGAGAGCTGCCGGTTCCCGCCCAACGCCGCCCTCGCGACGAACACCGATGAGAGTTGCGGGCTAATAGTCGAGTACAACTCCTTCCGCGGGATCGATGCCGGCGTGAAAATTGCCCTGGTCGCGAACCACTCGCGGCTCGCCGTTCTCGTCGTAGTGCACCCAGATCAAGCCGTGGGCGTCGCCGTTGCCGGGCATTTCGATCTTGCGGATCAGTTCCTTGCTCTCTGCATCGTATACGTAGATCCTGCCCTCGCCGTTGCTGGTGGCCCACATCTCCTTGCCGTTTGGCGAAAGCAGGACATGGTCCAGCTTGTAGGCGCTGTAGAGGGTCTCGGTGGCGTGCCCCGTCTGCGTATCGATGATGGTGATCGTGCGGCCGAGGTGATGCGCGGCCTCGCCCTTGTCGGCGATCCAGAGCTCCGTTTCGTCTGCGTTTAGCGTCCCGCCATACGGCCCGATGCCGGTGCCGTTGGTCCAGACGACCTCGCCGGTGTTGACATCCACCTTGGCGGCCACCGAACTGCTCATGATCGGATAGATGTACTGCTTGGCATTGTCGATGACGGCCCAGTTGGGGCGATAGCCCGGGATGGGATACTCCGCGACGACTTCCCAGGTTTCCGGGTCGATCTTGGCGATCCAGAACGGCCGCATGGCCATCAGGGTTCCCCCGTAGAGCATCGACACGCCCCGCATGCCCGTACCGCGCCCCGGTGCGTAGCCGGCGGGCTCCATCATCGCGTAGATGTATTCGTAATCCTTGTCGGTCCAGACAGTGTAGATGAACCCGCCCATGTCGACGTCCTTGATCCCGCCGAGGATCTCGTCCGTTTCGGGGTCGTAGAGGAATAGCCCAAGCCCGTCGGCGTCGCGCACGAAGACATCGAAGAGCACCTTGTCCCTGAAGACCTGGCCGTGATGGAGCCGGGCGCCGATGGTGACCTGCGCCACCGGCTGCAGGGTGATGGCGTCGAGCTTTAGCATGGTCCAGGCGCCGGCGGGGTCCGGCGTGCCGTCCGCTGTGGGCTCCCGGGGTCCAACCATGTAGGCGTAGCGACCGTCCGGCGACATCGCCGAGGTATGCACCACGGCCCGCAGGCTCTCCGGAATCATGTGGCTGGCGATGATCTCCATGGTCGCGGCGTCGCCGACCACGAGCTGGTTGCTGGGTGGAGGCGCATAGCCATCGAATAACACCGACGGCGAACTGGTGGTGCCCACGTTCTCGTAGAAGTACGTCTTGCCGGGCTCGGGCTGGAACTTGGGCTCGCCCGGATCCCAGGTGGCCACGATCCGTGACGGGTATTCGCTCCAGACGCTGCCCTCGATGGCCCGCCGGGTCCAGGTCTCCTGCACGGAGGCGAACGTCTCAACGGCTTCCACCTGAAGGTCCCGCGGCGTCTTCGCAAACTCCTGCTCCTCCGCCTGATTTGCCTTCACCGTCGCAAGCGCCGTGCGCCAGCCCTCCACCATTCCGATATCCAGCGGCAGGTCCGCCAGCGTGCGAATGTACATGGCGATCGCTTCCAGATCCGTATCGCTGGGGTCCATCTCCGAGACAATCACCCCCATCATGGGGTTGCTCTCCAGTTGGTCGAAGATGTCCACCGGGGTGGGGCCGAAGTGCAGCGTCGGGCCCACGAGCCCCTCGGCTGTCGGTCCATGGCAGACCCAACAGCCTATGTCGGCATGAAACAGCTCCGATCCGCGCTCGACCAAGGCCTCCACCGATTCCTGGGCCGATACGGCGCCAACCGTCAACAGACCGCCACATAGCCCCAGAAAATGTGTTCTTCTCATGCCGATTCACTCCCCGTGGACATTCTGGCCCGCACCGCGGGCCGGACCGCGAAGTATAGCCTATGGGCGAACGGCAGATTTCCTGCGGCACCGATCGGCGCCCGAGCGTCGCACCCACGCGAAGCGGGGGTACGCTGTATAGATGGCTTCCTTCAAACTCGGCTGAGGTCGCACCCACGCGAAGCGGGGGGTGCGCTGTGGAAACGATTCCGACGCTTGGGTTCGAACCGCGCACCCGGGACGGTGGCGCCGGGTAGACTCAGCGCCGTTCCTCGGCCAATTGATCCTCGTAGATGCGCTCAAGGCGTTCGACTGCAGCCAGAAACCCTTCCGGATCGACAAAGGTATCCGGACTGAACGCCTGCCCCGGCTCGTACTTGTCGTGCAACCCGTATTGGCCGCCGTGGGCCGCGACCCAGACGTCGACATCCATGGCCTTCTGGTTCGCGTAGGTCCGAGCAAAATCCTCCGCCACACCCGGATAGGTGGGATCGACAACGAGCCTCTTGCCGTCGTTGATCGTGCCCATGTTCGCAACCACGACGTCGTAGTCCCGGCCGTTTTCACTCACTTGCATGGAGTAACTCGAGCTGCCCTCCGTATGTCCCGGATGCTCGTGAACACGCAACCGAATTTCGCCGAGTTCGATGATCTCGCCGTCGCTGATGATCCTGTCGACCACGACCGGCCGGAACGACACGCGGCCGCCGAAATGCGGATCGCTGAAACCGCCGTCCTCGAGAACCCTGCCGTCCCCGCTCGTGGCCCACATCTCGGCCCCGGTGATCTCCTTGATCTCCGCCAGGGCAGCCGTGTGGTCCCAATGTGCCTGCATGGTCAACAGGATTCTCACGTCTTCGAGGCGAAAGCCCACCGATTCGATGTTCTCCCGAATAAGCGGGGTGGAATCCTCCAGTCCGGTATTGATCAGAATGTGGCCCTCGTCCGACGCGATCAGGAACACTCCGAGACCGTAGGTGCCGACGGCATACAGATTGCCGATGACGCGGTGCCCCGGGAACGGCCTCGTCCAATCGGCGTTCTGGGCCTGCAACCCGGCCACAGGGGCGGCCAGCAGCAAGGCGGCAGTGGCAAGGCCCGTCCAGGCTCGAAAAAGAGTCCGCGGTGAATCGGCGATTGTCATGGTTCTGCTCCAGATCCTATTCATTATCGTCCTCACACAACCAGGGCTCGACGGTTTCGCCGGGCACCCACACCCAGTGTCGTCGCACGATCAAGGGCTGGGTAAACGTCAGCGCATCAGTGACCGTCAGCGCGTAGTCGAGCCTCCGTTGGTCGGCGCTCAAAGCGAAGCGCTCCAGGAGTTGCACATCGGCGCTCAGGGGAATTCGGGAACCGAAGTGCATGAAATTGATATCGGTCGTGGTCACGACCAGGTCGCCGTCCTCCCAGTGACCGACCGAGTACCCCGCGGGTGACGGCACCGCTTCCTCGGCATCGGGGTCCATATGGATGACGCGCACCAGGTCGTACTCCTCGATCCGCAAGCGAATCTCGTCTCCCGCATTCACAAACTCGAACGGCAGCGGATTGGACATGATCATCGGCATGCCCTTCGGCGTGCAGCCCGGGATCGGGTTGTCCGCGACGGGATCGTATGCCTCTCTCGCCGCCAGCGCGGCCGCGCTCAACGGATAACCGTTGTCGGGGACGAGGCTGAAAGACTCGCCGTAGGGGCGGCTCCAGACGCGGAATATGCCGGTCGCCGCCGCTTCGGCCGCGCGCACGTCGGACTCCGCGAACCCGCTCACTTCGAGTCCCTGTACATCCTCCGTCCAACGGGGCCGAGCCGTGACTTGAATAAGCAATTCCTTTCCACCCGGAAGGAGGACATTGTGCACCTCCATGGCATTGGCGGCGAAACGTGCGGCCGGGCCCGCGACGCGGATGCGAGCACCCTCCGTCAACACCTCGCGCCCCAACCCGTGGCGCGACAGCGTTGCAGGGGGCGTACTTTCCAGTGTCCACTCCGCACCGTTGTCGTCCATCAACCAGAAACGCGTGTGTGGATTTCGCCAGAGCACTCTCGTGACCACGCCCTCCGTTACGATGATCCTGCTCGAATCGTAGAAGGCCGCTCGGGAATGATGTGCCGACGCGTCGACGACCGCGACGAAGACCAGCAACACGCCACACAGGGTTTGTCCGTGCATTGTCCGCTCCCCAACTACTCCTTAACGGTGCGCAGCGCGTCACGGAGAGCGCATGGCCAGCGATCTCACCGGCTGCTGCTCCGGGGTCCATCCCATCCGGCAGGAACTGCAAGGCGCCCACGCAATCGCGTATCGCCGGAGTCCATGGCACGCGAAGGCCAGAAGAATTTTCGACAAGAAAACTGCCACGCAGGAACCGGCACACGCGGACGCGAACGCCCGAAGTCTTGGCGCTGTCCTGCCGGCGATCCGCAGGCGGCCTCCCTGAACTCCTAGAAATTCAACGCGTTACCCAGGATCGGATTGACGCCGCCATGGAAATTCCCCTGGTCTCGCACGACCCGCGGTTCGCCCGCTTCATCGTAGTGCACCCAGACCAGACCATGGGCGTCGCCGTTGCCGGGCATGTCGATGATATTCGTCAATTCCCTGGTCTCGGCATCGTAGACGAACATTCGGCCCTCACCATTGCTGGTGGCCCACATCTCCTTGCCGTTGGGGGCGAGCAGAACATGGTCTACCTTGTACCCGCCGTAAAGGGTCTCCTTAGCATGCCCGGTCTGGGTATCCATGATGGTTATGGTGCGGCCCAGGTGGTGCGCGCCCTCGCCCTTGTCGGCGATCCACAGCTCGGTCTCATCGACATTCAACGACGCGCCGTAAGGCCCGATTCCCGTGCCATTGGTCCACATCACTTCGCCCGTCTCGATGTTGATCTTCGACGCGTTGGAAAGCGAATTCACGATGTACATGTATTCCTTGGCCGTATCGACCACCAGCCAATTGGGCCTGTACCCCGGGATCGGGTACTCCTGTTCGACGGTCCATGTGTCCGGGTCGATCCGGGCGACCCAGAACGGGCGCATGGCGGTGAGTCGGCCCTGGTACATGCTGACGGCGGCGAACATGCCGGTGGCGCGGCCGGGCGCATAACCCGCCGGCTCCACCAACGCGTAGATGTACTCGTAGTCCTTGTCCGACCACGCGGTGTAGGCGAAGCCGCCCAGATCCACGTCCTTGACCCCGCCCACGATCTCGTCCGTCTCCGGATCCAGCAGCATGATCGCAAGGCCATCCGGGTCGCGGGCGAACATGTCGATCAGCACGTATTCACGAAACGCCTGCGAGTGGTGAATCCGCCCGCCGATGGTGAACTGCTTGATCGGTTGCAGGGTGACTGCATCCGCCTTGATCAGCGTCGCCGAGCTGTTGACCTCGTGTGCCAGGTCCGCGTCGCCCGGCCGCGCGCCGATGATGTATATATATCGGCCGTCCGGGGACATCACCGTGCCGTGGACAGTGGCACGCAGTTCTTCCGGCAGCATGTAGCTGGCAATGATCTCCTTGGTCTGGGCGTC
>JAKZVH010000048.1:0-4527 GCA_047516145.1 Gammaproteobacteria bacterium
TTCCGAATTCCGATCCTCGCGGGTCGAGCCTTCGTTCCCTCCGACCGCGACGCCGCCCCACCCGTGGCGATTTTGTCCAGGTCCGCCGAGCGGATCCTGTTTCCCGTTCAGAGCGGGGTCGGGCACACCATCCTTTTGCGATCCAACGGACCGTGGCACACGGTCGTGGGCGTGGTCGAAGATGTTCGGAATCTGGGGCTCACCGAGGCACCGCAACCGGAGGTTTACGTCGTGCGGCCCGCCACACCGGGAATATTAGACCGCTACGGCAACTTCGCGATCCGGACGACGGCGGCTCCGGCTGACGCTGCGGCGTTTCTGCGTCAGGCCGTCGCAGACCTCGATCCCGAATTGCCGGTCGAGATCCGGACATTGGATGACGACGTCACGGCGCTCAGCGAGAGGCCGCGGTTCGTAGCCTGGCTCCTGGTCGCTTTTGCGGGGCTCGGGATCTTGCTGGCCGCTGCCGGTTTGTACGGCGTCGCCTCGTACCTGGTGGCGCAGCGCACACGCGACATCGGCGTGCGGATGGCCTTGGGTGCGACACCGGCCGACGTGGCGCGGCAGGTCGTCGGAGAGGCGGGAATGTGGGTCGTGGTGGGGGGCGTGTCGGGAGGCGCGTTGGCATGGGCCGGCACTCGGGCCATCGAATCGCAGCTTTACGGCGTGGGGACCACGGATCCTCTTTCCTGGGCCATCGCGCTGGTCTCGCTCGGCGCGGCGCTCCTGGCCGCCATCGTGCCACCCGCCGTCCGCGCCGCGTGTATCGATCCGAATGCGGCCCTGCGGACCGACTGAACTGAAGATTTAACCATTTTCTACCCGTGGAACGAGAGTATGGCCAGCTGTCTGGCGGTTTGGGTGATTACCGCAAGACGGCGACCGCGACGACGTTGTAACGGGCGATCCGGCGGAATGAAGCGCCCACGCCGGTGCTGGAGCGATAGAATTCGGTGGCCGCCATCCAGAGTACGCCGGGGTTGGCGGTATGTCGGTGGCCGATAGGGTCCGGCATGTCAAGGTCCGGCAGCGCGAATTCGTCGTCTCGGATGCGAGCGTCGGGACTCGCGTTGCGTGACAATCTTGCTTCTCCCCTTGGTCAACGGGTCGGGCGCGAGACCCGATCAATGAGCGTGACCTGAGGAGATCCGGCCCTCATCGTCGATCAGGACCACGCGGCTCGGCACCTCGGTGCTCCATCTCCACAACACTAGATTGAGATCATCGGCGCTGGTCCCGGCAGCGAAGCTTCGGACCCGCATGCCCACGTATCTGGCCGCGATCAGGCCGGCCAGGGTCTGCGACGCGGGGACTGTCCCGGCAAGCATTTCAGCTTCCCGCGTGGGGCACGCGAGGTCGGATTCGCTCACATTCAACGCCCGGCAGTGCTCCGGGTCCAGCGCATCGAAAACGGGATCGGCATCGACTTCGTACGCGCAAAGGGTGAGCGGCTGCATCGGCCGGCCCAGTGGCTGGGCTTCGCGTATGGCGGTCAGCGGACCGATCGAGGTATAGAGCGCCGGGATACCGCGACGGTTGAAGCGCCCGCCGTGGCGGCGCGCGCCCTCGCCGGACAAGGGCGGCCAAGACCATTGAGGATTGTGCGCCCGGTAGACCAGACCGCGGTACCGCATCAGGAGACCAGGAGTTCAGGCATAGCCGCCCGCCATGATCCGATCGAGGTAGGCGTGAACGTGATCGGCCTTGCCTTCGCGCACCAACAGGCACGGTGTCGCGCCGCCAAAACCCGGCAGAGGTTCGCCGCGGAACCAGGCATAGGCGGCGAGCGGCGATCCGGTTTCGGCTTCGACGCGGTTGAGGATCTCGATCATCTGCCGCAGGCGGGACTGAGTCTTCCGCGCCCGGACCCGCGATGCGCGCGAGAACGCATCCTTTCCGAGGCCCAACGTCCCGGCGATTTCAGACTTGGTGGTGCGCAGCGCGTCGGCGATCAGCGTCGGCGAAAACACCTGATCCTCGGCGAATTCCTCAAATCGCATAGCTACACCTCACAATTTGTCACATATTATAGCGTGATAAAACACGTTATTGCAGTGTTCCAAAGGCGTGCCTAATGCGCATGGATGGATCTGGGCCTGCCATACCTGCACTGCGAGGCGACTTTGTCAGCGTCTGGCCTGAACCATGTCGACTCGTCGAACCGGTTGTGTCCACAAGCGGAAGTTGCGGACACAACTGATGAATCGATCTCAGGCTGCGGCGACTGCGCCGGCGATCAGTGTGTCGGCCAGGTTCCAGGGTGACAGCTCGTCAATGCGGCAGACCTCCGTTGCCCGGCACAGGTGAGATCTGGTTATACGCAACTGAGATCCGGTTCTAAAGGCCGCGCAAGAACGCGTCCAGCGCGGCGACGCACTCGGGTTCGGTCAGGGTGGGGGCGTGACCCGTGCGGGGAACGGTCACCAGGTGGGCTTCGGGATATTCCCGGCCCATCCGAGCGAAGCATTCCTCGGACAAGAGGTCCGAGACCTCGCCCCGAAAGGCAAGCAGTGGAATCGGGCGCAGTCCCCGAAAAAAGGTCCAACGGTTGGGAGTCGCGTGTCGAGTACCGATGATCGGCTTGACGATATTCACATCCCAATCGAAGTGCAGTAGTCCGTCCTCGCCCTCGCGATAGGTATTGCGGACCATCGCTTCGAACATCGCCTCGGTTTGAAATGCGGCGCCGGGCGTATGCGTCTTGATCGCCTCCAGCGCGCTCTCCCAAGCGGGCTGTGGGCGGTCGACGCTGATATAGGCAAGGGCGTCGTCAGACCTGCCTTGTTCAACCTCGGGACCCATGTCGTTGAGCACCACGCCCGCGAGAGCGAACGGCATGAACGCCCCGAGAGCCATCGCCAACACGCCGCCGAACGAGGTTCCGATCACGACAACCCGATGGGCATTGGCAACAGTAAGCAAATGGGCGATGTCGTTCAGATAGGTTCCCGGTTGGTAGTTGCGCCAGTCCGGGTCGTAATCCGACCGGCCACGGCCGCGAAGGTCGGGGCACAATACCCGCCGCTGTATAGCGAGCCCGCGCGCGCGAGCGTCGAAATCGCGGGCGTTTCGCGAAAACCCGCCAAGGCAGAGAACCGGCGTCGTGGCCGAGGCCGGATCGCCGTATTCGCGATAATAGAGGTTGAGACCGTCTGGGGCGGTGAACCGTCGCTCGATATACGCCATAGCGGCTACCGTGGTCCCTTGGTCAGGAGTCCCGAGCCGGGATAAAGCCCAACAAGATCGGGTCGTGCACCCATGACGTGAATCAGACTGCGTCGGAACCGGCTGGAGTGGACCTGAGGGGGATCGAACCCCTGACCTCCTGACTGCCAGTCAGGCGCGCTCCCAGCTGCGCCACAGGCCCAAGGAATGAATTCATCGTAGCCGAAAGCGCTGGCGTGGGTCAATTGGAGGCGCGTGCCCGCGTCGATGCCCAATGGACCATCCCGCCGTCTGGCGGCATCGCTTCCTTTTCGGGAGGAGAATTCCTGAATGTCCTGGGTCGCGTCCCCCTTGCGTTCACCGGTCAAGCCAGATCAGAGGTTCTGATATCCTGAACCGGCGCGAGGCGCCATGACGGTAATTCTTACCATCTTCCTCATCGGGTTCGTCATCCTGCTACTTTGGTATTGGATCGTGTCGCGAACCGGGCTTCCCGGCGGCGATGACAATAACGACTGACGGCATTATTCCGTCCGGACGCGCCCGCTACGGCTGACGATGAGCCGGCGGTTGGCGCCGCGCTCGTTCCATATAGTGATCGTTCCCATGGGGCCTGCGTTGCCCAGCGGGTGAAACTCGGGACGGTTGTTTGCGGCGATGGTAAATCCGGTATCGAGTTGGTGGAATGAGATCGACACCCAATGCGGCGTCTGGCATTCAATCAGGTACGTGACGGGCGATGTCACCCTCAGCCGGCAATCCTGATTGCGCACGATTGCAAGGCTTCGCGTTCGATGCAGTTCGGAACGCACTTGGCCGGCGACCGCAAGCAGGCCGAAGGTCTGCCGCGCTTCAATCATTTGAGGCAGGGCAATGGCTGTCAGCGAAACCACGATCGCAAGGACCAGGCAGGTTTCGATCAGGGAGACTCCACGGGATGCGGGGCGTAACATCGGCCCTTCCTCGTTGGAAGGGAAAAGGCGATTCCAATCGTAGCGCCCATCGGGAACCGTACGATAGGACAATTTCAATAATTTACCTATAATCTGGCCAGACGGAGACCTCGTGGCCTTTCACATCCTCAAGCTGGTGGCGCTCGGTGTTGCCGCCGCCTCACTCGTTGTCCTGCTGTCCTGGCAGAGTTTCTTTGAGCAGGTCAACAACATCGCGTACGACTTCACCCAACGTCTGGCGGGTGAGAGGCCGCCCGGCAGCGACGTGCTGATCGTGGCGATCGACGAAGAAAGCCTCGATCGCGTGGGCGGCTTGCCGTGGTCCCGAACCGATCTGGCCAAACTGATCGAACCTGTTGACGCCGGCGCGCGCGCGGCGGTGGGCATCGACATCCTGTTGGACGATCGC
>JAKZVH010000049.1:0-8611 GCA_047516145.1 Gammaproteobacteria bacterium
AACTCAACCAGCGGCTGCACCTGACGGACTTGCAGATTCCGCCAGGGGTGGAGTTGCCGACGCAGGTGCACGAACAGAATCCGTCGATCGTCAGCATCAACCCGTTGCGGCGCGAGGAGGAGGACGAGGTGCCGGAACTCGAGGATGGCATGGAATTCGGGGTTACGGATCTCGAAGATACCGAGGCTCCCGAAGCGGAGGACGACGCGTCTACCTAGGAGCCTACCTGGCAGCCCGTGGCGAAAGTCCCGCGTCGCACCGAGACCGGCGGGCTGGATTCGAAGCAGGAATCCGGCATGGATAATTCGCTGGACCTCAGCGTCGGACTGGGAAATCCGGGTTTTGAGCACCGGAGCGCCCGCCATAATGCCGGCTTCTGGTTCGTGGACCTGGTGGCGCAGCAGTACGGCGGCACGTACCGGACGCGGCGCCGGCTCTACGGTGACGTCGCCGAAATCACCATCGCCGATCGGCGAATCCGCCTGCTCAAGCCCATGACGTACATGAACGACAGCGGTCGCGCGGTGGCCGCGGCGGCCGCCTATTACAAGACGCCGCTCGAGCGCGTACTGGTCGCCTACGACGAACTGGATCTTGAGCCGGGTCGCGCCCAACTTCGATTCAACCGTGGCCACGGCGGTCATAACGGGGCGCGAAACGTGGTCGATTGCGTCGGCAGGGGCTTCTGGCGGCTGCGTCTGGGCATCGGCCATCCCGGGCCCGGGCGCAAGGACCGCGTGATCGGCTACGTACTCAGGCGGCCATCGGCTGAACATCAGGGCGCCATACTCGATGCGGTGGTGGCGGCGGCGGACGCGCTGGTCGTCTTTCTCGAGAAGGGTTCCGAACGGGCCAAGACGCAACTGCACAGCCGTGACACGGAGGCCCGGCCCCGGGCGCAAGCCGACCGGGAACCCGGCGAGTAGGCGGGCGCTGCGCCTTGCCGGTCAAATGCGGTCTGGTCGGTCTGCCGAACGTCGGCAAATCCACGCTGTTCAACGCGCTCACCGCCATGGCGGTTCCCGCGGAGAACTATCCCTTCTGCACGCTGGACCCGAACGTGGGCATTGTCGCCGTGCCCGACCCGAACCTGGAGCGTATCGGCGAGATCGCCAGGCCTCGCGTCACGGTGCCGGCGACGGTTGAATTCGTGGACGTCGCCGGCCTCGTCGCGGGCGCCTCCCGCGGGGAGGGGCTGGGCAACCGATTCCTGGCCCATCTTCGCGAAACCGATGCCATTGTGCATGTGGTGCGCTGCTTCGCCGGGGAAGGGGTCACCCACGTGACGGGTACGGTCGATTCCTCGGCGGATATGGAAACAATCGATACGGAACTGTTGCTCGCGGACCTCGAGACCCTGGGCCGCGCCCTGGACAAGGCCGAGCGGCAGGCGAAGACCAACGACGCCGACGCGCTCGCGTGGCGGGATCTCCTGAAGCGCGCGCTGGCGGAATTGGATACCGGGTGCGCGGCAAGAGACATCGCACTCACCGCGGAGGATCGAACACGGCTCGACAGCCTGCAACTCATCACCGCCAAACCTGTCATGTACGTAGCCAACGTGGACGAGTCGGCTCTGGGGGATGTCGCCCCCGCCGCGCCGGTCCTGGCGCGGGCCGAGGCGGAGGGGACTCGGGCGGTGGCGATCTGCGCCGCGTTCGAAGCCGCGCTGACGCAGTTTCCCGAGCACGAACGCGGCGCGTTCCTGGAGGAGATGGGGCTCGAGGCGCCGGGATTGGATCGAGTGATACGCGCGGCCTATGGGCTGCTGCGGCTGTTGAGCTTCTATACGGTGAACGAGAAGGAAGCCCGGGCATGGGCAGTGCCGGACGGTGCAACCGCTTACGAAGCCGCCGGCCTCATCCACAGGGACTTTCAGCGCGGGTTCATACGCGCCGAGGTGGTTCCCGTGGCGCGCTATATGGCCCGCGGCGGCGAACAGGGCGTCAGGGAGGCGGGGGAGATGCGCTCGGAAGGCCGGGGGTATCGGGTCGCCGATGGCGATGTGATTCGTTTCCGCTTTAACGTCTGAGGCGCACAAATATCCGGGCCGGGGCTGTCGGCATGCGCCGTCGCGCCCGCCGAGCAGATCGCGCGATCAGGGCGATGCGGCGATACCGAGCACCGTGTACCAGAGAAACTGCACCAGCAGCAGCAGGGAGTCTTCCGGAATGCGCTCGTCGTCCCCGTGGGAACCGCCGCCGGAACCCAGGTCCTCCTCGTGCCGGACCGGACCGAATCCGTAGCAGGACACGCCCTTCGCACGCACCTGGGCCATGTCGGTGGCGCCGGTGAGCATGGTGGGCAGTGTCACGGCTTGCGGAAACAGGCGCTGGTTCACAGCCTGGATAACATCAAACATCTCGTTGTCTATGGGGGAGGGGGTGCCGGCGGGACGGTAGATCGGCCGCGGGACGATTTCCACGCTGGGGTCGTTGATCACGGCGGCCATGTGGGCGTAGAACTCCTCGGGATTCTCGTCCGGCAAGGCGCGGATATCGAGCATCGCCTCGGCCTCGGAGGGGATGACGTTCCTGCGGAAACCGCCGCGGAGAATGGTCGGCGACACGCCGGTGCGCAACAGCGCATTGTGCTGCGGTTCGTGGAGCGCGAGATAGCGCTGACTCAGCGCTCGCTCGGCCGGGTCGAACAGGCCGAGATAGCGCGCCGCAATTTCGTCGGAACTGATGGTCGCGAGTCGCTGGAAATAGGCGCGAGTGGTGTCGTTCAACCGCATGGGCGGTTGCCAATCGGCCAGTTTCGCCACCGCCGTAGCGAGCGCGGTCAGCGCATTGTCCACCCGTGGCACGGAACCGTGGCCGGCCGTTCCGCGGGCAACCAGTTGGACCCGCATGGGGAATTTCTCCGTGGTCGCGATGGACACGTAACGGACCTCACCGTCGCGAGCCACGGCGCCGCCGCCTTCGGCCAGGCAATATTCGGCAGCGACCTCGTCCCAGTGCTCGTTCACCATGAAATCGACGCCGACTTCCGGAGTGCCTTCCTCGCCGGCCTCGGCCAGAAAGATGATATCCCGGTCGAGCGCCACGTCCCGACGCGTGAGCATCATCAGGAGCATCAAGCCGGCGGTGACGTTGTCCTTGTCGTCCAGCGCGCCCCGGCCGTAGATGTAGCCGTCGCGCCGCACGGCGTCGAAGGGTTCCGCCGACCAGTTTTCGCGCTGCACGCCGACCACGTCGGTATGGGCCATGACGAGAACAGGGGCCTTCGAACCGTTGCCCCGCACCCGCGCCACGAAATTGTCGCGCCCGGGCTCAAGGGCGTACAGACGGCCTTCGATTCCATCGGCTTCCAGCGTGTCGCGAAGGTAGGTGGCCGCGGCGGTTTCGTTGCCCGGCGGGTTGGACGTGTCGGTGCGCAGCAACGCGGCGAAGTGGGTCAGCGACTCGTCTGCCACCTGGTCCCAGTCCATCGGATAGCGGTCCTGGCCGATGCCCGCGAGAGGCAGCCCCGCCAGCAGAACGACAAGAAATCTGCTCATGAAATCTCCCATGCGCGAACTTGGCTGATCAAACCGGGCTCTTATCCTATCCGGGTCGCCCGGATATCTCACCTCTGTCGGGTGTTTACTCGAGCAGTAACCCGTTGGCATGGTATCGGGCGAGACGCCGGAGCCCGTGGGACACGGACAGGGTGCCGTTCAGGTGGCAGCGTACCGTCACGCGGGTCCCGACGCAATCGCACGCAGGCCGCTCGGCCGGGAGTTTCAGCAGGTATCCGTCAAATCGAACGCACCTGTCGCTGCGTACGACGCGCCGATGTTGCTCGCATAGAATGTCATCCAGCTGATTCGGCCTGGTGCAGGGCTCGAACGCCGAGCGTTGTTCCGGCGGCAGTTGCTCGAATTCCTTGTTGTAGGCATGCATATAGACGGTGTCCAAGTACTCGTTGGCTGCGGCGAAACTCGTGATCTCGGCAGCGGCCAACTCCTCTGGTAAACGGTGCTTGTGGATATCGAACGCGCGCTGGCAGCGGGCCCGCACCTGGGCTGAGCGAGTCGGAGCCGACTTGATGCCCAACTGGTTCATGGCCCGTCCGAACTGCGTGTGCTTGACGTGATCGGGTTTTGCGGCGGGCTTGCAAGCGGGCACGTAGTGCAACGCCCGGTCGGTACGAAGCGAGCAGAAGAGCCCATGCCTTTCGATCACCTGGCGAACGCCGGCAAGACTGCTCCGGGTGCCCTCCGTCTCGCACAGGAGGATCGAATAGTGTGTGCCCGTGGCATCGTCCATCGTTATGATCAGATCGCACGGTCGGCCGGGTAGCCACTCGTGTCTGTAGCCGTCCTGATACAAACGCGCGCCCGTTCGTGCCGCTCGCTCAGGCCTTCTGCGGTGCCATCCGCGATGCGGAAGTCTTTCTACGGCCCCGGCGTCCTGCAACCGCATCCGGACCCAGTTATAGCTTCGCTGGCCGCCGCTTCGACGGTACGAGGCAAAAAATTGCCTGACATTCCACCCTTCGTGCCGAGTGTTGTAGGTATCGACAACCTCCGCGACCTCATCCAGCGGGGCACGGCGGGGCGATCCCCGCGACCCGCGTTTGTCGATCAAACCCTCCACACCCGCCGTCTCGAAGCGGTGGATATAGCGGCGAAATGTTCGCACGCTCACCCCGAGGAAACCGGCCGCTTCAATCTGCAAAATGCGCCGTTCTTTCCACTCGCGGTATACGTTCTCAAAGGTCATGGAGTACCAACCAGTACATGTCCGTCATGAAATCTTACGACCAATATTGTGGAGATCTCCTGTCATAAGCTTCCGCGGTGAGTAGACGGAAAAGAGACAACGCATTCTTCGAGAGTTCTTGTTCTGCTAATGGCTCTATATCTGGACATACTATCACCGTATTTCTGTCGAAACGTCCTCGAATATATCTCAACTGTATGGATTATTCTTCACCACATATGCGCAAAAGGTGTGCCATGGATTGGTAGTTTCAACAGTCAACTTGAATGGAATAAAATCAATTGACCGGTCGAATACCGGAAATTTCACAATCGACAAACAAATGAAAAGTCCCTCACGAAAATTCCCATGAATGGATAAGGTTAAGCTTGGAAGTGTCGAGGTGCACTATCGCTGTTAGCCAGGGGAACAAGCTTGACGACGTCAACGATAGCCGCGTGATAGTGAGTCATTCCGCTGTTGGCACGCCAGGGAAAGCGCACAAAAAACACGTCTTGGTACTATTTGCCGAGAAGAAAATGCCGCGGCATTTGTAATGTTTAACTGACCGGTTTGACTAACAACGGCCGCTACGGATCTGAATAAACCACCGAATATTTCCGATACCGGTCCGTTGCGTATGCCATCAAACGGGCCGGGCCGCGTGTTCGAACAGGCAGCTCTTGGATATTTTACCGACCGAACGTCAATTGTTTTGAGGGCTATTTCGCAAACTGTCAACCAGGGGGTCACTTGCACATAGTCTCACCCGAAAGGTAGCCTTTTCTCCAATGGACATTTAATTCCTGGCCCAGACACGTTCTGTGTTTTGTTGCCTCATACGTGGTTGTGGTTTGTTCGGTCATATCACTTGTTATTGGTGTGATTTATCTTTTTGGATCGCATGTCAGACTCACTTTGAAGGGGCAACATGACAACGGCGGATAGCACAATGTTCATAGTTGCTTTGTGAACAAAATAGGGAGAAAAGAAACTGCGAATCGTCAACAAAGTATTGCAATATCATGTCTTGAAGATTCTGACTCTTCTGTACGAATGGGTTTTACGAGGAAATGAAATGACAGACAGAAAATGAGGCCGCCAGCGCCCAGGTCCGGTACATACGGGAGGTTCGGACTACGCGCAGGCGCATCGACCATCGCCGGGACATGTTGGCCGCTTTCTCGACGGTGTCGTTGCGGCGCGAGGCGGACCAGGAGGTTGCGACCGCTGCGGTGCAGCGAACCGAAGCAGCGGACGGCCGGGACACCGACCGGGCGGCCATCGCCCTTTGCGGAAACGTGGGATCGCCGGTCGCACCGTCGGCGTTCGCCGTCGGATGGGCGGCACCCATATTCCGGAAGGATCGGGCGTCGACACTCACGATTTTAGGGGAAGTTGGGACGCGCACCTGATCCGGGTTAGAGTTGCGGCCATGTCATCGATCAGGTCAGGGCGGCAGTGTGCGGGCGCAGTCTTGTTGTGCCTTGCCGCGTGCGCGGCGGCGGCGCAGACCGACTTCCCCGAACGGCCCATCGACATCGTGACCCATGCTTCGCCCGGCGGTGGCACCGACGCGACCGCGCGTGCCGTGGCACGCGGCATGCGCGAAGCGCTGGATGTCAACATGAGCGTACTGCCCCGCACGGGCGGTGGGGGCGTGGTCGCCATGAACTATGTCGCCAGCCGTCCCCGTGACGGGCATACGCTGTTGGCCATCACGCCGACGCACCTCTTCGCCATGGCCAGAGGCCAGGGGCCGCTGACCATCGACGATGTCGTTGGTGTGGCCCGGGCCACGGACGATCCGATCGTGGTCATGGTGCGGGGCGACAGCGACATCATGACCCTGGCCGAGTTGGTCGAGTTGGGGCGGGAGCGGCCGATCAAGTGGGGGACCACGCAGATCGGCGGCGTGGATCACGTGGCCGGCGCCACCCTGGCCCAGCGCGCCGACACGCGATTGAGCGTGGTGCCGTTCGCGGGAGGAGGGGAGATCGTCACCAACCTGATGGGGGGCAGCATCGATGCCGCGGGACTCAATCTCACCGAGGCGCTGGACCAGATTCAGCGGGGCGATTTTCGCGCGCTCGCCGTCATGGCGGAGGCGCGCCTGAGCGAGATCGGCGACGTTCCGACCACCGTCGAGCTGGGCTACGACGTGATTTTTTCGACCGTGCGGGGTTATCTGGTGCTGACGGGCACGCCCGAGGACCGCATCGAGATTCTCGAACACGCCATGCTGGAAAGCATGAGCCAGCCCGCCTACCTTGGTTACCTGCAGGCCTCCGGACTGGAACCCGGCAGCGTTGCCGGCCGGGCAGAGTGGGACGGGCAGGTACGGGAGCTCTACAATGACGCCCGCGACGCCATGATCGCGCTGGGTATCATCGAAGCGGAATGAATCGCCTGCTCGCTCTGCTCGCGCTCCGGGATACCCTTGCCGGATTGATCCTGCTCGGGTTCTGTGCGGCGGCCTGGTGGCTGACGGCCGGCTTCGACGAAGTGCCTCCCATGCTGTCGCAAAACGTGCCGCCCACGTTCTTTCCGCGGCTGGTCATAGTCACGGCGGCGCTGCTTGGCGCCGGTTTGGCCCTGGGCGAAATCCGTCGTTTGTTCCGGGGTGCGGCCGGTGCGGCGATGGCGCGCGCTGCCGCGATCGACGAAGGACAGCCGATTGAGGTAATACTCCCCCCACCGGCGTTCTGGGCAACCGTCGGCGTGATCGCCGCGGCCGGGGTCTCGATGCCGCTGCTCGGTACGCTGCCCACCCTGGGATTCATCGCCGTCGCGCTGCCGCTCGCCTGGGGTGAACGGCGCCTGGGGATCGTCGCCGGGCTCGCCCTGGGATTGCCGGCGGGTATCCACGTGGTGTTTGCCCTCGGGCTCGGGGTCCGATTTCCCGTCGGCAGCGTCTGGAATCTGGTGCTGCCGGGTTGATGGATCTCTCCGGGCCGGCAATCGCATTCGCGCTCCTCACCGACCCGGTGGTGCTGGGGCTGATCGTGGCGGGAACGGTGGCCGGTGTGATCATCGGCGCGCTGCCGGGCCTGTCATCTTCCATGGGCGTCGCCCTGTTGTTGCCGTTCTCGCTTTACCTGGAGCCCATTCCGGCGATTGCCCTGCTGTCGGCGCTGTACTGCGCCGGCACATTCGGCGGGTCGATCACGGCCATATTGATCAACGCGCCCGGCGCCCCCCCAGCGGTGGCGACCGCTTTCGACGGCTATCCCATGGCACTCAAGGGGGAGGCTGGCCGCGCATTGGGGGTCGCCGCGGTCGCTTCGGTGAGCGGCGGTATCCTCAGCGTGCTGACGCTGCTCGTGGCGGCGCCGCTACTGGCGCGCATCGCCTACAGCTTCGGTCCGCCGGAGTACTTTGCGTTGGGGGTGTTTGCGCTATCGATGCTGGCGTCCATCGGCGCGGAATCGCCGCTCAAGAACCTGATCGGAGGCTGTCTGGGGCTGTTGATCGCCACCGTGGGGGTGGATCTGACCACCGGCGTGGATCGGTTTACCTTCGGCGTGCCGCAACTCTTGGAGGGGATTCAGTTTATCCCTGTGCTCATCGGGCTTTTCGCCGTCACGGAGTTGCTCAACCAGGCCCGGGACCTGGGCCGGGAACGGGTCATCGCCGCCGTCTCGGCGCTGCGGTTGCCGACCCGCGAGGATTTCCGCCGCATCCGCGGCACCATCCTGCGCTCCAGCGCTATCGGGATATTCGTCGGCGTGCTGCCCGCCGAAGGCAGCACCATGGCGGCCATGATCGGTTACAACGAGGCCAAACGGTGGTCGAAGACGCCGGAGAAGTTCGGCAAGGGCTGCATTGAGGGTGTCGCCGGGCCCGAGGCGGCCAACAATGCGGCCACCGGCGGCGCCATGGTACCGACGCTGGCCCTGGGCATACCGGGCAGTGCCACGGCG
>JAKZVH010000050.1:0-2556 GCA_047516145.1 Gammaproteobacteria bacterium
TTCGGCGCCGTTTAAGTCTTGCCACGCCTCCACCATTGTCGAGCTCGCCAATGGTGACCTCATGGCGGCCTGGTTCGCCGGTTCGGCCGAAGGCGAGCCCGACGTCGCAATCTGGGGGTCGCGGCGGGTCGGAGACCATTGGTCCGCGCCGGCCGAACTCGTGCGCGAGGCCGACATTCCCAGCTACAACCCGGTCCTCTTCTATACGAACGACGGACGCTTGTGGCTCTATTACAAGTTTGGTGTGCATCCAGTAAGCTGGACCGCCGGCCGCCTCTGGAGCGATGACGACGGCAAGACCTGGTCAGCGGCAGAGCATCTCCCTGCCGGCCTATACGGGCCGGTTCGCACCAAGCCGCTAGTGATGGAGGACGGCACGATTGTCAGCGGCACGTCGGTCGAGAGTTACCGGTCGTGGTCCTGCTGGATCGAGCGCAGCACGAATGGCGGGGAAAGCTGGACCAAGTCCGGGCCGATCACTATACCCCGCCGGTTTGCTACAGGGGGGAGTCAGGGGCCACGTGCCGCCTGCCGTCCCCGGCTCGTCCGAGTGGGGCCTCACTGACGGTATTATCCAGCCCTCGATCGTTTCGATGGGCGGCAACTGGCTGCGGCTCTATGTCCGCGCGACTTCGCGAACCGGGAGGATTTGCGTGGCCGATTCCTCCGACGGCGGTGTGACGTGGACGCAGGCCCGACCGATCGACTTGCCCAACCCCAATTCGGGGCTGGACGCGGTATCGCTGCGCGACGGGCGGGTCGTGCTGATCTACAACCACACCGACAGCGGCCGCACTCCGCTGAATCTCGCGGTCAGCAGCGACGGCGAGCATTTCGAGATGTTCCACGCGCTAGAAGATCAGCCCGGCGAATATTCGTATCCGGCAATGGTTCAAGCAAGCAACGGCGACTTGCTGATCAGCTACACCTGGAAGCGGACACGGATGCGCTTCGTGCGACTACCTCTAGCGGATATCCCGAAGTAAGCGTCAGCCGCCCCCAACAGAACCCCACAGCGTTTACGCTGCTCGAATCCTTTGCGCCCGTTGTGGCCCAGGACATATTCCATTCACGGATTTACGAGAGAAGTAATCCCAGTGTTATCAACAAATGCGCCTGCTCAGGACTTGACAAACGCGAATGTGCCGCTATCCTGAGAGCGGTGAACTGAGCGCCTAACCAGCCGTCATTCGCAAGACGCCCATTTATGAAAGGAATGAAAGGGTGAGTTGGCTCCTGAGGGGCAAAAAACGCTAAATCATGAAAATATTTGCAAACTCCTGCAATTTAGATTGATGGATCACTGGCATAAAAGAACTTACGAATTTCTTCGAAAGCTCCACCAAGGGGCGCGGAGGCGATAGTTAACGCATAAATAAGTCGAGACAAATAAGGAAACCGCCGAAAACGGAACACTTTGCCCCTCGCGGTTGATCCGGGTCGTCATTTCAGGGCGTAGCGTGCTTCGCGCAGCCCCAGCGTGCCATGCGCCTACGCCGGAACCGCCAAACTGGACGGTGTACCGAAGGCACTCCACGCTTCAGGCTCACCTAGGGCTCCCGCAGCGCCCGCGCTCCGGTATAGAAGAGAAATAGCGCAACCATTTGCACCAGGTGATAGATGTCGTTGTAGTTGAAATGCTCGTGCAGCGACCAGCCACTTTGCTGGATTCCGGCAGCGGCAAACGAGACCGCCACCCCGGCGATGATCCAGGGCGAGGCGACATCCCGCCGTGAGTACCAGCTGTAGCCGTGCAGGGCGACCAACCCGATCATGCTGGGCGCGTAATCATAGATGACGTAAACGAATTCGTCGTGACTAATCATCCAGACCGCGTAAACCGCGAATTGGATCAAAGCTACGGCGATCAACCACTGCCGCAGCCACCGGGGGACAGTGGCGATAGTCGAGCCGGCGACCATCAGCAAAGACGCCAGACCGATCGAGTAAACGGTCAGTTTCCAGGCGACAGCTTGTCCGACCGTACCCAGGTAAAGCGAGAATCCATGAGAGGTGCCGCCCGCGACTGCTCCGGCGGCCGTCGCTAGGAGTGCGAATCCCCACAGCGAATGGATACGTGTGAAACCAACTGGCCCAACCGCAACAGCGGTAGAGCCAGCAAGACGGCGAATCCTGCCAGAAGGTAATCGGACACCATCGTCATGGGTTCGGTTATCTGCATGTCCTACGTCCAATGCTTAAGTGAGCGCCGACGTTCCGACATTCTCGCGTGACGCGGTGTGCTCAAATACAAGTTTCCTGATTTGTCGCTCAATATCGCCACGAACAGCCACACGGCTCGCAGGAATGCCTAGACAGCGTTCAGGGCTCAGGGTTCGGGGCGTCGGCCCAGGCAGCAAGCTCGGAGATGCGATCGAGATCCATTTTCTCCCGGCCGATGGCCAGCGACCAAAGAGCGAAGAGCATAGCCGCCCGGCGCTCACCGCGCATCCAACGGCCATTCGCCGAGCGCCAGTACGAATTCGCAAAGAAGCGCCGGCGCATGCCGTGGGAATCAATGAAGACACGGTGCCGCCGATAGATGAATTTTCGGAC
>JAKZVH010000051.1:0-4452 GCA_047516145.1 Gammaproteobacteria bacterium
GGCGGTGTACGGTCAGCTGTCCCGCGGAACGAACCCGGCTCACAGCAACCCGGTGTTCGCGGACGATGTCATCATCGCCTCGCTCACAGCGGCCCGCGCGGCGGGTGTCGTTACTTATGACGAAACGACGTTTCGTTCGGCAGTGGAAGAGGAACTGACGAACGTCGAAGTCGGCATAAAGGGCAGCACTCTGGACGGCCGGTTACAACTGGCGGCTGCCATTTACGCCATGGACTGGAAGGATCAGATCCTCGGCGCCGCCTTCGATTGGGAAGGCGCCCCCGTCGATCCTGTCACCGGGACGTGCCGCGACGAGAGTGATGTGCGGATACCCGACTGCTGGAATGACGGCTCCTCCGGCGTGATCTATCAGGATACCGACGCCCAGAGCGGCATGGTCTTCATCAACCGGGGCGACGGCGAACTCAAGGGCGTCGAACTCGAAGCCACCTGGCGCGCGACCGACAGGCTGAACGTCAGGGGCACCCTGACACTGATGGACAACATCTACGCCAGGAACTGTGACCAGGAACCGGTCGATGACATGGGATTTGCCCCGACGGCGACCATCGAGGACGATGGCGTACTGTTCGATTGTTACGACGTCTCGGGTAACAAGATCGAGCAGGCGGCGGATCAACATTATTCGCTGTCGGCTACCTATCGAGCGCCTCTCGGCGGTGGGGGCTGGGAGTGGATGGGGCGCCTGGGCCTTCGTCACGAGGGTCCCCAGTTCATCGAATTGGCCAACCTGACGGAGTTGCCGGGGGTCACCACGGCCAACGGCTCGGTAGGTTTCTACAACGATAACTGGCAGATCATCCTCTTCGGTAACAACCTCACCGACGAGGACGCCCCGAGGGAACTCAGGGGCTTGCGCAACGACCGCGAGATCGGAGGGCGCACGCCCCGGAACTACGGCTATCTGCAGCGGATACCGCGAGAGATCGGGGTACGGGCCGATTTTTCGTTCTGAGCCGGCAAGGGTCAATGCAGTTTGGTGATGCAGCCCTTGAGACCGTCGAACGCTTTGCCACGGGCTGCTAGAGATCCTGGAGATGAGCGAAATGCTTCAGCGAGAAATCTAGAGTAGAACTCAATATGATTCGAGGCACCGGAATCGGGCTGTGGGGTGTGCTGGCGCTGGTTCTGGGCGGCGTTCCCTTACTAGCCCTTGGACGACAAACTCCTGAGCCGCCCGATATTCTCTTCATCTCCATCGACGATATGAACGACTGGGTCAGCCCGCTGGACGGACACCCCCAGGCCATCACACCCAACATGGAACGGCTCGCCGAGCGCGGCATCGTCTTTACCAACGCGCATTCTCCCGCCGCTCTCTGTAATCCCTCGCGTACCGCGTTTCTCACGGGTCTGCGCCCGTCGACCACCGGCGTCTACGGAAACGGGAATGACTGGGAGACGAACGACGTCGCCAACAGCGTGAGGATGTTGCCCGGGTATTTCATGGATTCTGGTTATCGTGTCATGGGAGGAGGCAAGATCTTCCACAGCGGCCATAACGATCGCAGTTCATGGCACGGCTACTATCCTTCGTTCGATCACACGCGGCCGCACGAGACCGTGCCGATCGGAAGCGTGCCCGCCAATAACAACCCTTTCAACAATAACAACCCTTCCAATTCGTTCGACTGGGGCCCGATAGTCGCCGAAGATTCCGCGACCAGTGACGGCCAGCTGGCCGACTGGATGGCACGGCGTTTGAACGAACCCAGCGACGGGCCGCGTTTCGATGCCGTGGGTTTTCGCCGCCCGCATCAGCCGTGGTTCGTGCCCCAGAAATACTTCGACATGCATCCGCTTGAGAACGTCGTGCTGCCGCCGATCGTTGAGAACGATCTGGGGGACGTCCCCGATGCGGCATTGCGCGGCAACTTCGTGACGGCGTGCTGCACGATCGGACGTGCGACGAATCAACAGCTGAGTGACTGGGTGCTCGAAACAGGACAGTGGCCCAATGCCGTGCAGGGCAATCTGGCGAGTATCAGTTTTGTCGATGCGATGCTCGGCCGCGTGCTGGACGGGCTCGATGCCAGCGGGCGTGCCGACAACACGATAATCGTCGTATTCGGCGACCACGGTTATCACGTCGGCGAGAAATCTTCCTACGCGAAGAGAACACTGTGGCGTGAATCGACGCGCGTCGCGATGTTCATTGTCGCGCCCGGCGTTACGAGGCCCGGTACGCGAACGGATGCGCCGGTCAATTTGCTGGATATCTACCCGACGCTGACGGAACTCGCCGGATTACCCGCGCCCGATCACGTCGAAGGAACGAGCCTGGTGCCGCTACTCGCGAACCCCGACGCGGACTGGGATCGGCCGACGCTCACGACGAACGGTTATGGTAATCACGCCATCACCAGCGATCGCTATCGCTACATCCGCTGGATTGACGGGTCCGAGGAACTCTACGATTTCGTAGCCGATCCCCACGAGTTCACGAACCTCGCGGGCGATCCCGGGATGCAAGCGTTCAAGGACGATCTTGCAGCCTGGTTCCCCGAGGAGAGTGCTCCCGATACTGAACTCGGCTTGGGACTATAACGATAAGACATCGAATCGCACTACAGCGCGCAGGAACAACTCACTTGGTCCGATCACTCCTGGGAACGATAATGAGATCAATTACAGTAACTCTGGCATTTTCAATAATCTCTTGGTCGGCGTTGGGACACCATTCCGTTGTGGCGTTCTACGATCTAAACAGGACAACGGAGATCGAGGGGACCGTCACCGAAATTTTCTGGAGAAATCCCCATACTGGTTTCACGATCGAAGTGGTGAATGCTGAAGGTGCGGTCGAAGAATGGGTAACGGAAGGCAGTCCGACCAGCGAACTGGCACGAAGGGGGTTCAGTAGGGACTTCGTGAAAGTTGGTGATCGCGTTAGGTATTCCGGGAGAGCTTCCCGGCGAGGCGAGCGCATGATATTCGGTGGTGCTCCTTCTCATCTGCTGTTACCTGGCGGCGAGGAGGTGCCGCTGCGAGAGACTTCGGCATCGGTAGACGAGACGGAGCTGGGTAGCGCGGTCGATGCTACCGGCACCGGTATATTCAAGGTATGGAGTTTTGAGGATCGATACCAGCTCCGCAGCCCGTTTGTGCTTACACCTGCAGCTCAGGCAGCGCTAGACGCTTATGACGCGAGAACCGACGACCCGAGTCTCAAGTGCATACCGCCGGGTATGCCGAAAGCCATCCTGAATCCCTATCCTATAGAGCTTATCGACGAGGGTGATCGGATCGTCCAGCGGATCGAGGAATGGGATCAGCAGCGCGTGATTCACATGAGTGAAGAGGCGCGCGGCCAGACTCAGGCACCCAGTCATCTCGGGTACTCAGTTGGGCGCTGGGAGGGGAATACACTCGTCGTCGACATCACACGGCTTGCCTTCCCATTCCTCGATCAAGACGGCAGGCCGATGAGTACAAACGCCTCGATGGTCGAGCGGTATACGATGAGCGAGGATGAGGCAGAGCTTCAGTACGAAATCATCATCACGGATCCGGAGAATCTGGTGGAACCCGCAATCTGGGATCACACTTGGGTCTATAAGCGCGGCGATGAGATCCTGCCAGGTTTCGAAGCAGGTGAACGTTTCGAGTGCGAACTGCGGGACACCGCTATTTCGGTATATCAATAATCGACTCCAGCCTGGCGCCGCGTCCTGCCGCCCAACTCTCTTCGAAGAGAAAGTGCTACCAGTAACCGATCATACGGCCCGCGGCGATTGCGGTCAGCCAGCATAATAACGACGCCCCGCCGGCCACGGCGAGTAGAATCTGCTCGCGTCTTGATGGTTCGCGTGCTTGTCGATGCCGCCATGCCGGCATGAGTTCCAGCACGACGATCGAGCCGAAGAGTAGAGAGATTCCGAGGATATGTCCGAGGTTGTAAACCCCGTAACTCCAGACGCCCATCCCGCGATGACCTGCCCGAGGGCGCTGCCCTCGAGCAATGTCAGGATTTCGGCCAAGCGGGAGTCAGTTAATCAGTAACTACAGACGTTCCGGATAGAGATCGAAATTCTTGCCGTCCATGGTTACGCGGACGCTTTTGAGTTCGTATCGATTCAGGTCGCTGTTACGATTTCCGCGGACCGTCACTTCGGCGCCAACCGGGAAGACGTCGTCGACCAGACCGGCTCGCTGAGCCCTCGATCCCGATGCTAACGTGATATCCCAAATCTGTCCGTTTTCGTCTTCGACCTGCATCGACCCGTGCGGGCGGCCGATCTGTGCGGCGGTATGGACCGTGCCGCTGATGTCCATCTGAGCGCGTTCCTGCCCGCCCCAGCCGTGATGGGCCGAAACCTGTGCCGAAATGCCGGCAAGAAGAAGGCTGCCTGCGCCCAAAACTGCGATTTTCCTGTGCATAGCTGACTCCTGATCTGTTCAAAGGTCGTTCGGCGAATCGCATTTCAAGAT
>JAKZVH010000052.1:0-2829 GCA_047516145.1 Gammaproteobacteria bacterium
ATCGTGGGGGTGGCAAAGAATGATCGGTTGAACGCGCTTACCGCCGAGGCGCAACGCCGGGCCGTCGAGGCCTTTGAGCACACCGGGGAGAAGGTGCGCCGGTTCACCGACATCCACTACGGGGCCCGTACCCGGGATCGGCCCCGCCGGGTGATTGCCAAGCTCGAACACACCCGCGGGGGCGCCAACCCGCGCTACGTGGTCACCTCGCTTGAGGGCGACGCGCAGGCACTCTACGACGGACTCTACTGTGCCCGCGGGGACATGGAAAACCGCATCAAGGAACAGCAGCTGGATCTGTTCGCCGACCGCACCTCCTGCCACCACTGGTGGGCGAAGCAGTTCCGGCTGCTGTTGGCGTCGCTGGCCTACACGCTCATCGAGACGATCCGCCGCGTCGGCCTCAAGGGCACGGAGTTGGCCCGCGCGTACGTGGGCACGATCCGATTGAAGCTGTTCAAGATCGCCGCGTCGTTAGCGGCAAAACCAACCGCTGCAGCGCCTCCGCCGCTGTCTGCACCGAAATGAACCCGCCGGAATCGACCGGTGACCCAACAATCCGGCGGAAATCGGCCGCTCATGAAATATTCGGGCTAGCCGCCGACTACAATTGGAACTCAGCAAAGCAGACTGTAAACCATGAAATCCTCGTGACCGAGAAGACAATGCGAAGCCGATATTGCCGACGCCGATACGTGTCGCAACGCTGCACTTGGAATACATCCGCTTACGCTGTGCTTACTTCGCGGTAAACGCCGACTTTTTCTGAATCCCGAAATGATGAATAACATCAATCAAATCAAAGGAGTAGACTCGCGTGCTTAGTTAAGCGCGCCGGAGGACTTGATCTCGGGGCTTCACGTTGGACTTGTAGCGGGCTTGATATTCCTGCTTGCCCGCTGGATTGCGTTGCGCATGCCCGTCCCCGTGGCTTCGCGCAACGCGGAAGTCGCGGCATCGGCGTGCCTCCTCGCGGCGGGTCTGTATGCGGCTTTGGCCGGATTCACCGTGCCCACCCAGCGCGCACTGATCATGCTCGTGGTGGCACAGCTTGCATTGCTCAGTCGGCGCTCCGTGGACATGTCCAGCGGGCTGTCGGCGGCCGTGTTGCTGGTGCTCGCGTGGGATCCGGCCGCACCGCTCAGTGCCTCGTTCTGGTTGTCCTTCATCGCCGTGGCGCTGCTGTGGCAACTGGCCCGCAGCGAGTACTCGCGCGGGGGGGATCGCGATGCAATGCGTCCCGTGGCGGGGGTCGCGCGGGTGCAGTGGTACATGAGCCTCGGACTGGTGCCGGTGACGGCATTGTTCTTCAACCAAGTGTCGCTGATTTCGCCCTTTGTCAATGTCATCGCCATTCCGCTGTTCAGTTTCGTGCTCGTGCCGCTGACCTTGCTCGCGTCAGCAACGGTGCACTTGCATCCGGTGGGCGATTACGCCGTTGCGCTCGCCGGTGCGCTGTACCGGTCCGGATTCGATACGGGCGCAGAAATCGTCATCCCGGCCATGCGGGCGAAGTCGTGGGACACGCTGGACGCAGTTGTGGTCAGTCATGCCGACAACGATCATGCCGGTGGGATTCCGGCGGTACTGGTTGAGACCCGCTCTCACACGCTGCTCTACGATGCCGGTGCGCTGTACCGGTCCGGATTCGATACCGGAAGGGAGATCGTGCTGCCGGCCATGCGGGCGAAGTCGTGGCAGACGCTGGACAGGGTAGTGGTCAGTCATGCCGACAACGATCATGCCGGTGGGATTCCGGCGATACTGGAAGCGTATCCCGATGCTCAAGTGCTCATGGGCCCGGACGTGGAGTTGCCGGGAGGGGCAATCTGCCGGGCCGGGCAGGCCTGGACGTGGGATGAGGTGCGTTTCGAGATTCTGCATCCCGATTCGGCGTTTCACCATCGTGGCAACGACAGTTCTTGCGTTCTCAAGGTCGCCACCTCGGCCGGCAGCTTGCTGCTGACGGGTGATGTGGAGACGGCGGGCGAGCGAGCGCTCATGGCCGATGCGGCGTCGCTTGCGAGCGATGTCGTGATCGTGCCCCATCATGGGAGTGCGACTTCATCATCAGCCGCGCTGGTGGCCGCCACGGCCCCCGACCACGCGCTGGTTTCGGCCGGCTACCTCAACCATTGGGGATTTCCGAAACCGCAGGTCGCCCAACGCTGGCAGGGCGCCGGAGCGGCGATGGTGTCTACTGGCGATGCGGGCGCAGTTCGGGTGATATTCGAGCCCGGGAAGCCGGTTCAAGTGCGCGGACAGCGTGTCAGGCAGCGTCGGTATTGGAACTGATCTTTCTCCCAAACTTTGGACCGATTGTTGGGTAGCCCCTCAGAAGTGAAGGGTCCTCTTTTCTCGGTCCAGATCTTTAGCGAATTTCTGACCTTCTTTGGGTCCATCGCGCCCGATATTCCCGGGGCGTGGGCCCTTTTGGAGACCGCTTAAAAGCGCCCACGCGCGTTCAGCAGGATTCCGTATGCGGGATCTTCATCCAGGATAGGGCTGATGCGCTCTCCGTAAAGCTCGAGATCCAGCCTTGAGCCCTTGGTCCTGAATCGCCCGAGCTGAGTGCCCAGGCGCAGGTGTGCCGGACCGCCATGGGGCTGACCCATTTCACTGAACAGCGTCAGCGTGCCTTGTCCTCTGGGCAGATTCAGGCCGTACCCGACGCGGCTGTCCAGGTTCATGCCCAGATCCGCATTTCCGGTGGCCAGCATGGCCTGCGCGGCCCGCGTACTGCTCCACATGCCCTCCGCCCCGGTGGCCGGCGCACCCCAGGTCGGCGCAAAGGCGAACAACAGCCCTTCACCCGGTGTGCCCCAGTCG
>JAKZVH010000053.1:0-5088 GCA_047516145.1 Gammaproteobacteria bacterium
TTCCACCGCCTCAACCACGAAGTGCGCCAGATCGTCCTCCGGCAGCCAATCGCGCAGGTCCGGCGGCAGCAGATACAGCTGCGACTGGTGTCGCTGTACGAACTTCGGCATCTACTTCGACCTCCTCAACTCGACAAGCCCTATTATAGAATCCAGGCCTAAGTCCGACAGGCTGCTAGCTGGCCGAGCGGGCCGGCGTAGCCGCGGCGGGTGTTCTTCGTGACGCGCCACTCCGACCGGATCCAGCCCTTGCGCTTCATCCGTTGAAGCGCCGGATACAACGTCCCCTGCTGGATCGCGAACACGTCCCCCGACATGGTCTCGATCCGCTGGGCAAGCCCCCACCCGTGCATCGGCTCCACAGCGAGCGTCCCACCAACAGCTCAAGCGTGCCCTGCAGGACATCGAAACGGTCCACGGTCATCTCTCTCCTTTTGCTAATCTACAGATGCCCTGCGATGACTTCTTCAGATTTTCAAAAGAAAACGGCGGTCGCGCCGCGGACGGGCGCCCATGAGGGGCAACCGTTGCGCACAAATGTGGTGTCGGCCGCCGCCGGCGAAAGGTCGCACGGCGCGGCTCCGCTGGCGGTACCGCGTGTTCCCACCAGCTCAGCTCTTCAACGTGACCAGCGGGTCGAGGCGCGAGGCGCGCCAGGCGGGACGCAGGCTCGCCAGCCCGACGAGTCCCAGCACGAACAGCGCCGTCATGGCGAACGTCGCGGGATCGTTCGGTTGCAGGCCGTACAACAGCGACCGTAACGTCTCGGTCCACCAGAGCGACACGACGAGTCCCGCCGCGACTCCCAGCGAGGCGGGCGTGAGCGCCGCCCGCAGCACCAGCCACCGTATCTGCCGGGGCGTGGCGCCGAGCGCCAGCCGTACGCCCACCTCACCCAGGCGCCGCGCCACCTCGTGACTCACCACGCCGACGATACCGAGCCCCGTGAGCACGATGGTCAGCAGCCCGATGGCGCCGAGCAGCACGGCCAGGAATCGCGGCTGTTCAAGACTGCGTTCGAATGGGCGCACTGCCCTGATACTGACGTTCGTGTTCGGATCGATCTCGTGAATCATGGCGCGGACGTCGTTGGCGGAGAACGGCGTGGCCGCGAGATCGAACGACACCTTCAGGAACCGCTGGCGGTTCCCGAGCGGAAGAAACGCATTGCCCGGCCGGTCGGTGCTGGTTAAGAAGGGCCGGATCGAACCCACGACGCCGACGACGGTGCGCAGCGTGTCCTGGTCGTCGCGCACCTGTTTACCAAGGCTGTCCTCTCCGGGCCAGAGGACTTCGGCTGCGCGCCGGTCGAGTACCGCCACCGGTGCATTCGCGAACGCTTCGTGTTCATCGAACCAGCGGCCAGATTCGAGGGTGATACCAAAGACCTCGAAGAAGCGGCCTCCCACGCGCTGCGCCAGCACTCGGCGTGCCGCCCTCGGCGTCTCCGGGCGGCCGAGGGTGCGTGGCAGGTGCATGCCGGGAATGCCCATCGACACAGCGACCGGGACGAGTAGACGTTCGCGCAGGCGTTCATAGACCTGTCGCTGCGTGCGCATGGCCGCGGGCAGGTCCAGCTCGCTGCCCGGCGGGACACGCGGCTCCACGTCCACCGCCGTCAATCCCTCTGGTTCGAATCCCACGGGCTGCCACGCCAACTGGAGGAAACTCCTCACCACGAGGGCACCAGTCACGAGCAGACTAATGGAGACGGCTGTCTGCACGAAGATGAGGATTGCGTCGCCGCGCAGTCCGGTGCGCCGCGTCACGGACCGTCCAGGCTGCAGGCTGTCCTGAATGTTGCCGCGCACGGCTCGCGCCGCGGGGACGAGACCAAACAGAGTCAGCGCGAGTGCAACGAGGATCGCTGCGAACCCCACCACACGCAGGTCGAGTTGGGCGGGCAACAGGCGGTAGACGTGCGCGACCTCGGGCGTCCTGGCCATGATGCGCACGAACATCCACTGCGCGATCACGAGCGCCGCCACGCCCCCCAGCCCGGCCATGACCAGGAGTTCGGCCACGAGCTGCCGAGCCATCCTCCACGACGACGCCCCGATCGCAGCCCGAATACCGAACTCGCGCCGGCGGGCTCGGAGGCGCGCCGTGCACAGACACGCGAGGTTGGCGCAGGCCAGCAGCAGCAGACCGGCGGTCGCGCCCAGCAACAGCAGCAGCGGCAACCGGACGCCATCGAACAACGCCTCCTGCAGGGGTGTGAGCCTGACCTGGCGTCCCTGCGGGAACTGCGGAACGTCCCGTTCGACCGACGTCACGATGTGCTGCATCTCCACCGCGGCGGCGGTGGCCGAGACACCCGGCCGCAAGCGCGCGATTGGGTTGATTCGTGCGTTGGGATCTGAGAGGCGAGCCGGATCGAGCACCCCCGGCACCAGCGCCCCGGGCGGTTGATCCACGTGTTGCGGAAACACGAACGTGCGCGGTAGCACACCGACGATGCGGTATCTCGCAGACTCCAGGCCGTTGATCTCGAGCGTCTGACCCACGGCATCAGGCGTGCCGCCAAACGCAGCCTGCCAGAGCGCATACGTGATTAACGCCACCTCCAAGCTCGCGCCGCCTGGTCGGTATTCGCCCGGCAGGAAGGCACGGCCCAGCAGCGGGCGCACCCGCAACGTGTCCAGAAACCCAGGCGTGACGGCGAATGCAAACGTGTAACCGTCGGTCCCTTCGACCCGCCCGCCTGGGACTCCTATGAACGCGGCTACCGCGGCGAATCCTTCATGTTCCGCAGCGATTCTCTCGAAGTCACCGTATTGCAGCAACCCGAGCCACGTGCCCTCGCCGCTGACGCGCATGGTCACGAGCTGCCCCGAATCGGGATAGGGGAGCGGCCGGAACAGCATCGGATCGGCAAGCGTGAACACGGCGCTCGTGGCGCCGACGCCGAGCGCCAGAATCGTGACGGCGGCAGCGGCGAACGCCGGACGGTTCCGGATCTGGCGAACGCCGTAGCGCAGGTCATCCAGCATTGTCACCACCCGAACACTGTTGAGAAGGAGTTCGCCGGTCCTGTCGTCAAATTCGTTCGTGGACCAATAACCGCGCCATTGTCTTCTCCATACGATTCCCGCGCTGCCGGCGCCGCCCATGCTTCGGCTCGAACGACCGTGATCCGATGGCACGCCTCGTCCCGTCCCGGCACGCATCCGATGCTCCAACGTGCGGTCGTGGGCTCTCCGCGTCGAAGGCCAACCGGAGATCTCTGATTGTCATCCCTCATCGCCATGTATGATAGACAACTTGCCAAGATTGCCACAGCATTACCATCGTTACAAGCCTAACCATTCGTCAATCGCGTCGGTATCCAATCAATAACTGCTACTTGGAAAAACATCAACGTCATTAGTGTAGCCACTCCCCAACGAACGTCGCGTCTCGCCAGAATCCAGACTCCAACACTGGCCCCGTCGCCACCGTCACACTTCGCGCCGATGTACGATACCCATCCACCTTAGCTCGGCAAGCTGCCCGAGGCAACGACGAAATGTGAGCATCCGCTAACGCCGCCATCTTCTCTATTACAATATTTTCTATTCGACACCTCGACTTGCAGGTCCGGCTTCGTCCAACGCAAACGCAACAAGTTCTGGAGGTTCGCTGCTCACGCTGAGAACTATATACTGTCGCCCGTCAAGCATATAGCTCATCGGCGTCCCCAAGGGTCTACCTGGAAGATCCACAGCACCGACTTCCTCACCGGTCACCTTGTCTCGAGCAACCAAGCGAAAAGAACCGCTTCGCTCGCTATACTGCGCAATTACCAGAAGGGTCTTCGTCACAAGCGGACCAGTGAACCGATCTCCACCGAGAACCGGCAAACTTCGAGTTTTCAACTCTGGGTGACTCTTCAAATCCTCTCGATCACCGAGAGGCTGTGTCCAAAGGACAACTCCCTGGTTCAGGTCAATCGCGGTCAAGCGTGAGTACGGAGGTTTGAATAACTCCAGATTTTCCGCCATGTACGGCCGTTGCGGCGCAAAATAGTGAGTGAATTTGGCGGCATCTTCATCTATACCGTCCTCGTCATCCTGCTCGTAGAGACTCGCCACTGAATACGAGCTAACCGACGGAACATAAAGGATCCCCGTACTCGGGTCGACCGCCGCCCCATACCAGTTCGCAGCACCGGAGATGCCCGGCCGCACAAGAGTTCCCATATTGCCTTCACTTCGCACCGTAGGGGGGGTGTATAGCGGACCAAGAGTAAATAACTTCACGCTTTCCACGGCCAGTTGCCGAATACCAGGCGTGAAATCTACTAAGTCATCCTTCGCCGCTCCGTGTGGCTCGAATGGCGGCGGCCTCGTTGGAAAAGGTTGAGTGACCGCGGCCCGCTCACCAGGTACATTGGATCGCGGTACAACGCGTTCTTCGATCGGCCAGATAGGTACGCCACTGATGCGATCAAACACAAAAACGAAACCCTGTTTAGTTATTTGAGCCACTGCTTTGATCGGCTCACCGTTCACCCATAGGTCGACGATATTCGGCGCGGCTGGCAGATCGTAATCCCAGAGATCGTGATGCACCGCCTGAAAATACCAAACAAGCCTTCCAGTGGCCGAATCAAGACACAACAGAGAATTTGCGAACAGATTCCAACCAAGGCGATGCCCGCCGTACGCATCCTGCGTGGGACTCCCGGTAGGAATGTAGATATATCCCAGATCCTCATCCGCGCTCATGAAGCTCCATACATTCGCCCCTCCTGAGTACCTCCATGAATCGCCCTCCCATGTTGAGCTGGCGGGGTCCGTGGAGATGGGCACGGTCCTAAACGTCCAGCGGATGGAACCCGTTCTGACATCACGAGCGACGATCCACCCTGGAATACCTCCCTTCTCCACTCGAGTGTCGGACATGGAAGCTGGCGTTATAACGAGATCGCGAAATACGAATGGTGGTGATTGTACAGAATAAGTGAGAGCGTTGTCCGAATCCCTGGCCCCTCGGAGAGAACGCGGCAAGCCAGCCATTAGGTCAACACGCCCATTCTTCCCGAACCCCTCAGTGGGCTGTCCAGAGACAGCATCAACCGATATCAGGAATCCATCGCCTGTACCC
>JAKZVH010000054.1:0-3973 GCA_047516145.1 Gammaproteobacteria bacterium
GTTTTGACCATGGCTGCCCGAGTTTGACCATGGCTCGCGGAGTTTGACCATGGCTTCGTTGGACCCGAGTTCCCCGCACTGCGGGGCGGATGTCGCGGCGCGTCTCGCGGCGCGTCGCGGCGATGGCGGCGGCGGTGTGAATCCAGGCGCTTGGTGGTGGCGGGGCCAAGTACCCTTTCGTTGACCTTGTACTCCTTGGGGAGGGAACTTGACGAAAGCGAATCGGGCGACGCCTTGGCGGGAGGTGGTGCGCCTCAAGGAGGAGTTGAAGACGGGGGAACTCTCCCTGGCGCAGTTCGCCGCCGACCTCCACGAGGTGGCGCAGGGGGCGGGGACGCGGCCGGTGTACGAGGATCCGGCCAAGTTCTTCGCGCTGACGTTTCCGACCCACGCGCTCCGGGAGCTGGTCAAGGACGTGGCGCACCGGCTTGATGGGAGGAGCGACAAGGCGGTGCGCCAACTCGAACTCACCTACGGCGGGGGGAAGACCCACACGCTGATCGCGCTCCACCACCTCTTTCGAGATCCGGCGTCGCTTCCCGATCTGCCGGCGGTGCGGGAGTTCCGGGAGGCCGTCGGACGGGAGCTCCCGCGCGCCTTCGTCGCGTCGCTCTGCTTCGACAAGATTGACGTGGAGCGGGGGATCGAGGACGTGCGCGGGCCGGGAGGCGAGCGGCGGACGCTCCGCCATCCGTGGAGCGTGTTGGCGTTCCAGCTCGCCGGGGATGACGGGCTGTCCGCCCTCCACGGCGAGGGCAGGGCGGAGGAGCGCGAGATTCCGCCCGCCGAGCCGCTGCTGGCGAAGCTCATCGCGCGTCCGCAGCGGGAGGGGAATGCCACCCTGATCCTGGTGGACGAAGTCCTCATGTACGCCCGCCAGAAAGCGGGGATGAGCGCCATCTGGCGGAGCCGCATTCAGGACTTCTTCCAGTATCTCGTGCAGGCGGTTTCCCGGGTGGACCGGGCGGCGCTCGTGGCGTCGCTGCTCGCCACCGATCCCGCGAAGCAGAGCGACACGGAAGGGAAACTGCTGATGGCGGATCTCTCCAACGTGTTCCGCCGCCAGAAAGAGGAGGGCGTGCAGCCGGTGGGGAAGGAGGATGTGGCCGAGGTGCTGCGCCGTCGCTTCTTCGTTCCCGAGGACCTCGCGAATCCGGACGGCTACCGCCATCACGTGATCGCCGCCGTCCGCGACCTCGGCCGGCTCGACGATCAGACGAGGAAGAATGCGAAGGTGGAAGAGGAGCGGTTCCACGCCAGCTTCCCGTTCCACCCCGACCTGACCGAGGTCTTCTACAGCCGTTGGACGCAACTCGACGGCTTCCAGCGCACGCGCGGGATGCTTCGCACGATGGCGATCGGCCTGCGGGAAGCCGCGACGTGGGACCCATGCCCTGTTGTCGGGCCAGCGGTGCTGCTCGGGGCGCCGGGGGCGGAGAGCGCTTCGGCGGCACTCTCGGAGTTGGCCGGGGTGGCGACGACTGAACAGATCGAGGGGAAGCGCACCGAGTGGAAGCAGTTGCTGCAACGGGAACTGTCGCTCGCCCGGCAGGCGCAGAGCGAACTTCCCGCGCTCGCGCCGAAGCGCGAAGTCGAGCAGGCGGTGGTCGCGGTCTTCCTGAACTCCCAGCCTCTCGGCCACCAGGCGTACACCCCGGAACTCGTGCGGCTCGTCGGAACGGGCTCGCCGGACGGCATCGAGCTCGACAAGGGCCTCCAGCGCTGGCGGGACCTCTCCTGGTTCCTCGACGACGAGGACGGCGGCGGGACGCGTCCGGACGGACGCCGGGAGCTGCCGAAGTCGTGGCGGCTCGGCAACCGGCCGAACCTGCGGCAGATGCACGACGAGGCGGTGCGCCAGCGGGTGAGCGCTGAGGCGGTGGAAGAGCGTCTGGTGGCGGCCATCCGCAAGGCGAAGAGCCTCACCGAGGGCGCGAACTCCGCCGGCGCCCAGGTCCATCTCCTTCCCCAACAGCCCTCCGACCTGCCCGACGATCCCCGGTTCCGGTTCGCGGTGCTCGGCCCGGAGGCGGCCTCCGAGTCGGGCAAACCGAGCGCGACGGCGAAGCGTTTCCTCGACGAGACCACTGGCCCGGACCGGCCCCGGGTCCACCGGAACACGGTGGTGCTGGCGGTTCCCTCGCGGGAGGGGCTCGACGCTGCGCGCACCGCCGCGCGGAATCTCCTGGGTTGGGAGGAGGTCCAGGCGCAGCTCAACGAGGGAGGGCACGCGGTGGACCCCATCCAGCAGCAGCGGCTGAAGGCGAGGCTCCGGGACACGGGCGTACGGCTTCCCGAGGCGGTGCGGCAGGCGTACGGGATCGTCGTCACCACGGACACCGAAAACCGGGCGCAGGCGTTCAAGCTCAGCGCCGCCGGCGGGCCGCTCTTCGCCCAAATCAAGCAGGACCCGCGATCGCGCATCCAGGAGACCGCGGTGGAACCGGCAGCACTGCTCCCCGGAGGGCCGTACCAACTCTGGAAGGACGACGAGCCGTCGCGGCGGGTGGTGGAGCTCGCGGACTCCTTCGCCCGCTACGCCCGGCTACCCAAGCTGTTGAAGCCCGAGGTCGTGCGGGAGACCGTCCTGCGCGGGGTCGAAGAAGGACTGTTCGTCGCCCGGGTGGTGCGTCCCGACGGGACCGCAAGGACCTTTTGGCGCGAGCCGGTGGACCCGGAGGCGGCCGGCGATCCGGGACTCGAGGCGATCCTGCCGGAGAAGGCGGAACTGACGAGTCTGACTCCGGGGATGCTGGACCCTGGGAAGCCTTCCCTGCCGGAACTCTGGTCCGGTGCGTCGCTCCCGCTTCCCGACGTGCTGGGGTACTTCGGCGGCGACCGGACCATCGTGGTGGGCGAGGGCGGACTGGATCAGGTGACGGTGCCAAGGTGCGATCCGGCCATCGTGCGCGATGCGGTGGCGCGTGCCGTCGAGGACGGCGCGGTCTGGCTCGTGAACGGGCCGACCTCGCTCTGGAAGGAGTTGCCGCCCGCGGCGGCGCTTGACGGGAACACCGTGCTGCGGCGCCGGCCGGATCTGATCCCGCCGTCCGAACTGCTGCCGGAGTCACTCCCGGGAGCTTGGACGAACGGAGGGACGAACGGCATCGCGCTGAGCCGGGCACTCTCGCAGGCGCGCGGCGAAACGATGCCCTGGGGGCTCGTCCGCGAGAGCATCCGGGCCGCGGTGAACACGCGCTGGTTGGCCCTCGCCGGGGGTGCGGCGGACTGCGCCTTCGACCAGGCCGGGCAGTTGCTCCTCGAACGCCCCGAGGAGGCGCCCGAGCCGCTGTCGCGGCCGATGGCTCCCGCCGGAGTGTTGCTGGAACTGGGCGAACTCCAGGATCTCGCCGACCTGGCGCCCGACCTGGCGAGTCTGGCGGCCGGCTACGGCCTGCGGTACCGGGTGCGGCCGGAGCTGGACGGGGACGCGGACGCGTCGGTGCGCGCCAGCGTCAACGAGCGTCTGGCCGGGATTTCCGCGAACCTGAAGCTGGAGTAACGAAGATCCGAACGGTGCAGGCGCTCAACTCCCGGTCCCTGCGAACCTCGGGACATCGCCCCCATGATCGGGTTCCGTCGGCACACTCGCGCGGCATCAAAGCGCCGGCCGGGCGGCACCGGGCGGCGTCGGTGCGGCGCCATCGGGGTGCGCGGCAGCGGGTGGTTTCGCTGCGCTATCGCGCCGCGGTGCCGGTGTGAACACCGGCGTTCCCTGGCCGCCGCGCCATTCGGACTGTTGGCGTCCCGGCACGACTGCATCTCACTGCAACGGGGCGACGCGGCCAGCATCGCGAGCGGTGAGTGTGACTGAGGGCGCTACCTACTCCTGCCCACCGTAGAGGCGGGCAGTCGCCACCTACACTTCCGGGCCATGTGGCGGTCACGTTTCCATCGCAATCTCGGGGCGGGTTTGCTCTTTCTCGCGGTCGCCGGTGTGGCGGCTGCCCAGCCGACCGGGCCGGGGCAGGGA
>JAKZVH010000055.1:0-3748 GCA_047516145.1 Gammaproteobacteria bacterium
ATCCACTGCGAGTAGGCCGTGCCCTCCAACCAGCTTAGAAACCCCATAACTTCTCCAGGTTAGTCGCTATCGTTGACGTCCGCGTCCCTGTCGATGGCGTAGGTCAAACCGCCCACCACCACGAGAACGCCGACGACGACAAGAAGAGCGAAAAAGAAACCACCCATGGCCTAGCCTCCATCTCCGTAGTAGGGCAACAAGCGGCCGAAGATCAGCACGCACGCCCATGAAAACATCGTCAAGGCCGCCATGACCTTCGCCCGGGGCGGCGCGTCCTCACCGGACTTCACTGCCCAGATATCGTCAAACATAGTGAAATAGAGGACCGCGAGTCCGCCGATCACCAGCCAGATGATCTTCGGCGGGAAACCGTCCATTGCCACGTAGCGGCCAGAGTCGGCGATGAAGAAGAACATGCCGGTCACGATATTCGCCAGCAACCCCAGGGCCCCCAGCGGCAACAACCGATGCACGGCGGAAAATGGCACGTTGCGGGCGACTCCGAGTACGCGCAGACCCACCAGAAGAACGACACCGAAAAGCAACGCCATGCCGACAAAGTGCGCTGCTTCCATGGATGGCCAAGCCCAGATGATGCTCTGGATTGTCTCCTCGATCCCGCTGGTCAACCCGGTGGCTTCAACCATCCCGGTATCTTCGCGAAGTTCCGGTCGAATCACCGTCCCACCGAGGCTGCCGGCCTCGACGATCGTCAATACCGATACCACGCCAAGGGCCAGAACCGTGTACATGCCCCGGCTGGAACTGCGCCCGCTCCTGCGCTCCCGCCAAAGGGCCAGCCACGAGGCGGTCCCGGTAAGCCCGAGAAAAATGAATGCCACGAGCGCCGCGTCCCGATGCGCCGCAAGAACCTCGGCGGATATGTCAGCGCGTCCCTGATACGCCCATCCAGCCGCAGCCCCGGTGATGTACGTGGGGATTGCGAGCAGGCCGAGAACGACAAACAGAATCAACCCGACCCGGCGCATGTCATCGTTCTTCAGGTTAGCCGAGGCGATCAGCAACCCCAGGACGAATATGCTGCCGATCAGCGGGAAATGATTGAGGACGATGTGCAGATGCGGGCCGGTACTCGGGAATACATCCATAGGGGTTCGATCTCTTATTGGATTCTGAGATGAATGGCGTCAGTCGGCGTGGGACTCTACCGTACGCTTTTGGCCATTGCAATGTATTATTCCAGCTTCAATTACCGTGCAAGGGTTAACAGATGGTCAATGTCTTGGTCGCCGGTTACGGCGTTATCGGTCAGCGGTTGGCGGACGGTGTCGCGTTGCAGGGCGACATGAATCTGGTAGGCGTGGTCGACGCTGCCCCCACGCTCACCGTGCAGGCCCTGCGGGACAGAGGCATGCCCTACAAGCTCTACGCCGCCTATGACGGCGCTCGTGAGCCGCTGGAATCTGCCGGGGTCCCGGTCGCCGGCACCATGGAGGAGATACTTCCCGACGTGGATGTCGTGCTGGATGCCGCTCCGGGGGGCATCGGCGCGAAGAACAAGGAACTCTATCTGCAACACGGCAACAAGGCGGTCTTTCAGGGCGGCGAGAAGGACGAGATTGCCGACGTTTTCTTCCACGGCTACGCAAACTACGAGCAGGGCCTGAACGAACGGTTTCTCAAGCTGACGTCGTGCAATACCACCGGGCTCATCCGTACCATCGACTGTCTCGATCGTGGCCCCGGCGTGGAACGCGTGGCCATCACCATCGTCAGGCGGGTGGCGGATCCGGGCGACTATCACCGCGGCATCGTCAACGCGCTGCAAGTGGACAAGGCACCCAATCACCAGGCCGTGGACCTGATGGCCATCATGCCCCATGTGGATGCCACCGGGTTGCTGGTACATGCGCCCATCACCCACGGGCACTTCATTTCGGTTCTCGCCACCCCGAAGGACGACCTCTCCGTGGACGAGGCCAAGGCGCTGTTCGCGGCACATGACCGAATCCGCCTGGTATCCATCGATCAGGGCTTTCTCGGCAACGCCTCGATCTTCAAGTACGCCCGCGACCTGGGCCTGCCCAGGGGTGACATCTACGAAGTGCCCGTCTGGGAGGACACGTTCGTCAAGTCCGGCCGGGACATCATGTTCGGCATCCACATACCGCAGGAATCCGTGACCATTCCGGAGTCCATCGACGCGGTTCGCGCGTCCATGGGAATGGAGACGGATCGGTTGACGGCGGTCGGCCAGACCAACCGCTACCTGGGCCTGCCCTACTGGAAGTAAGCTGCCGGGGATTCGGCGCATCGCCACGGGACTCGTCTCGTGGAGCGCGCCGAGATGCCTTCCCATCCAGGACCTGGAGACGCTCATGGCGAACATGACCGGCCTGGATCGGTTCGACTACGACGGCAAGACAGTGCTGCTGAGGGTGGATATCAATTCGCCCATCGACCCGCGGACGAAACGCATCGTCAACGAGAACCGCATACGCAAGAGCCTTCCCACGATCGAGCACTTGCTCGACGGTGGAGCGAAACTCGCCCTTATCGCGCACCAGGGCGACACGCTCGATTATCAGAATCTGGTGCCGTTGGGCGAGCACGCCTCGAAGCTCTCCGAATACCTCGGGAGGCCCGTGGCCTACATCGACGACGTGGCCGGACCGGCGGCTCAGGCAGCGGTCAAGGCCCTGCGCCCGGGAGACGCCGTCCTGCTTGGGAACCTGCGCTACCTGAGCGAGGAAATCTCGACGTTTGAATACGCCGTGAAGCTTCGTCCGGACGAAATGCTGGACACGTATCTCGTACGTGGCCTGGCACCGCTTTTCGACTACTACGTCAACGATGCCTTTGCCGCCGCGCATCGAAATGCGCCTTCCATGGTGGCCTTTCAGGAACTCAAACCCACCGCTGCCGGAATTCTGCTCGCCGATGAAGTCGCTGCTCTCGACCGGGTCATGCACTCCCCGGAACATCCTTGCGTCTTTGTGCTGGGTGGCGCGAAGATTTCCGACGCGTTCGGAATGATGGAACCGGTGCTCGCCTCGGGCACGGCCGACCGAATCCTGACCTGCGGCATCACCGGCGAGGTCATGCTGTTGGCCAGTGGCCACCGCCTGGGCGACACGCAGGAGCAATATCTGGAACACCGGGGGCTCGATGTATTCGTCGAACAGGCCCGAAATTACCTGCGCGACTACCCGGGCCGATTCGGCATTCCGCTGGACCTGGCGTACGACGCGGGCGGCGAGCGCCAGGAAATCGCCGTGACGGATCTGCCAGTGGAAGAGGTATTCCTCGACATCGGGGCGCACACCATTGACACCTACACGGCCGAAATCGGGTCGGCCAAAACGCTGTTCGTCAACGGCCCCCCCGGGGTCTATGAACAAGCGCCGTTTGCCGCCGGCACGCGGGCTATCTGGAGAGCGGTTGCGGCCTCACCGGGTTATTCGGTGATCGGCGGCGGCGATACAGTCACCGCGGCAGCAAAGTTCGTCGCGACAACGGACATCGACTACATCTGCACGGCCGGCGGCGCCATGGTGCGGTATCTCTCGGGAATCCGACTGCCCCTCATCGAGGCCATGGAGAAGGCTCACGCCCGCCACAGCAGCATCTAGCCCGCATCATTCCAGTTTGTAGCCAACACCGTAGACAGTGCGGATGACCTCCTCATTCGGTTGAAACTCTCGAACTTTACGTCGTAAGTTCTTGATATGGCTATCCATGGTCCTGTCACTGACCGCGCGGCTATCCGCGTAGACACCGTCCATCA
>JAKZVH010000056.1:0-21905 GCA_047516145.1 Gammaproteobacteria bacterium
CTAACCCGGATATTTCACCAACGTTCTGCTGCGGCCGCGGATCCGCTCGCTGTGGCGGGGCGTACTCCCTACAGCCGCTTCGACATGGGGTCAGCCATGCCTTCAGCGTCTTTCGGTCCGTGCGCCCCGCCACAGCGGCGCCTCCACGCCCTCGCGACGAACGTTGGTGAAATATCCGGGCCAAACGTTCCAGTAGGCGCATACCAAGATTCTCCCGGTTCGGAAACCACACAAGCCCTGGCAGTATTCGCGGCCGGATTCGCCGCGCTGACGCCGAGGGAACAGGCGGCGGCTGTCCAACCGAAAATCAAGAAGTTACGAATTTGTTCCATGGGAGCCGGTGGCAAAAGTCCCCCTGCATTCGACAGGCGTGTCATCCCGGCTGACGGCGTTGCTCGTCGGTCGAATATATACGATATTCTCCCTACGCGCGGCTGCTCGATCATCAATTCGCCACCGTCCCGATCGGAATTTTCTTGCAAAGCACACGGGTCGTTCTACCCCGCCTCGTTCAGAACGTAATTGCGGTCCCGAACGCCGTCATCCAGGCAAGCACCACGACTGCCACTGCAATCGCTCCCCAGATTCTCTGGGCGTCCGGTTCCCGCGGCAAATCGACAGCGGCCAGCGCGACGCCCATGCCGAAACCGGCGATAAACCCGGTCAGGTGCGCCAGGATATCGACGTTGTCGCCCTCGACACCGGAGCCCGTGCCCGTGAAGGCCAGCAGTCCGATGCCGGCGATCACCGGGGCGATCCGCATCCTCCAGGGCGTGTTCCTGAGGAATCCCCGCCGCCAGGTATAGGCCACCAGCAGTCCCAGGGCGGCGAACACCGCCGTGGACGCGCCGATGGCGAGGTGACGCCCGGGCTGGATGATGACGTTCATCGCGTTTCCCAGGACACCGCCGCCGAGAATGCCAGCCCAACCGATTCCCGCACCCAGGTAACGGCCGACGTAGAGGCCGAAGAAGGCGCCGAAAACAATGTTTCCGGCAAGGTGACTGAAGTCCACGTGCAGGGTGAGCGCGGTCACGTTTCGCCACCATTCGCCCGCCACGATGCGGGTGGAATCGATTCTTCCCAGCCCCAGCCAATCGTATCCCCAGGCATCGATGCGTGTGAATGCGGCCACCGCCAGAAGTACGCCGACGTAAGCGATGACGCCGCGCCAGCCGGTGCTCAGTTCCGGCATGGGCAAGATTCCGACCGGGGGCCGGCGGCGTTCCTCAGCGTATTCGCTGAGCTCAGCCCGGGCCTGAGCCGCCAGTTCCGCCGGCACGGTGACAACCCACCGCCCTTCAACCCGCTCGATTTCGTGATCGATTTGAAGCGCGGTCAGCACCAGGCCGGCGTCGCTGGACTGTCGCCAGTCCCGCGTCCTCAGCACCGTGACCCAATACTCGGAATTTGCCGCCATCGCGGACCCTCAAGCATCTGTGTACAAGCGGGATTATCTCCGATGTCGCAGCCTGAAACCCGCCCATCGCATTGTTTAACGACGCCGGAGCGAAGCGGCGCGTGCGGATAGCACGTGCGTACTTGATCTTGCCTCACCGATGACGCGCCCACGATGGTGGAGCCGTTGAAAATTCAGGAAATGGTTGACATTGGCGATTTCGCATTCAAACTGTCTGCTCAGGACTTCATTGACGGTGGGAGTTGTTATGAATGTTCATCGTTGGGCTGGTGTTCTGTGCCTGGCCTTGACCGTCGCCGCGTGCGCAAGTCGTCAGCCGGTACCCACCGGTCCCGTACCGCCCCAACCGATGCAGCAAGAATCCGTGCTCCGGGAAGCCGAAGGGTTCTTCGGCCGGGGCGCCCGGGGCGTCGCCGACCTGCTCAACCGGGTGTTCAGCGAGAACAACGGTCCGCCGACGGCCTATATCATCGGCGAGGAAGGCGGGGCCTCGCTGGGACTGGGCTTGCGCTACGGCCACGGAACGCTCTATCTCTCCGACGGCACCACCAGCCGGATCTATTGGCGCGGGCCCTCGGTGGGCCTCGACGTGGGCGGCAGCGCCACCAAGGCGTTCGTGCTCGTATACGAACTCGAGAGGGTCGAGGACCTGTACCAGCGTTTCGGCGGCGTGGAGGGCAGCCTGTACGTCCTCGGCGGCGTTGGCGTCACCTACAACCGTCTGGACGACATCGTGTTGGCCCCGGTGCGTTTTGGCGTCGGATGGCGGCAGGGTGTCAGCGTGGGCTACCTGCACCTGTCGCCGGATAGCACCTGGATTCCGTTCTGATCCGAGCCGGCGCTCAATGCCGGATCGGATCGAATCAGCGCCGGTCGGCCGGAATCATTCGCCGCTGGTTTCCCGCGCTCGCCGATCCCGGATCATTAAATGATGCCTTGATGCTTCGGGTGATGATGATATGATGCTCACAAAGCCCAACGGTACTCACCCATGCGCACCACGCTGACCATCGACGACGATACGTTCAGGAAGCTCAAGCAGATCGGGCATCGGACCGGGCAACCATTCAAAGCCGTCGTGAACGAGGCTCTGCGCGCCGGCATTGCGCATGATCGCATCGCCACTCCGACCCGACCTTATCGGACCAAACCCGTGTCCCTGGGCGATGTGGTCGGCACGTACAACCTCGACAAGGCGCTGCAATTGTCCGATCGACTTGAGGATGAGGAAATCGCGCGCAACCTGTTGCTCCGCAAGTGATCCTGATCGACGCCAATCTACTGATCTACGCGGTCAATTCGGACGCTCCGCGCCATGCACACGCGCGCGAATGGTTGGACAGGACACTCTCCGGTAACACCCCCGTGGGGCTTCCGTGGGTCTGTCTTCTTGCATTTCTTCGTATCACGACCCATCCACGCGTATTTGCTCACCCCTTGCAACCTGACGCTGCTATCGACAGAGTGAATGAATGGCTGGACCAACCCATCGTCGACGCCGTATACCCGGGTGAGGGTCATTGGCCGATTCTGCGAAACTTGCTCCGAACAACAGGGACTGGCGGCAACCTGACTACCGACGCCCATATCGCCGCGATCGCGATCGAACGCGGCGCAACCGTGTGTTCAGCCGATCACGATTTTCAACGGTTCCCGGGCGTCCACCACGTCAACCCGCTCGACGGAGTCGCGTGACGTATTCGGCCTGGATGAACGTCTATCGCCGACCCGCCGCGTAGGATTTCAACGCGGCAAGCACGGTCTGATTGACCGGTGTCGGGATACCGGCGTCGTGGCCGAATCGAACGACAGCACCGCTCAGCCAGTCAAGCTCCAACCGGTTGCCGTGCTGGAGATCGTTGTGCATGGACGACGTCATGTCCGCCGGCAATCCATCCACGAACTCCAGGCGATTGCCGGCGTAGTCTTCCGGTAGGTCGATTCCCCGTGCGCGGGCGACGGCAACCGTTTCCTGCATGGCGGCGAGGAGCAGCTTCCGCCCCTCGGGATCGGCACGGACCGGGCCCAACGGGGCGCGCATCACGGTCGTGGCGGCGCTCAGCCCCACCAGGAAGACAAACTTCTCCCAGATCGTTCGTGTGACGTCGTCACTGATTTCCGCGCTAATGCCTCCCCGGACCAGCGCCTTCCGGAACCGCTCGACGCGCGGGGACGAACCGCCGCCGAGTTCACCGATCACCACGCGTTGCATGGTTCCGACATGGCCGATGACGCCCGGCCGCTCGATGGAACTGCCGATGAAGGCGGCACCGCCCACCATCCGGCTGGCACCGACGATTCCGACGATCGCGTCCATCTCAACGCCGTTCTGCAACGATACGACCATGGATTCGGGGCCCAGCATGGGCAGCGCGGCCGTGGCGGCGACAGCGGTATCCCAGAGTTTGACCGCGATGACCACGCAATCGACGACGCCGACTTCTGCGGGAACATCGGTCGCCTTGGCGGGATGAACGAGCGCGTCCCCAAGCGCCGGGCTCTGGATCCGCAGGCCCCGTTCGCGGATGGCCGCAAGGTGAGGCCCGCGGGCGATAAACGTCACGTCGCAGCCGGCAGCCGCCATTCGACCGCCGAAATACCCACCGACACTGCCGCTGCCCATGATCGCAATGCGCATGCTTACACCATCATACCGGCGCAGCCCCAACGCGCATATCTCACCGGAGTTCTACAGAGGGAACCGATCCGCTCGCGGTATCTGGCTCGAATTACGAGTACCGGGTTACTGCAGATACCGGTACACGCGCTCCTCGAATCCCACGAACGCCTCCATGGCAACACCGTCGTAGAACGGCCAATACTGCATCGGCAGGATGGCGCCGATCCCGTTGCGGGGATCGATCCAGAACTGGGTATTGTGGATACCCGCCCAACTCAGGCTGCCCGGCGCGCGCATATCGGCCTCATCGTGCTCGCCGGCGATCTGAAATCCGAGGCCGAAACTGTCGCGCCCGGCGCCCATCGGAAATCGCAGCGTCACCGTGGCATTGGGAGCCGGCAGCAGCTCGACGCGCAGGTCGCCGAAGGCGCCTTGGTAGATCGCCCCATCCCTGCCCACGACCATGGCGACGAGTCCGGGGACATAGGTTTCCCGGACTGCTTGAGCCAGAAACACGTCGAGCTCCGCCTTGCCCGCGTTGGAATAGGAACGGGCTTGCGCGCTACTTTGGAGGGGCATCATTGTCGCCAGGGTCAGGGCTGGAATCCACGCCAGGTGTTTCACCACGGATCTACCCTATCGCAGGCCCGCCGGGGATCGTGAGGCACGTCGGGCGGAGCCTATCTGAATCGTTCCTGTATCTTGTCGAGGGCGCCGCTTCCGGGGCACAGCTGCTCGAACGGCAGGGCGCTCAGCGGCGTCTCCGAGGTGCGGTAGATGCCGTGCATGTCGGGCTCGCCTTCGTCGATATACAGCAACCCGGTGACGATCTCGCCACGCCGCTGGTGGGCGCGGATGAAGTTGATCGCGGCACCGCGATTATGAACGTTATATTCCTCGCTGATCTTGCGAAGCAGGATCCTGCTGCCGTCGTGCAACTCCACGGGCATCACTTCGCCGTCGTCATAGGCCAGCTTGATCTCCTCGGCGGGGGGGATGAAATCGGCGTGCATGGCACGGTGAAAATACCGGCGCGTGTAGGCATAGCTCTTGGTGGAATCTTCGTGATCGTTGAAGGTGACGCACGGCGAAAGCACGTCGATCAAGGCAAAGCCTTCGTGCGTGATGCCGGCCTTGATCAGCGGCACCAGTTGCTCCTTGTCGCCGGAAAAACTTCGCGCGACGAAGGATCCCCCCTGCGCCATGGCCATCTGCACCGGGTCGATGGGCTGTTGCTCGTTGACCTCGCCCTTCTTGGCCTTCGTCCCGACATCGGCGGATGCGGAAAACTGCCCCTTGGTGAGACCGTAAACACCGTTGTTCTCGATGATGTAGAGCATGTCGAGATTTCTGCGCACCGCATGGGCAAACTGCCCCAGCCCGATGGACAGCGAATCGCCATCGCCGGACACGCCGAGGAGGTAGAGCTCGCGATTGGCCGCGCTGGCGCCGGTGGCGACCGAGGGCATTCTGCCGTGGACCGAATTGAAGCCGTGCGCCTCGCTCAGAAAATACGCGGGCGTCTTCGACGAGCAGCCGATGCCACTGAGCTTGGCGACCCGATTGGGCGGAATGGCCAATTCGAAAAACGCCTGGACAATGGCCGATGTGACTGAATCGTGGCCGCAACCCGCGCAGAGCGTCGACATGCCGCCCTCGTAGTCGCGAATCGTCAGACCCAGGGCATTGCGGGTAAGGCCCTTGTGAACGATCTTCGGCTTGGAGATAAATGTCATGCGGCTTCTCCCCTGGCCAGCGAAGCTTCAATCCCTTCCACCACGCAACGGCAATCGATGGGCAACCCGCTGTAGTGCAGAATCGACGCCATGCGTGCCTTGGGGTAGTCGGTCTCGATCATGAGCAGGCTCTTGAGCTGGGCATCCCGGTTCTGTTCCACGACGAATACGCGCTGGTGCCGATCGAGAAAATCGACCACTTCCTCGCTGAAGGGAAACGCCTTGATGCGCATGTAATTCAGGTGGATACCCTTGCGCGCCAGTATTTCCACGGCTTCGGCAACCGCGTAGTCGCTACTGCCCACCGCAACGATGCCCCAGTCCGCGGACTTGCGCATCCCGGTGACGGGCTTCGGGACCAGTTCGGCGGCGGTTCGCCATTTGCGGTTCAACCGGTCGACGACCTCCTGGTACTCCTCCGCGTCCTCGGTGTAGGCGCCGTACTTGTTGTGCCCGGAACCGCGCACGAAGTAAGCGCCCTTGCCGCCGACGCCGGGATAGGTTCGGTAGGGAATACCGTCGCCGTCCACATCGAGGTACCGGTAGAAGGACTCCGCATTCTCCAGTTCCTCGGCGCTGAGCACCTTGCCCCGGTCCGGCCGGTAGCCGTCATCCCATTGCAGGTCATCGCACATCCAGTCGTTCATGCCGATGTCCAGGTCGAGCATCACGATCACCGGGGTCTGCAGCCGATCCGCCAGGTCGAACGCCGTCACCGACAACTCGAAAGCTTCGTTCGGATTGGCCGGGAACAGCAGTACATGGCGGGTATCGCCGTGGGAGGCGTAGGCGGCGGAGAGAATGTCGGCCTGCTGGGTCCGCGTCGGCATGCCCGTGGACGGGCCGACGCGCTGAACATCGAACAGCACGGCGGGCAACTCCGCAAAATAGGCGAAGCCGATAAATTCGCTCATCAGCGACAGCCCCGGCCCGCTGGTGGGTGTGAACGACCTTGCGCCGTTCCACGACGCGCCCAGGACGATGCCGATGGCCGCCAGTTCGTCCTCCGCCTGGATGATGCAGTAATTGCGGCGGCCGGTTTCCCGGTCGACCCGGAACCGCTCGCTGAACGACTTGAACGCGTCCATCAGCGATGTGGATGGCGTGATTGGATACCAGGCCCCCACGGTCGCGCCCGCGTAGACGCATCCGAGCGCCGCCGCCGTGTTGCCGTCGATCATGATCTGGCCCGCGGTCGCCGCCATCGGTTCGACGCGTGTGGGCAAGGGGCAATTGAAGTTGTCGCGAGCGTAATTGGCGCCGAGTTCAATGGCGTCCATGTTCGCCTGGATCAACGCCTGCTTTGAGGCAAATGTCTGGCGCACGGCCGCCTCGATGACTTCCCGGTCCAGGTCCAGCAACTCCGCGAGCGCGCCCACGTAAGCCATGTTCTTCATGAGAATCCGGGCTCTGGCGTTGCTGAAGTGCTCATTGCACATCCGCGCCAGGGGCACGCCGATTATGGTCACGTCCGAGCGGTTGACGACGCTGTGCCTGGGCCAGGTCGAGTCGTACACGAATACGCCGCCCGGGCTGAGCGAGCGGAGGTCCTGCTGGTAGGTCTCCGCGTTCATCGCCACCATGATGTCGATCTCTCCGGAGCGCGCCAGGTGCCGGTCCCGGGTGACGCGGATCTCGTACCAGGTGGGAAGGCCCTGAATATTGCTCGGGAAGAAGTTCTTCCCCATGACCGGTATGCCCATCCGGAATATGGTCTTCATCAGCAGACCATTGGCACTGGCCGAACCCGTGCCGTTCACGTTGGCCAGCCGGATGACGAAGTCGTTTATCCTGCTTTGCGTTGACACCGCGCGATGTCCTCTGCCGCCTCGTCGGCCGCGTATGGAATGACCAGGGTTGACTTCTGCATGTCCCAGGCCGCTGTCGGACACCGCTCCGCGCAGAGGCCGCAGTGCACGCAAAGGTTTTCGTCCTTGACCATGACCCGGGAGGTCTGTTTCAGGGGCCCGGATACGTAGAACGGCTGGCTCGGTTCGAGCGCCGGTGCCTTGAGGTTCTGCCTGAGCGTTTCCTCGTCCGCGTTGGGAGTGATCGTCAGACAATCGACGGGGCAGATGTCGATGCAGGCATCGCACTCGATGCACAGGTCCGCCGTAAACACCGTCTGCAGATCGCAATTCAGACAGCGTTCCACTTCGGTGATCACCTGCTCGACGGTGAAACCGAGCTCGACTTCGATATCGAGCTTGCTGAACCGCCTCTTGAGGTCCACGTGGGGCATGATCCGCCGCGCCGACGGATCGAAGTCGTTGCTGTAGCTCCACTCGTGGATGCCCATCTTGGCGCTCTGCAGGTTGACGCCGCGGGGCAGGCGTTCCTCCAACGGCTGCTCGCGGCAATGCTTGTCGATTGAAATCGCGGCCTGATGACCGTGCTCCACCGCCCAGATGATGTTCTTTGGTCCGAATGCCGCATCGCCGCCAAAGAAGACGCCCGGAAGCGTGGATTCGAAAGTGACCGGATCGACCACCGGGACCTCCCAGCGGCCGAATTCCATTCCCAGATCCCGCTCGACCCAGGGGAAGGCGTTGTCCTGGCCAATAGCCAGCACTACATCGTCGCAGGGGAAGAAACGCTCACCAACCACCCGGCTGTCGACGATGCGGCCGTTCTCATCGACGTCGTAGTCCATCAATTCGAAGTTCATGCCCACCAGTCTTCCGTCGCGGAGGACGAATTCCCTGGGCGAATGATTGACGACGATCTCCACGCGCTCCTCTTCGGCATCCTCCAGTTCCCAGTCGGATGCCTTGAAGAATCCGCGCGGCTTGCGCGCCATGACCTTGACGTCGTCGGCCCCCAACCGCAGCGAGGTCCGGCAGCAGTCCATGGCGGTGTTGCCCACGCCGATGATCAGCACCTTCTTGCCGATGGACTCCGTATGCCCGAACGCCACCGACTCCAGCCACTGGATGCCCACGTGAATACGGTCGCTTTCGTTGCGGCCCGGGATGCTGAGGTTTTTCCCCTTGGGCGCGCCGCTACCGACAAAGACCGCATCGAAGCCCTCGGCCAGCAACTCGCGCATGCTGTTGACCGGGGTGTTGAGCCGGAGGTCCACGCCCATATCGGTGATGTAATCGATTTCCTCGTCCATTACCGAAGCCGGCAGCCGGAACGACGGGATGTTGGTGCGCATCAAACCGCCGGTCTTGTCCAGCGCCTCGTAGATGACGCACTCGTATCCCAGGGGCATCAGATCGTTGGCCACCGCAAGCGACGCGCAGCCGGCGCCGACCAGAGCGACCCGCTTGCCGTTTTTCTGTTTTGGCGCCATGGGGAGCCGGTCGCGGATATCACCGCGATTGTCCGCGGCCACGCGCTTCAACCGGCAGATCGCCACGGGCTTGTCCTCGACACGACTGCGTCGGCAGACCGGCTCGCAGGGGCGATCGCAGACCCGCCCGAGTATCCCCGGGAAGACGTTGGACTCGCGGTTCAGCATGTAGGCGTCGCTGAAGCGGCCGAGCGCAATCAGGCGAATGTATTGCGGCACGTCGGTGTGGGCGGGACAGCCCCATTGGCAGTCCACTACCTGGTGAAAGTACTCGGTGCCGTCCGTGTTGGTGGGTTCCATTGGCAACCTGCAATTAATCGCCGGGCGGGCGGGAGAATGAGAAATACTCGGCTCCGGCCATGAGCCGTTCGAAGCTGGTGTCGCTGACCTGTACCAGAGATCGGTGATCGCCGGCTTCGAAGAATATATCCGGCTGAACCTTGAGGCTGATATCTACCACGGTGGGGACACGATACCACGGTCCGATGGGTGGAACCGAGCCGACGGCGCAATCGCAAAATAGCTCATCCAGGTCGTCTTCCGTTGCTACCGTCAAGCGCCGGTGCAGTTCCGATCGGAGAATCTCCAGATCCAGTTCATGCAACGCGGGAATGACGGTGAGGAGGTAACCGTAGGGATCCTTCAGCAATACGGCCTTCGCCAGACGCTCCGGTTGAATTCCGGCCTTCGCCGCTCGGTGTGCAGGCGAACGCGTGGGCGTATGCCGAAGAATCCGGAAATCGATCTCCTCGAACGCAAGGGCGTCACCGACGGTGGTCGCGATACTCATTCGTTTCAATCTTCCCGGCCCGCGCGACATTATAGGCACGGAAACCGTCCCGACAAGCCCAAAATACCGGGTTTCCGGAACCCAGCGTGCCCAAATCGGTCTACAGGTCCAAGGCGCCGAAAATCGGGCGAGGCGCGCCGATTTTGGATAGAATGGTCGGGGATGGTTAACCGACGGCCCATTTCGCCACTCAGTCGCGGTTCCACTGCGGACGCCTGCCTGCGTGCGTTGCTTTTGTTTATTTGCCTCGCGCCGGTGGCCGCACAGGAACCCGATGCGCCGCTAACCGGCTCCAACGCGGCCACGGTCGAGATCCAATCGGCAATGAACGACGCCGAGCCAATGGCGACCGACACGGCGGCGATCGACACCGGTTCACCGCCGACCACGGGCGTCCCGCTCGACGATGGAACGGGGACTGAAGGCCCGACAGGACCTGAGCTCGATCAGTACATTTCCCGCATCGAGGCGCAATTGTCGCTGCGGGACCTGCTGGACCTCCGCGAGTATCAGGCGGCCGTGCCCGTCGCCGTGCGTGTGGTTGAACTCACCGCCGAGGAGTTCGGCACCCTCTCCTCGGAGAACGGCGTGGCCGTCTCGAATCTGGCCGAGACCCAGCGTCGGGCGCGCCTGTACGAGGAGGCGGAGCGAAACTTTCTTGCGGCCGTCAATATATTGCGGGCCACCGATGGGGAGTTTGCCGTTTCCGTCATCACGCCTCTGATCGGCCTCGGCGTGACCTATCAGGCGATGAACCGGCATCCACAGGCGGTGACTGTCCTGGAGGAGGCGCGCGCGGTCAGCCGCCGGGTCGGCGGGCTTCTTAACGAAAGGCAGGTCGAGATTCTCGACCACATCGCCAATTCCATGATCGGCATGGAACTCTATGAGGAAGCCGAATTGCAGAAACTGCATGCGCTCAGGATCATGGAGCGTATTCACGGTTCAGATACGCTGGAAATCCTGCCCGCCCTCTACGAACATGCCCTGTGGTTACGAAACGGATATCGCTACCAGCAGGAACGCGACTATTACGGCCGGGCGATGACCATAGTTCGCAGACTGGACGGCAAGGAGAGTCCGTTGCTGGCCCAGCCGTTGCGACAGATCGGCAACAGCTTTCGCGTTCAGAAGCTCCCGGAGGGGCGAGGGATCGGCTCCCTGAAGCGAGCCCTGGAGATACTCCAGTCCCAGCCGGAACCGGACAAGTTGCAGATGGCAAGGGTATTGCGGGACATCGGCGATTGGAACGTCGCGTTCAGCAAGATCGGCCCGACCGGAGATGAGTACCGGCAGGCCTGGAGCCTGTTGAGCGAACTGGAGGACGGCGAGCAGGTGCAAAGGCGCTGGTTTTTCGAGCCCGACTACGTGCTGCACGAGTACCCGAGCACCCGCGGCCTGGCGGACCCTGGTGAGCCCGGCGCGCAGGCGGGGCACGTACTGGTAACCTTCAATGTACTTCCGTCCGGAAGAACGGCAAATATCGCGATTCTTGAATCCGTACCGCCGGGATTCAAGGATGAATCAAGCGCCCGCTCCATTGCGCGGTCTCGCTTCCGGCCGAGATTGGTCGACGGAGAACCCGTCGTGGCCGCGGAAATCGCGAGAGACTTCACCTTCTACTACACGCCCAGGGGCGCGAACGGCGAGTGATCGTCGTCGGTCACCCACGAAGTCGTAGCTGGGGGTTCCTGCTGCTGGTTGTCGCTTGCAACGCGGCAATCGCCAATGCCCAGGAACCGATCGAGCGTGCCAGGCTGCAGCGCGATCGCGCAGAACTGGACGACGCCCAGGCAAGCTATCTTGAGGGAATCGGCGAGCTCGCAGCCGAACACGGCGAATATTCGCCCCTGCTGCTCGAACCCTATACGGAGCTTGCCCGAATCTACCTGCTCAACGATCGGCCCGTGGAGGCGATAACCGTGCTGGAGGAAGCCCGGCACGTAACCCAACGGAATTCCGGCTTGTTCAATCTGGAGCAATTGCCGCTGCTGGATGAACTTGGCCGTGCCTATCTGCTCATGGGCGATACACTCGAGGCGCTGAACTTGCAGCGGGAACGCCTGACCGTGGCGCTGCGGCGGTTCGGAGAAGACGATCCGCGCACGATTCCGTTTCGCAATGATCTGGCCGACTACTACGATCTTTCCCGAATGCGAATGCTGGCCCGGGAGGAGTATGAGGCAGTCGTCGCCATTCAGCGCGAGCATTACGGCGACGATGACGGGCGCCTGCTCGTCACGCTCGGCAACATGACCGCCATCGATATCCTTCTCGGAGAAACGCGTGCGGCGCGCAGGCAGCTTCAGCGGGTACTGGAGTCGAGCACGAACGCAACGCCGGTCCAGCGCGCCGGTGCGCTTGCCGTCCTGGGCGATTGGGAGCTGTCCCGCCGGCGCACGGAAGCGGCGCTGGAGTACTACCGGGAAGCCCATGCAGCGCTTGCGACCGGGCAGACGTCGCTCGCCATCGACTTCTTCGCGGCGCCGCAGCTCATCTACTTTGTGCCCCCAACCACGCCTGTGGACTGGCGGGGCAACCGTGGGTCCTATGCATGGGGTTCCATTGAGGCGCGATTCACCGTGTCCGCGGATGGAACGGCCACCGATATCGCCATCGCCAGGTCGGAACCTGCCGGGCTGATGGACGCCCCATACGCGCGCCGGTTGGCAGAGGCGCGTTTTCGCCCGCGCTTCGTGGACGGCGAGCCCGTGGCGACGGCAGCCGTGTCCTACAGCCACGAGTTTCGATACTTTGTCCAGGAATGACGCTGATCGGCACCCTCATCGTTGACCGATTTCGACTCGTCCGAGACTAGCGGCCATCATCTTCGCGCCGGTGGGCGCCCTGGTTCCGGCGGCATTGCGCGCCGTCCGCAAGTGCGGTACAGCCGATCCCGCCCCGCTCACCGCGCGCTAGCCAGACTGTCTCAACTTTTCTCAAGGTCAGCGGCGTTCGATAGACGCCACGGATACCGTGGCGCAATATATTGTCGCGAGGTGACCGGATCAGGCCGCGCGCATAGGTGAGAAATGCAGGCGACGGCACAAGGCAGATGGGAAATGCGCGCATATCGAGTACTTCTGGTGGACGACGACAGCCAGCTCACGGAGATGCTGGCCGAGTATCTGCAACCGGAAGGCATGATCATCACGGCCGTCGGGTCCGGCACCCAGGGGCTCAGTCGCGCGCAGCAGGATGAGTACGATCTGATCATCCTCGATGTCATGCTCCCCGGGCTGTCGGGGTTTGACGTCTTGCGGCAGTTGCGGCAAGGCGGCGTGCAGAGTCCGGTGCTGATGCTGACGGCCCGCGGGGACGATGTGGACCGCATCGTGGGCCTGGAGATGGGGGCGGACGACTACCTGCCGAAGCCGTTCAATCCCAGGGAACTGTTGGCCCGAATCAAGGCGATCCTGCGCAGAGCCCGCGAGACCGTGCCGGAGGAGGCGAGCGAGTTGACGGTGGGACCGTTATCGGCCCACCTCAAGCGCCGTGAGGTGTCTGTGAATGGCGATGCGCTCAAGTTGACCAACGCCGAGTTCACCATACTTGTCACGTTGATGCGGTCCGCCGGCGAAGTGGTATCCCGGGACGCCCTGACGCGGGCCGCCCTGGGCCGGCAGTTGCTGCCGGACGACCGCAGTCTGGACACGCACATCAGCAACCTGCGCAAGAAATTGGCGTCCGACACCACCCCCGATTCACCGATTCGCAGCGTGCGCGGCAGTGGCTACGTGCTGATTCCCGCGCAAGGCTGACCCCGGATTCCGAATATGAGCCTGTATCTGAAAATCTTTCTCTCCTTCGGCGCAGCCATGGCGGCGACCCTGGTCGCCACCGTGTACGTCAGTTTCCAACTTGCCAGGGACGCGTTCGATCCGGTCAGGATCGACGCCCATGACCCCATGGTGAACGAGGCCGCCCTGGCGTTGGGGCAGCGGGGAGAACGAGGCCTGCGCGACTGGCTGGCGGAAAATACCCGACAGGAGTCGGGATTGCTGCTGCTGGTCGTCGATGACCGCGGCAACGAACTGCTCGGCCGGGCGTTGCCGGGGGAGATGCGGCGGCTGCTGCGCCTCAGCCCGCCACGGGCCAATGACGGGATGGGTTTTGGCGGATCGGACAGGGGACCGGGCTCACCCGACAGGGGCAGTGAGCCTCGCGGGGAGCGTCCGACCAACCTGCGTCCGGCCCAGTTGACGCCTAGTCTGGTGGCAGCGGACGGCGACGAGTACCGGTTGCTGTTCGTGCGCCCGCCGGTTTCAGTGTTTGGTTTGCTGGCCTGGCCGGGGACCCGGCTCGCCGTCGGCACGATCGCGTTGCTGATTGCGGCGCTGATGTCGCTTTTTTTGGCGCGTTACATCTCGGCGCCCATCGCCCGTTTGCAGCGCGCCAGCCGGGCGCTGGCCACCGGCGCCCTGGACACGCGGGTTGGCGGGCCGAAACCGGGTTGGGCCACCGACGAGGTGGGTATTCTCTCCCGTGACTTCGACACCATGGCCGAGCGGATTCAGGCGCTGGTCACCGACACGGAAACGCTGCTGCGGGATATCTCCCACGAGCTGCGGTCTCCGCTGGCCCGAATCCGCATGGCGCTGGGGCTGGCACAGCGCAAGGCCAACGAACAGGCACAGCCCGATCTCGAGCGCATCGAGCGGGAAGCCGAACGGCTCGATGCCCTAATCGGGCAGATCATGACCCTGGCACGGCTGCGCACGCAGCAGGAACCAACCCGCGAGCGGATCGCAATTGACGAACTCGGCAAGGGGATCGTGCAGGATGCACGCTACGAACACCCGCAAGCCACGGTCAACCTGCATTGCCCCGAGCCGCGGCAGGTCTTCGGCGACCCTCGTGGAATCGCGAGCGCGGTGGAGAACGTGGTCCGCAACGCGCTCACCTACGCCGGCGAGGCCGGGCCCATCGATGTCGAGATTGCGTCAGAGGCGGGCGAAATCGTGGTTACGGTCAAGGACCGCGGACCCGGTGTGCGTCCGGAGGACCTGCCGCGCATTTTCGAGCCCCTCTACCGGGCCGACGCGAGCCGGGATCACGGCCAGGTGACCGGCGGCGGCGCGGGACAGGGAATCGGGCTCGCCATTACCGCCCGGGTGATGGAATTGCACGGCGGCAAAGCCACCGCTGCCAACCGGGCCGGCGGGGGCCTCAAGGTGACCCTGAGACTCCCCACCGGACAGGAAGACCAGGAAGACTCATAGGTTGTAGCCGCGCTCCTCGTGGAGCACCAGGTCCAGACCTTCGGTCTCTTCCTCGCTGCTCACCCGTAGCGGCACGATGGCATTGATCGCCTTCAACAGCAGGAAGCTGATCAACGCGCACCAGGCGAAGGTGGCGACGATGCCGATGACCTGCACGCCGAACTGACCCGCGACGCTCACACCTTCGTCGAGCCCCACGCCCCCGAAACTGGATACGGAAAGCACCGCCGTCAGTAGCAGGCCGATCATTCCGCCTACCGCGTGGACCGGAAAGACATCCAGAGAATCGTCGATCCTGAGCTTTCGCTTGATGAATTGAGTCGCCAGGAAGCAACCCAGGCCGCCCGCAACGCCGATGATCAGCGCCCCCATCGGCCCCACGAAACCCGACGCCGGGGTGATGGAAGCGAGGCCCGCGACCATGCCGGTGACGATACCGAGTACGCTGGGTTTGCCGTACTTGACCCATTCGGCGGTCATCCAGGTCAACGAGCCCAGCGCGGCGCCGATGTGGGTTACGAGCATGGCCATCCCGGCCGCTCCGTCCGCCGCCAACGCACTACCGGCGTTGAAACCGAACCAGCCCACCCACAGCATGCAGGCGCCGGTTACGGTCATGGGCAGATTGTGGGGTGGCATGGCGGTATCCGGGAATCCGGTTCGATTGCCGAGCACCAAAGCGGCCACCAGTGCCGCCACACCGGCCGTCACGTGGACCACCGCACCGCCGGCAAAATCGCGGAATCCCAGCTCGGCGAGCCAGCCGCCGCCCCAGACCCAGTGGGCAACCGGGAAATAGACCAGCACCACCCAGGCGCCGGCGAACAGCAGCAGCGCGGAAAAACGCATGCGTTCGGCGATACCGCCCACGAACAGCGCCGGAGTGATGATCGCGAACGTAAGCTGGAACATGATAAATACTGTCTCGGGGTAGCTGCCGCTCAACGCGTCCATCCCGACTCCGCTGAGCCATGCCTTGGACAACCCGCCGACGTATCCTCCGATGCTGTCGCCGAATGCCATGCTGTAGCCGCAGACGACCCAGATAACCGACACCATGCAGGCGATGGCGAAGCAATGCATCACCACCGACAGTACGTTGCGACTCCTCACCAGTCCGGCGTAAAAGAGCGCCAGACCGGGCAGCGTCATGAACAGAACCAGGGCGGTGGCCGTCATCATCCACGCCGTATCGCCGGAGTCCAGTGTCTGACTCCAGCCGATCCCCGGCAACAACGCCATCGTCAAAATGGTTGCGGTTGTTCTTTTCACCATTGCTCTCCCGATCAGATGGCTTGATCGCCGGTCTCACCGGTACGAATACGGTAAACCTCTGCGAGATCGGTGACGAAGATCTTTCCGTCGCCGACTTTCCCGGTGCGTGCGGACTCCACGATGGCTTCGATGGCGCGCTCCGCCATATCCTCGGTCAACGCAACCTCCACCTTGACCTTGGGAAGAAAATCCACCACGTATTCGGCGCCCCGATAGAGTTCCGTGTGACCCCGTTGCCGCCCGAATCCCTTGACTTCGGTCACCGTCATGCCCTGTACGCCGACCTCGGCCAAGGCATTGCGTACGTCGTCAAGACGGAAGGGCTTGATTACAGCGGTTATCAGCTTCATGGGCGTCCTCTGGAAAAAATGTTGGCTGAACCCGTTTTGGCGGGGCTTCGAGCGGTGATTGTAACGGAGATGGCGCATCGATTCTCGAACCAATACTGGCCATTTTTGTCAAACGGTTGCAAGATTGGGCCAACGAGCCCAGTCCGCGACTGCGAGGACCAGAAAATGTTGATCAAAAGCCCCCCGGACATAAAACCTTCGGAAATCACCCCAGAGTCCACGTTTTTCCGGCGCCGGGAAGTCCTGCAGGCGGCACTGGCAGCCGGACTCATCCCCGCCGCAAATGCCTGGGGCCAGGCTATCGACGCCGGTTACCCCGATCTTGAACCGTTCACGGAAGGTCAACGCCCGGAGCGTGTTTCGCCGTTTCCCGCGGACGGGAATTTCAAGGATCCGGAGCCCTGGGAAAACGACGTCGAGGCAGAGATCACGGCATTCGAGGACATTACCGGGTACAACAACTACTACGAGTTCGGAACCGGGAAGACCGATCCTTCAAAGAATGCGCACACTCTCAGGCCGCATCCATGGTCCGTTACCGTGGAGGGGGAGGCGGAAAAGACCGGCACATTCGCTCTTGAGGACCTGCTGAAGGGGCACGCGCTTGAGGATCGGCTGTACCGGTTTCGCTGTGTGGAGGCCTGGTCCATGGTGGTGCCCTGGGTAGGGTTCCCGTTGGGAGACCTGCTGAAGCGTTTCGAACCCACGTCCCGGGCCAGGTACGTGCAATTCTTCACCCTGAACGACTCGGATCAGATGCCGGGTGTACGCTATCCGGTCCTGCGCTGGCCCTATCGCGAGGGGCTTGCCATCGCCGAGGCCATGCACCCGCTGGCGCTCTTGACCGTCGGGCTCTACGGACAGGTACTGCCCAACCAGAACGGCGCGCCCCTGCGCCTGATCCTGCCCTGGAAGTACGGCTTCAAGAGCATCAAGTCCATCGTCCGCATCCGCTTCATGGAGCGGCAGCCCGAAACCAGCTGGAACATGGCCAGCGCGCGGGAGTATGGCTTTTACTCCAATGTGAATCCCGACAAGGATCACCCCCGATGGAGCCAGGCCTCGGAGCGCGTCCTGGGATCCGGGCTGTTCTCGTCCCGCATTCCGACGCGGCTTTTCAACGGCTACGCCGATCGGGTCGCGAGCCTCTACACGGGGCTTGACCTGATGAAGAACTACTAGCGATCGCGATGACCCGGCGGTCCCTGGCGCTTGTCAAGGCGCTGGTCATACTTGCCTGCCTGCTGCCCTTTGCCGTTATCGCGGCGCGAACCGCGGGATTCGGCGACCTGGGCGCAAACCCGGTGCAGGAGGTGCTGCACACGTTCGGCAAGACGGGGCTGAATCTGTTGATTCTCACGCTCGCGATCACGCCGATTCGAAAACAGACCGGTTGGAATTGGCTGGTCGCACTGCGGCGCACGCTGGGACTGGCCGCATTCGGCTACATCCTGCTGCACGCGGTCACCTACGCGGTACTGGATCGGGGACTCGCCTGGCGATCGCTGTTGGTGGACATCGCCATGCGACCCTACATCACCGTCGGCTTTCTCGCGCTGGTGCTGATGATCCCGTTGGCGATCACGTCCACCAACGCCATGCAGCGGCGGCTGGGCCGGCGCTGGAAGCAACTGCACCGGCTGGTCTATCCGATCGGCATACTCGGCGCCGTGCACTTTTTCTGGCTTGTGAAAATCGATGTTTCCGAGCCGCTGCTGTACATCGCCGTGCTTGCGCTGCTGTTGGGATTCCGCGCGGTAGGTTGGCGCAAGAGGCAGCGCCAGCGCCGACTGCGGGCGCGCGCTCAGCCTGTGGGGCTCAACCGTTCGTAGCGAAGCCGTGGAGATGCCGCGGCGGCAAGCCCACTCAGGGCAGTTCGTGGACCCAGTTGATGAGTTCGTCCATAAATTCCTCGCCGGGACCGCGGTGGGCATCGCCGGCGTTGATCATGGCGGCCACCGCGTAGGTCACGCCGCTTGAACCGTGCACGTAGCCGGCGATCGCGGACACGTCATCCAGGCTCCCGGTCTTCACATGAGACCGGCCGCGCGCTTCCCCTCGGGTGAATCGTCTGCGGGTCGTGCCGTCCAGCCCGGCTATGGACATCGAGGCCATGAATTCCGCACCGTAGGGGGGTTCCTGGGCGAGTTGCAGGATGTCCACAAGCAACCGTGCCGAGATCCGAGTCGCCCGCGACAGCCCGGCACCGTTGTCGATCACCAGGGATTCGGTATTCAAACCCCGCGCCCCGAGTTGGTTGCGAATCGCTTCGACACCACCCGCGAGCGTACCCGGCGAAGTCGATGCCTCGAGGCCAAGCGTGTAGAGCAACTGGCGCGTCATCACGTTGTTGCTGTTCTTGTTGATCTTGCGAATGATCTCGGCCAGCGGCGGCGACCGCCAGACCATCACCGGCTCCAGGTCATCGTTGACGGCCGCATGGCGCCATTCGCCCGTGTGCCGGCCGCCCAGTTCCCGCCACAGCTTCGTGAACAAGCCGAAGACGTAAGTGTCGTGCCGCAGCGCGGTGCGAGTGAGGCCATAGGGCGCGCAGGCCGCGGGAAAGTTGCCGGTAAAGACCACCGTATCGGCGGTTTCCGCACCGCGAACGTCCATGGCGATTCCCGCCTGATATCCGCGACACCGTCCGTCCACCAGCCGCAGTCGATTCACGATACTCAGATTGCCGGGTTCGGGATCGGCCGTGATGAGTACACCATTCCCGTCCGGATGAATCCCGAACTGGAACCGGATCGCCTTGTAGTTGACCAGGAGCGCGTTGGGAACGACGTTGTAGGCGCGGTGGGATTGGCCGTCGAACGACCCCGGTTCGACGGCCGTGTCGACGAAAACCGTATCGTCCATGACCAGGTCGCCGTTGATCTCGGTCAGTCCCATACGCCGCAGGGCGCCCAGGAGCTTCCAGAACTCCTCGGTGACGAGGTACGGATCGCCGTAACCCTTGAGCGCCAGGTCGCCGTCGAGCGCCCAGCCCTTCCGGTCGCCCACGAAGTACACCTCCGTGGGCCAAGTGTACGCCGGGCCAAGCACCTCGAGCGCGGCCCAGGCGGTGACCAGCTTGATGACGGAAGCCGGGTTGCGCGGCGTCAGCGGATGATGGGCCAGGACCGCCTCGTCTGCACCCAGCGCCTGCACAACGACGCTGATGCTGTCGGCGGGGATCTTGTGGCCCGATACGATGCGCTCGACGCGGGGCGGCAACTGCGCGGCGCCGATGGCCCAGGCGAAGCAGGTCAACAATAGCATCGTTGGCCGAAAGCGCATGGAGCGCCATTGTGCCGCAGTCCCGTGCTCATGGGTAGTGCCCGGCCGGACGGGCGATGTGGTTTGGTATGATCGGAACCGAAATCGGGCGCCGGCATTGCCGTGCGCGCCCATCCACGCGAAGAGATTCGCGGTGCAACACGGAGAGTACAGAATGATCGAAAAACAATCGGCGCTCGTTTCGATTGCGGCGGCCGCATGCATGGCGGCCGCGTTGCCCGGTTTCGGGCAGACCCGCGACCAGGGGCCCTGGTGGCCGTCCCCCCACGGCGCGGCGGATCAGGCCGGCGCCTCGAACTACGTCACGGCCGAGAAGATTCTTGAGGCCCTGCAGATTCCCCGCACCGGCCAGACCTACGAACTCGGCCATCCCTACGAGGCGAGCATGCCCCAATACGGTAACCGGCCCTACTATCTCAGCGTCGTTCCCACTCCGGCACCGACTCAGGCCGGCGAGGGTGCGGCCCACCGGGACTACTTCACGGGTTTCATCGGGCAGATGGGAACGCAGTTCGATGCCCTGGGACACCAGGGCGAAACCGTCGAGATGGCGGATGGTGCGCTGAAATCCGTCTTCTACAACGGCTTCACCGCGGAAGAAATGACGGGCGCGAACCAGGGGCTGGGCGGGCTCGAGGCGCTCGGAGTCGAGCACATGAAGCCGTTCATTACGCGCGGCGTTCTGATCGATATCGCGGGGTACAAGGGCATGGCCAGCCTGCCCGCAGGCTACGAAGTGACCATGGACGACGTGCGCGGCGCTTTGGCGAGACAGGACATGGCCGAGGATTCGGTCGGTCAGGGCGATGCGGTGCTCTTCAACTACGGCTGGGCGGTGAACTGGACGAATCCTTCGAAGTACAACGACTCCTATGTCGGCACGGGCGAGAACGAGGGATCGCCGGGCATCTATACCGAGGTGACGCGCTGGTTGATCGGCCGCAAGGTGGCGCTGGTGGGCGCCGACAGTTGCTGCGTGGAAGTCAGGCCGCGGCCATCGACGGAAAACGTGCATCGCATGCTGTTTCTCGCCGAAGGCATCCCGCTGCTCGAGAACATGGAGTTGCGGGAGGTCGCCGGCGACGATGTCCATGAGTTCCTGTTCCTGGCCTTGACCGAGCGAATCAAGGGCGCAACCGGTTCCCCGGTTCGACCCATCGCCGTGCGGTGACGGGAGGCGGCCGCGCCGGTTCCGCCCATGGGGGTCCTTGCCGCGGTACGCCGGTTTCTGCTGAACTTCACCTGGAGGAGATTTCGATGAGGGTACTTGCGTTTCTGCTCTTGACGTTGCCGGCCGCGATAGTCTCGGCCGAACAGGTCGATTACGACGTACCGCTGATTCCGTACGCTTCGGAACCCGGCTTTCTGAAGTATTCGCCCGAGATGAACCTGGGAGAGACGCTGGGCGTCGCGGTCAATTCGAAGGGACACATCATGGTCCTGAACCACCCGGGTTCGGCCAACTCCGGCGGGCCCCTCTACCGCAACGCCACAACGCAGCTCCTGGAGTTCGATCCCAACGGCTATTTCCTGCGCGAGATCGGCCGGAACGTATACGGGTTGGGCTACGCGCACGCGGTGCGTTACGACCGGTACGACAACCTCTGGGTGGTGGACAAGGGCGCCAATACCGCGATCAAGTTCGATCCGGCGGGCTACGCGGTCCTCAATCTCGGCCGAAGACCCGAGGGATTCGACGAGTACGAACACGTGAGCGGCGCCGACGCGGTTGCCGTCGACGGCTTTTTCGGCGGCCCCACCGACGTGGCCTGGGATGCCGAGGACAACATCTACATCAGCGACGGCTACCTCAACTCGCGCATCGCCAAGTTCGACAAGCACGGCAACTGGATCAAGTCCTGGGGGTCCTACGGTGCCGAGCCCGGCCAGCGGGGTGAAGGCGAGCGTC
>JAKZVH010000057.1:0-27517 GCA_047516145.1 Gammaproteobacteria bacterium
GTCCTGGCCGCCCAATTTCCCGGGGCACGGCACATCGGCGAACCGCCTGGCCCGACGGCTGGGGGAGCTTTCAGGAGGTCGCCTCGAGGTCGAGGTGTTCTCCGCGGGGGAATTGGTGCCCGCGTTTGAAGTTCTCGACGCGGTGTCCAGGGGCACGGTTCAACTCGGCCATTCCGCTCCCATCTACTGGCGCGGGAGCATTCCCGCGGCCCAACTCTTCGGCAGCGTTCCGTTCGGCATGTTCGCGGACCAATTCAACGCGTGGCTGTATTTCGGCGGCGGGCTGGAACTCTGGCGTGAAGCCTACGCCGGCCACGACGTGATTCCGTTTCCCGCCGGCAACACCGGCGCCCAGATGGGCGGCTGGTTCAATCGCGAGATCAATTCCCTGGCCGACCTCAACGGGCTCAAGATGCGCATTCCCGGGCTGGGCGGAGAAGTCATGAAGCGAGCCGGCGCGCTGCCGGTCAATCTCCCGGGATCGGAGATCTTTACCGCGCTGCAGACCGGCGCCATCGACGCCACCGAATGGGTGGGGCCATACAACGACACCGCGTTCGGCCTGCACCAGGCGGCTACTTACTACTACCATCCGGGCTGGCAGGAACCGTCGGGCGCCATCGAGTGCTTCGTTTCCGGCGCGGCCCATGACTCGCTATCCACCGAACTCAAGCAAATTTTTGAAATCGCCTGCATGGCCGAGAACGACTACCTGCTGGCGGAGTTCAATACGCGGAACCACACGTCGCTCAACACCCTGGTCGAAGAACATGGCGTGCAACTGCGGCGATTCCCCGACGACGTCCTCGACGCGCTGCGTGGCTACAGTGCCGAGGTGGTAGAGGAACTGGCGGCGTCGGATCCCATGAGCGGACGGGTCTATGCATCCTACCGGGCGTTCGCCGACGAAGTGAGTGCCTGGCTGAGGATCTCCGAGGGTAGCTGAGTTCACGGTCGGCGGTAGACATCCGCCTTATCATGCTTGCGACTCCATTCGTCGACTGGCCCGCTCTCAAACTGCCCTATGCGGACATTGTGCGGATGCCGTAGCGCTGAATGTGCGCGTCTCTGGTGACGAGGATGAGCCCTTCCACTTGGGCTTGGGCAACCAAGAACCGATCGAACGCGTCCCGGTGATGCATCGGCAGGTTGCCCGCGTGCTCCGCATGATGGAAGCTCAGCGGCAAATGCGTGAAGCCCTTTTCTTCAATCGTCGCTGACAGGTTGTCCGGAGCCGTTATTCGCCCCTTCGCCCGCTTCACCGCAATTTCCCAACCCGTTATCGCGCTGACAAAGACATCGTTTGCGGAGTCAACGATTGCTGCGTGGGCAACCCTGGACAGTTTTTCGACGTCCGCCAGACACCAAACGAATACATGCGTATCCAGCAGTAGGCGCAGCATCGTTAGCCCTCATCCGGGAAAATCGTCGAGTTCTCAATCAGCTCGATGAGTTTCTCATCGGGCTTGTCAAAGTCTGGAGACATCCAGAACTGCCCTTCGTACCCGCCTAGTTTTCGTTCCGCCAGACGTCTCCGATAAGGCTCCAGCCGTAGATACGGTTGGCCGGCTTTGGCGATGACAATTTCCTTGCCTTCCCAAGCTAACTTGCCGAGCTTCGACAGTTGGGATTTGGCTTCATGCATGTTTACTTTCATCGCGCCATCCACGAATTAGCTAAGTCCGACTAAGTCTGACCATGTTTTGCATCGTTTTCAAGACGCTGGGATGACGTTTCTTGAAAACAACCGCGGTATTCGACACCCGCGCCATGGCCGACATCCCGCAACACAGGGCAAGACGCATAGACCGGCCGACGGCGCGTGAGCGGGAACTCGTCGGTTGCATTGGCAGGCAATTGACAGCGGATCAGGCGAATCAGGCGGATCAGGCGAATCAGAAACGTTGTTCCAGGCTGTAGACAAAGCTGCGGCATGCCGGGCGGGCGGGGCCGCCGGGGTCGTCGGACCAGCTCTTGTAGTGGGACTGCATCAGCGCGTCCAGGCTGGGAGCTCGGAAGATTTCGTCGGAAAGCTCGACGAATTCGGGGTCGCGAACAAAGCCCGTGGCATCGACCTCGAAACAGATGACCACGCGGCCCTCTTGCGCTTCGCGAATCGCTTGTCGAGGATACGTCGGACTGGCCATGACTTCAGGAATCAGCGGTTGGGTCATGGCCGTGGGTTCGCCGGTCGGGTTGGTATACAGCGCCGACGCTGACGCCGGGTCGGCTTCGGAACACCACCAACCTCCGAACAGGTCGGCCGTGCGCCACTCCCCGCCGAGCGTCGGGCGGTTCAGATTTGCCGCGAATTCCCGCTCGGTTCTGGAATCGGAAAACGCCAGAACGCTCTCTTCCGACTGCCAGCGGGACAGTGGAAACCATGGCCGCTGCACATCCTCGCTGGGAATCGCCATACGCGTGTATCCGTCGGCGCCAAAATTCAGCACCACGCGCTCGTCGTCCCTCTCCGGATCGCCATAGAGAATGCAGTTCCAGACTCCCCGGTGATCGATCGGTTCAGGATCGAAGGGCTCCTGCGCCTGGGCGACGGGGCACGTTGCGACCCAGACGAGAATGACGCCAAGGCAGTATCGCGCAGTTGCAATTATTGATGATCCTCCATAATGACTCGCGGAATGAGGCCGCGCTCATTGATCATGCCGCGGAGTTGCAACACCTGTCGGGCGTTGGGATTCATGGACGCTGCGGCGTCCAGATCGTACGTCGCCTCGGACAACAGTCCCAGCAGAAAATAGGCGTAGGAGCGGTTGCTGTAGGCACGCCAATTGCGTCCTTCCAGCCGCAACGACTCGGTACAGTGATCGATGGCCACGTCCGGTTCACCCCGGGCCGCGTACGCGGCGCAAAGGTTGGACTCCGCCGCTGCGCGATCCGAGGGGCTCGGTTGGTAACGGGTGAGTCCGAGCCGGGTCAGCCGGATTCCCTCGTCGTATTGGCCCATCTGGATGGAAAACGCTCCCGCGGACAGGAATTCGTTACCGGAACCGATGATGCTGCGGTTGTCCGCCTGGCCCCATAGCCCGCTGGACGCCAGGGAGGCAACCAGACCGAATAGAATAGTGCGGCCCATTCTGTGCTTCCTCCGATCGTTTAGTATAGCACCGGCAGACGGCTCGACCGCGCAAGTACCGGCCGCGAGCCGGGTCATTCCAGAGCAGTCCACCGGCGCGGCGCCACCGCGACTGAGGGTTAGAATGGAGACAACGCGTTTGGTTCACGAAGGGCCTGTTAACGCTATCGCGGATAGCGTTAACAGGCCCTGGGGGCTCGCGCCATGACCGAAGTCGCTGCGGCGCAAGCCCTTATTCTGGACCGGATGAAACGATCGCCGGCCACGGACGTCACGCTCGAACGCTGTACCGGAGCCGTGCTGCGGGAGAACGTCGATGCGGAGCGCGACCAGCCCCCGTTCGACCGGGTCACCATGGACGGCATCGCCATCGACTACGAAGCGTGGCGCGCGGGCCGGCGCCGCTACCGTGTCATCGGCATTCAGGGGGCGGGAGTTCCACCGCTGGCGATATCCGGTCCAGGTGAATGCGTGGAGATCATGACCGGTGCCATGCTGCCCCGCGGAACGGATACGGTCATCCCAGTGGAACGACTGACTGTCGCCGATGGTGAAGCTGTCGTGCAGGCCTCCGCCACGGTTTCGCAGCGGCAGTTTGTCCACCCGCGTGGGTCCGACCGGCCGGCCGGGAGCCGCCTGTTGAACACGGGGCAGCATCTTGGGCCGGCGGAGGTGGCGATACTGGCCGGCGCCGGGCGTTCACGGATACGGGTCGCGCAGCCGCCGCGCGTGGCCGTCGTGTCAACCGGCGACGAACTCGTGGAAGTCGACCAGCCGATCCAGCCCTGGCAGATCCGCTCGAGCAATGATCGGGCCATCGAAGCAGCCCTGGTCCGGCGCTTCGGAGCGCGCGTCACCCGGGCCTGCCTGAAGGACGATCCCGCCGAAATCCTTGAGTCAATCGCGCGCCTGCACGAGGATAATGATGTCCTTGTTCTCACCGGCGGCGTGTCCATGGGCAAGTACGACTTCGTTCCCGGTGTACTGGAGAAGCTCGGCGTGGAACTGGTGTTTCACCGCATCGAGCAACGCCCGGGCCGTCCCATGTGGTTTGGAATCAGCCAGGCATTGAAGCCGGTATTCGCCTTGCCCGGCAACCCCGTTTCCACGCTGGTTTGCCTTGTCCGCTACGTTGTGCCGGCGTTGTGGCGGGCGATGGGCGCCGGTGCCGTGACCGAGGAATGGGTTAGCCTGGCCGAAGAGGTACGGTTCGCCGCGAACCTGGTCTGCTTCCTGCCGGTGAAACTCCGCGCGGATCCTTCCGGAGCGGCACTGGCGGAGCCCTGCCCCACCAATACCTCGGGGGACTATGTCGCGCTGGCAGGGACGGACGGATTCATCGAGTTGCCGAAGGAGCCCGAAACCTTTCCGGCGGGCACGCCGGCACGCCTCTTTCGCTGGTAGCAGTGACGGCTATCCGGTTGCTCGTGCGCTGCCGAGCAGGGTCTTGATCTGTCGCCGTTCCGCGCCAAAATCCGCGGGGATTCGGCTGCTGAAATAACCGAGCCATTCTTCGTGAAACTCCGTCCAGCGCGACTCGCGGGGATCGTCGGAATGACTCACGGGGAGCAGCCTGATCTCCAGCGGACAGCGCATGTGGTTGACGATGGCGAGCACGGTGCGCGATGGCACGACGTCATCGTCGAGCCCGACGCCAACCAGTGCCGGCGCGCTGACCAGGGGCGCAAAATGCAGCGTGTCGAAGTACCTCAGCGTGGCGGTCACGCTATCCAGCCGCCAACGGTACTTCTCCACGTACTCCTTGACCTGCAAGGCCGAGCCACCCGATGCGAGCCGTTGCCGCTCCTCGTTCCAGCCGAATGTCGGCTGCCCCAGGATGAGGAAGTCGGCGTCGCTGCCGATCGCTGCGGCCATGAGCGCGAGGGCGCCGCCGAAACTGAAGCCATAGTATCCGAGCGTCCCCAGGTCGTCGCCAAGCAATTCCCGGGCGACCCGGACCGATTGGAGGAAGTCGGCGACAGCGCCCCGAAGGATGCTGGCGCGGGGCGATTCGACGCCGGTCAGCAAGTAACCCTCCTCGGAAACGTCGACTCCGGACGCGGAGCGACCGAATCCGCGGGCATCGAATCCGAGTACGTTGATGCCCCGCCGCGCCCAATTGGTTTGCAGTTCATACCGGTCGTCGTAGCCGTGGGCGTGCACCACGAGCGGGCGCCGCCGCCCCGCGATGGGGCGCAGCAGGTAGCCGCGAATGCGAACGCCCGCAAGGGAGGTATATTCGAGGCGGTGGAGCTGCAGGCTGTCGTCCGGCGCCGGAGTGGATTCAATGAGCGTATTCGGGGCGATTTCTGCGAGCTCGGCCGCCGTGTCGGCCCAGAATTCGAGGAATCCGGGCGGCCTGTCGGCGTTCGGCCTGAATCGTTCCAGTCCCTTTACGGGCATCGGCGCTGACGATGCACGCGATGGCACGTTTCCTGCTGTACTGATGATATGAAATCGGCCATCGACGCTTTCCTGGATCACGAAGTGTGGCGCGACGCGTACCGGGCGCGCCTGATCCCCCTGGGCGAGACAGTGAAAGTCGTTCACCGCGCCTCGGGGGACCTACTCTTTAAACGATTCCACCCGGCGGATCAATTCCTGCTGCTGTGCAGCGGCTCCGTGGGCCATGAGACCTGCGCCGAAACGGAAGGCGAGTCATGGCCCATGGGAAACGTGTCCTGGCCCTGGGCGGCGCTGGGCTGGAGCGGGTTTCTGCCGCCGCGCCGCTACGGCACCACGGCACGGGCTCACGGGTCGGTCGAGCTGTTGAGCTGGTCGCATGACGATCTCGCACGGATATTCTATTCGGATCCCCTGCTTGCCGTGAGCTTCTTCCGCATCGTGCTCGACAGCGTGCGGCGCCAGTTCGAATGGATTCGCGACGAACGGCTCGCGGCGCAAACCGAGGGCTCCGTCTCCCATCGCCCACCGGTGAGCAGCGATGGGGAGTCCCGCGATCCATTCGCGCCGGGCCTCAGCAGCGCACTGCGCCAGTCGGCGTTTTTCCAGCGATTCGACGACGCCACGCTACGCCGGCTGGCTGCAGGCGCTGAACTGCGGCGATGCGAACCCGGCGCCGAACTGGTACAGCAGGGCGACCGGATGACGGGACTCTGGGTGCTCGCGGGAGGCAGCGCCGAAAGCTTCTTCTCGGCCCGAACCGATGCGGGTCAGCGCCTGGTGCGGTTCGTGTCCTTGCCGGCCAGGGGCGGCATCGCGGCGGGTATCCCTTCATCGAGTGGCGGATACCGCGCCGAAGCCACGGTCCGGGCGATCTCATCCTGCTGGTTTTACCGGATCCCCACGGATTCCATCGAAGACCTGGTTGCCGCCAATCCGGAATTCGGCCGCAGTTTCATGCAACGCCAGTTGGCTCGGCTGGCGCACCTCATCACGGCCGCCCGATTGCCCAGGCCGCGCGCGGACGAGGAACCGGAAATCGTCGCGCTCAAATCGGTCCTGCAACTGAATCAGGCCCGTATTCCGGTGACCTCGGAACTCCACAAGGTTCCGCATCTGCTCGCCCACCGGTTGACGACCGAGAGTGCGCTGACGTGCCTTGAAGCGTTGCGCAGGAAGGGCAGCTATGCGGAACGCGCCATCGCCCGTATCTGCGTGGACGCGCTCGCGGGCATACAGGCGGAAGTGAGGTTCTATCGGGATGTCCTCGACGCCTATGCCGCGGTCATCGACGCCCCGGAAGACGTGCAACCCGCCGCGTTGCGGCGCAGATGCGACGAGATCATGGGCCGGGCCTTCGGCCATCTGCGCACGGAAATTCGCGGCAGCGAGCACTTGCCCGGTTCGCCGGGCAACATCTTCATCATCAACCACCTGTGCTGCCCGGTCTACTACCAGCTACCCAACGACTACCACTTCTCCTTCGACACCGCCTTTGCCAGCGTCCTGTTGACGACCTACTACGGGGAGTCGCCGGTGCGCGTCGTTCGCCAGAGCCCCGGCGTCGAGTACGGGCACAACATGTTCTACGGGCGGCTTGGCCACGTTACGGTGCCTACTCTGGAGTCGGGGATCGAGCCGACCTCGCCCGAGCAAATGGATGAATTGCGGAGGGCTGCCGCCGAGGCTTTTTTCGCGCGCGGGGGCGAGGCGCTCGGCCGGGGGGAGAATGTCCTGATCTGTCCGGAGGGGCAGTGCCAGAAATCGGCCAATTCGCCTGCCCGGTTCTACAGCGGCGCGTTTCGGCTGGCGCAAAAGGCCGCGACGGAACCCTGGATCGTTCCCATCGCCATCGCGGGCTTCGACCGGCGCTACAAGGATGTCAGGCTGGTCGCGCATGTGCAGGCTCCGTTTCGCCTCAGCGAGGCCATGGCACGCCTCGGTACCGACGATCTGAGAGAATTTCTCGACTGCTATCGTGCGGAGTTTGCCGCGGCGGTAAGCGAAGCCCAGCGGTCGAGCCGCCGTGCCGACGCCCGGGCACCGCAGGCATCCAGCCAGTCGTTCGCAAGTGCGTGACACGCGGGTCGATCCGCGCGCACCGTCACGGCGGCGCATCGATGTCCTCGCAAGGTAACTCGGTGAGCGATGTCCGTCAGTCGGCTCGCGTAAGCGCCCGTCCAGAGGCGCCCGCCAGCACCGTGTGTATCTCCGCCAGCAGCGACAGCGCGATGGATTCCGGGTCATCGGCGCCTATGTCGAGTCCCACCGGGCCCATCAATTTGCTTCGCAATGGTGCGCCGCTCTCGCCCAGGGCTTCCAGCAGACGGTCGCGGCGTTCCCTTGGGCCCAGTACGCCCAGGTAGCCGACCTCGACGTCAGCCAGTTGTTCCAGGTAGGCCTGATCGGTGAGCAGGTGGTGGCTCATGACAATGACGGCATCGTACTGCGCCGGTCTGAGTTCCTGGCTCATGGCCGCGGGATCGATGAGCAGGGCCCGTTCGGCCGCTTCGAAAACGCCTTTTTCCAGGTAGGCCGGACGGTGATCGGCGACGGTCACGCGCCATCCCAGTTCCGCCGCCATGTTGACCACCGGCACCGCATCCAGGCCCGCACCCAATACCAACAGGCGGGGAATCGCCTGCAACGGCGCGTACAGAATGGTTGTGCCGTCAGCCTCGGCACGGCAGATCGTGCGGCCCGACAGTTGCGCGTCACGGCATCCGGGGACGAGAACGGGATAGGCTTCGTCGCGCTCATGGTCGCCGTCCCAGACCAACGTCGTGCCCGGAGCCGGCCCGCCGGTACCGGAAGGGGCGGCAATGACCGTCGCGACGGCGGTGGGTCGCGCGGCCAACAGACACCGTGAAATCGTGGCAAACGGCTCATAGTCGTCTTGAGCCGTCAACGGTTGCAGGAAGATGCGGATCAGTCCGTTGCAACCCACCCCAAGACCCCACAGGTCATCGGCCTCGTCGCGCATATCGAAGCTGACAGCCTGCGGTTCGTTGGCGGTCAGTACCCCGCGGGCCCGTTCCGCCAGATCCCCTTCCAGGCAGCCGCCGCTCACCAACCCCTGGTAGTCGCCATTGGCGGCGATCAATATCCGGTGTCCTGCCTTGCTGTACGTGGAACCGAGGGTCTCGTAGACGGTGGCCAGCACCATGGGCTCACCGCGGAGGCGCCACCGATCGAAGGTCCGGATCAGCCCGCGAGTGCTCATTCCGTCTCGAGTGGACTGTCCACCGGGGCGAAGCGGCCGTCCGCCAGGAAAGCGATGACCTGCTCGATGACCAGCGAATCGGTGAGCATGAACGTATGCGATTCATCGACGGCGAGAAAGTCCTGCATCTCCGGGAGGCGTGCGCTTGCGACGCTGACCTTGCCGTCGTTCGGTCCGGGAAGCGGCGCGTTTTCGAGCAGCATCGTCTCCAGACCGGTACGGGTACCGGCGATGATCCCGATTTCCAGGTCCACCGATGCCAGATTCGCCGGCAGGCTTTCGGCGCCCGTGCCCAACTGCAGCGCAGCCGGTCCCATAATCGAGAACCAGGCCTTGTCGGCAAATTCGTCGATCAATTCGCTGCCGTGGTTCGGCGGCCCGAGCATGACCATGCGGCTACCGTCGGGTAAACGGTTGTCCTGAAGATAGTGGCGCACCAGGATCCCGCCCATGGAATGAGTCGCGAAGTGCACGGGCGTGCCGGGCGGCACCGCGCATTTGGCCAGCGCTTCGGGAACGTGGGTGGCGGCGAGTTCCTCGATGGGAAGTGCCAGCGACGGATAGCCCTGGTTCACGGTCCGGTACCCGGCGCGATCCAGGGCAAATTTCAGGGGCAGCATGGACAACGGCGTTCGGCCGAGTCCGTGCAGCAGGATGACGCACTCACCGGGCTCCGCGGCGGTTGCCGGGGACGCAATGCCGAGCATCAGCGCGGCCAGCAGCGCGGAAAGAATCTTTGACGCGGATCCGGGACGGGTACTCATCGCTGCAACTATATCGGATCAGGCCTCCGACAGGTGTGCGGCCCGCAGCGCTTCGGTGAACCGGCTGCACCAGGCGTGGATGTCGTTCCGCCGCAGGATTTCGATCATGGATTGATACCGCGCGCGCCGTTCATCCAGGGACATTTCAATGGCCTGCTGCATTCCGTCCGCGACGCCTTCCCGGTCGTAGGGGTTGACCAGCACCGCCGCGTCGAGTTCCTGCGCCGCTCCCGCCAGGGTCGAGAGTACCAGTACACCCGGATCGTCCGGATCCTGCGTCGCCACGTACTCCTTGGCCACCAGGTTCATGCCGTCCCTTATGGGCGTAACAAGGCCGACGTCGGTCAGCCGCAGCAGCGACATCAGTACGTCGCGGTTGAAGGCGCGATTGAGATAGCGGATCGGGACCCAATCCATGTCCGCAAAACGCCCGTTGATGTTTCCCGCGGCGCGTTCCAGGTCCTCCCGAATGGCGTCGTAGGCCCGCACACCGGTCCGCGTGGGCGGGGCGATCTGCATGAATACCACCTGTCCCCGATTCGTGGGGTATTTCTTGAGCAGCCGCTGGAAGGCACGGAAGCGAAGCTCCAATCCCTTGCTGTAGTCCAGCCGGTCGACTCCGATAATCAGTTTTCGGTCCCGCAGACTGTGGGTGAGCCGGCTGACGCGGCGGTCGTCGAGGTTCCGGGCCGCGAGGGTCTGGCAGGCGTTCACATCGACGCCGATGGGAAATACATCGGCGTGGAACACCCGTCCATAGGCTTCGATGCGCCCACCCGCCAGCAGGCGGCCGCCGATTTCCGGCTGGCACATGGATTCCTGGAAGGAGCGCAGGTCGGTAGCTGTCTGAAAGCCGATGACATCGTAGGACGACATGGAGCGAAGCAGGTGTTCGTAGGGCGGGAGCGAACGCAGCACGTTGAAGCTGGGGCAGGGCACGTGGAGGAAGAAGCCGATCGGGTTGCTGACGCCGGCCCGGCGCAACGCCGCCGCCAGCGGTATCAAATGGTAGTCGTGCACCCATATGATGTCGTCGGGCTGCAGCAGCGGGACCAGCTTGCGGGCGAAGAGTTCGTTGACCCGGCAATAGGCATCGTATTGAAAGCGCCGGAAGGAGAAGAACCCGAGCAGATAGTGGAACAGCGGCCACAGACTGTTGTTTGAGAAGCCGTTGTAGTAGTTCTCGAAGTCCTCCCGCGTGAGGTCGATGGTCGCGTAGGTGATCCCCCCGCGGGTTTGCAGAACCGGGTCGCGGGGGTCCTGGGTGGTGGTCTTGCCGCTCCAGCCGAACCACATGCCGCCCTGCTTCTCAAGCGCCGCCAGCACCCCCACGGCCAATCCCCCGGCCACCTTACCCTTCTTGGGGATGGCAACCCGATTGGATACCGCGATCAGTCTGGCGGGCATATCGCACCATCTGCTGCAACCGCGACGTCAATGGCGGTGAACAACGGCGTAGTCGTCAATAATATTCGAGGCGTCACAGAGCCTCCTCCCAGGAGCGGCTCAGGCGGGTGGCGCCGTTGATGATTCCGACCATGCTGTATGTCTGCGGGAAATTCCCCCAGAGTTCGCCGGTGGCTGGGTCCAGGTCCTCCGACAGCAGCCCCAGGTCATTACGTCGGTCGAGCATGTTGCAGAACAATTCCCGAGCTTCCCGGCGGCGTCCCACCGCTGCGAGTGCGTCAATGTACCAGAACGTACAGATGTTGAAGGCGGTCTCGGGCATTCCGAAGTCGTCGGGATTCATGTACCGGAAGAGGTAATTTCCGCGGCGCAGGTCATTCTCGACTGCCTGCAGTGTGCCCATGAATCGCGGGTCCTGGGGACGGACGAAGCCCAGGTCGGCCAGCGTCAACAAGCTCGCGTCCATGGCATCGCCGCCGAACGTGCCCATGAAACTCTCCCGATCGGGGTTCCAGGCCGCGGCGGAAATCTTCTCGTGCAGGTCCGTCGCGATTCCGGACCAGTGCCCGGCGCGGTCGTCAAGTCCGAGGTGACGGGCGATTCGCCCCAGCCGGTCGCACGCCGCCCAGCACATGACGCTGGAGTACGTATGGACTTCCTTGCGGCCGCGATACTCCCAGAGCCCGGCGTCGGGCTGGTCGAACAGTTCCACGGCCCGCGCGCCGAGGGCTTCCAGGCGTTCAAATTCCTGCCGCCCGCCGGTGCGCGCCAGGCGTTGGTCGAAAAACTGCTGGGTGGCCGAGAGCACGATGGCGCCGTAAACGTCGTTCTGGATTTGCCGGTAGGCCTGGTTGCCAACGCGGACCGGGCCCATGCCTCGATACCCCGGCAGGGTGTCCACCGTGCGCTCCTCGAGCGTGGACTGACCGCTGATTCCGTACACCGGCTGGAGCTGTTCGGGGCTCCCCAGCTCACCCACGATGTTGTTGAGGTACCCGAGGAACGACTCCATGGTGTTGGTTACGCCGAGGCGATTCAGTGCCTTGACGACGTAGAAACTGTCCCGCAGCCAGCAGAAGCGGTAGTCCCAATTGCGTCCGCTCGAGGCGGCTTCGGGGATCGACGTGGTGAGCGCCGCCAACACGGCGCCGGTGTCTTCGTAGGTGCAGAGCTTGAGCGTGATAGCGGCACGGATGACCTCGTTCTGCCATTCGAATGGCAGCGACAGCCCGCGCACCCAGCGGTGCCAGTATCGGCGAGTCTCCTCGAGCATCTCCTGGCTGATCTTGTTCGGGTGCTCGGGAATAGTCTCGTCGGCGCCCAGGATCAGGCTGAGGGGCTCCTCGAGCACGATGGCGCGTTCTTCCAGGATGGCCGTCAGGGAGGCGTTGGTGGTGAGGCGCTGGGTGAACTCGGCGCCTACAAAACGGATGTGGTTGCTGCCGTAGGTCACCTCCGGACGCTTGTCGCCGTAGTCGACGGCCGGACGCAGGCGGATTCGGACGGTAGGGCTGCCGGACAGCGGGCGGATACAGCGGATCACCATGATGGGCCGGAAGGAGCGGCCGAACTGCTCGTAGCGGGGCGCGAAGTCCTCGATCTGCACGCTGCCTCCGGCCGAATCGTACAGGGTCGTCGCGAGTATGGCGGTATTGCCCAGGTAGGCTTGCTCGGAACGTTCGAAGTCCAGAAGCTCGACGTCAAAGAACCCCGACTCCGCTTCGGCTTCGCCGCCCAGCAGCGAACAGAACGCCGGGTCGCTGTCCACCCGGGGGAAGCATCCCCAGACGAAGCGCCCGCGAGGGTCGACCAGAACGCCGACCTGGCAGTTGCCGATAAGCCCCAGGTCCAGCGTATTCACTTCGAGCCCTCCGGTCCGGACACGTGCTGACCGGATATCGCGTCGCTCAACCAGTCGAGCACGTCGGATACGCCCGGCAGCCGCCAATTCGCCCCGGTGGCGCCGTCTCCGACCTTGACCGAAACGCCTCCCAACTCGTTGACGACCGTGAAACCGGACTCATCCGTTACGTCATCGCCAGCAAACACCGGCGTGCGGCCCATGAACGGCGGTTCCGACATGAACGCCCGGATCGCTTCTCCCTTGTTCACGCGCCGTGGCTTGACTTCAATCACCTTGCGTCCCCGCAGGGATTCCACGGACGCCGGCAGGTCGAGGTTCGCGACAAAATCCTGCACCGTGTTCTCCAACTCCGGACGATTTCTATAGTGTAAAGCCAGAGTCACGCGCTTGTTCTCCAGGATGAGGCCCGGATGGGACGCCACGAAGCGTTCCATGGTGTCCCTGGCATCCTGGATCCAGTCGGTTTCCACCGTCGTATGTTCCACTGCGCCCGCCGCGACCCGGCGTTCCAGTCCGTGAATCCCCGCCACTGCCAACCGATGGGGGGCGAGCAGCCGATCCACCTCCTCCACGGGACGCCCGCTGACGATGGCAACCGCATTGCCGGTCGCACCCGGAAGCCGTCCGAGCAGTGCCTGCAACCGCGCCGTCGGGGCAACCGCGTCGGGGCGGGGGGCGATCTCGACCAGGGTGCCGTCGAGGTCGAGAAAAACGGCTGGCTCCATTGGCCAGGGGGGTTTCTGCGGGGCATTCACGCGCGCACCATACAATGGCGCCACGCGTCCCGCAAAAGGCACACGCGACGTGACGGGACGCGGACGGAACCGACCGAATTGCGTTGGACCACTTGAACCAGCTTACTGGTTTCGAGCCCAGGTGTATGCCCCGTATCGGCTCAAGGTTCCGTCTGGGATGTTGACCCCAGCCGCTTGCAGGAGAAACGAATGAGAGTTCCAGCCACCCACTTGACGACCACACCCGAATTTCCCGGGCGCCAGATACGCGAGCCGCTCGGGATCGTAACCGCGGAATGCGTGCTTGGTATCAATATCTTTCGGGATCTGCTGGGCAGCCTCCGGGATCTGGTCGGCGGTCGCAGTGGCAGTCACCAGAAGGCGTTGCAGCAGGCCAGGGAGACATGCCTCGAAGATCTCGCGGAACAAGCGGGCGAGCTCGGCGCCGATGCGGTCGTCGGCGTGGATCTTGACTACAACGAGATCAGCGGCGGCGGCAAGGGGGGGATGTTGTTCCTGGTGGCGTCGGGCACGGCGGTGCGGCTCAGCTGAACCGCCTGGGGGTGTTTCCCCGGCACCCGAGGTCCAGCGAGATTCGCTTGCGCTCTGACCGGGGGCGGATACACTGAGTCCCGAGAGAGATAAGAACGGGAGACAGCCCGTGAACGGTAGCCGCTATCCGAGCGTTCTGGTCGCCATGTTGTTGGGGTCCGCTCCAATCCAGTCCCAAACGCCCGCGGGCGCCGACGAGGCCATCATTGAGGAAGTGGTTGTGGTCGGAACCCGGCGCAGCACGGAATCCACCAGCGGCCTCGCCGTACCCGTGGACATCCTCGACGCTGCATCGCTGGGCGGGGGCGGCGACATGCTTGATGTGCTGGCCGCCCGGATCCCTTCATACAACGTCAACCGGGAACCCATCAGCGACGCGGCGACGCTGGTTCGCCCGGCCAACCTGCGCGGGTTGCCCGCCGACAGCACGCTGATTCTCGTCAACGGCAAGCGGCGCCACCGCGGGGCCGTGATCGGCGAGTTCGTTTCGGGCATCAACAAGGGCGCCCAGGGCGTGGATATCGCGCCGCTGATACCGATGGCGTTGCAGCGCGTGGAAGTGCTGCGCGACGGTGCCTCCGCCCAATACGGCTCGGACGCCATCGCCGGGGTAATCAACTTCGTTCTTGAAGACGATCCCGAGGTGCGGCGCGTGCAATTGCAGTACGGTTCCACCTTTGCGGGCGATGGCGACCGGACGACCGTTGCCGGCTCATTCGGGACCCGGTTGGGCCGTGACGGCTTCGCGACCATCAGTGCGGAACTCAGGGACAGCGCACCCACGAGCCGGGGGTCCCAGGATCCGCAGGCCACCTATCTCATCGACAATGGCTACACGTCCGTGGCCGACCCCGTCGTGATCTGGGGATCGCCCGAGGTCGAGAACGACTTCAAGGTGCTCGTCAACGCCGCCGCGGAGGCCGGTGTCAGCGAACTGTACGGCTTCGGCGGCTGGTCCGGCCGCGACGTGGACGGGAGTTTCTTCTACCGCAATCCGAATACGCGTAGCGGCGTCTTTGCCGGTACCGACGGCAATCTGCTCGTGGCAGATCTGACGCCCGATGACGGCGTCGCCTGCCCGAGCGTCCCGGTCATCGGCGGTCTGGCGGTGCCCGGGGCATTGAACGCGGTGATCGCCGATCCGGACTGCTTCGTGTACAACGAGTGGTTCCCCGGCGGGTTTACGCCGCGCTTCGGCGGCGAGGTGGCGGATTCGTTCGCGACCGGCGGCTGGCGCGGTTCTCGCGGCGACCTGAACTACGACTTCAGCCTGTCGGCCGGCCGTAACGAGGCCGTCTACCGGATCCGCAATACGGTCAATGCATCGTACGGGCCGGACACGCCCACGATGTTCGATCTGGGCGCGCAGATTCAGTTCGAGCGCCTGGCCAACGCGGACTTCACCTTGCCCGTGGACGTCGGTGCCGCGTCGGACCTGAACGTCGCCTTTGGCGCCCAGTTCCACCAGGAGATCTTCGAAATCGTGGCCGGCGATACGGAATCGTGGGCGCCGGGCGGCTTCGAGGATCAGGGGTTTTCCGTCGGGTCCAACGGATTCCAGGGGTTCAGCGCCGATGTGTCGGGCCGCTTCAGCCGCGACAGTTACTCTGCCTACCTCGACCTCGAAGTGGACGCCACCGACGCGTGGCTCGTCTCCGGGGCGTTGCGCTACGAGGAGTTCAGCGATTTCGGGGATACTGCCAACGGCAAGCTGGCAAGCCGCTTCAGTTTCAGCGACGCGTTCGCCTTGCGCGTCGCCGCGAGCACCGGGTTTCGTGCGCCCTCCATCGGGCAGAGCAACCTGCGACGGGCGGCCACCGTGGTCGTCGACGGCCAGTTGGCCGAATCATTGACGCTGCCGCCCACCAACCCGGTGGCGATGCTCAAGGGCGGCCGGCAGTTGCAGCCCGAGGAATCGGTCAACCTGAGTCTCGGTGCGGTCTTTTCGCTCGGTGCGGTGGATGTCTCCCTGGACTGGTTTCGAATCGACGTGGATGACCGCATCGCTCTCACACAGCAGAGCCTGAGCGACCGGGACCGCGCCGATCTTGTCGCCGCCAATTTCATCGGCGCCGAGACCGTGACCGCGGTGTCGTTCTTCGTCAACGACATCAGGACCGAAACCATTGGCGCGGACCTGGTGGTCGATACCGGGTTCGACTGGGCCGGCGGCCGTGCCAGTCTCACGCTGGCCGGCAACGCCACCCGTACGAAGGTCCTTGAGCGCGGCGCAACGCTGTCCGAGGCGGCGGCGCGGGAGCTTGAGGACGCCTTGCCGGACTCCCGGGCGACCCTGACCTTCGAGTATGCACGTGGTTCATGGAACGGCCTGGTACGAGTGAATTACTACGACGATGTCTACGAGCATCTCTTCAACTGCGAGACTTGCGCCATCACCACGGAGGCGTTGACCGTGGTGGACGCGGCGTTGACCTGGACGTTGTCGAGCGCCTACACGGTTTCCCTCGGCGTCGACAACCTGTTCGACAAGCAGCCCGACGAGCATCGGTTTGCCGGAGTGGCGGGCTACCTGGGGGCGGATTTCCCTCTGAATCACCCCAGCGGTTTCAATGGCGGCAGCTACTATCTGCGTTTCGACGCGGCGTTCTGAATTCCCGCCCGGAAGGGGTTCGTCGCCGGAGTGCGCGGTGTCGCCGCGGCGGCAACCTTGCGCGGGCCGCGGGCCGGATTTAGACTCCGATGCCCCACGCGCTTGAGCCGCGCGATGACCTGGAGCGAATGTGTCTCGTCCAAGCAGAACGGAAGCCGAGAATGCAGTGCGAACGCTGCTTCGCTGGTTGGGCGATGACCCGGAACGGGAGGGGCTCCGGGCGACTCCCTCCCGGGTCGCGAAGGCATACGAGGAGTGGTTTGCCGGTTACCGCGACGATCCGGTGGAGTTCTTGCGGCGAACATTCTACGAAGTCGATGGCTACGATGAGATGATCGTCTTGCGGGACATCGCGTTCGAGTCCCACTGCGAGCACCATCTGGCTCCCATCATCGGCAAGGTTCAGGTTGGCTACGTGCCGGACCGCAAGGTCGTCGGTATCAGCAAGCTGGCGCGGGTGGTGGAGACATTTGCCAAGCGGCTGCAGGTGCAGGAAGCCATGACCGCCCAGATCGCCAATTGCATCAATGACGTACTCAAGCCGAAGGGCGTCGGCGTGATGGTCGAGGGTGTGCACCAGTGCATGACCACGCGCGGAATTCACAAGCCCGGCGTCGCGATGATGACCAGTCACTTGCTGGGGGATTTTCGATCCGATCCCCGCACTCGCGCGGAATTCCTGAACATCATCCGCCGCGCGCCGCTGCCGGGTTGATTCCGGGCACCCCGCAAATCTCACCGATATGCGTCGCGAGGGCGCGTGCGGATAGATTCGCGAGGAGAACCGTCGAGACCTGAAGGCAAGCCCCGTTATTGAGATTGGTTCTCCTTGACGCCCTGCCAGCGCCTCACCAAGTTCGAGTCGATATCGAAAAGGTCCAGCATCCGACCCACGGTCTGGTCGACCATGGCGTCCAGGTTCTCAAGCTTGGCGTAGAACGACGGCACGGGCGGAAAGATGATGCCGCCCATTTCGGTCACCGCTGTCATGTTCCTCAGGTGAGCGAGGTTCAGGGGCGTTTCTCTAACCATCAGCACCAGTCGGCGGCGCTCCTTCAGAATCACGTCGGCGGCCCGAGAAACCAGGTTGTCCGCCAGGCCAATAGAGATGGCAGCCAGGGTTTTCATGGTGCACGGCGCCACCAGCATGCCATCGGTCTTGAAGGAGCCGCTGGCAATCGTCGCGCCGATGTCGCGGTTGTCGTGCACCACGTCGGCCAGCGCCTCGAGTTCACTACGGCGCATGCCCAACTCGGTGGCAGCGTTCAGGAAACCGGCACTGGACACAACGAGGTGCGTTTCGATGTCGGCATGCTCCCGCAATTCCTCCAGCAGGCGCACGCCGTAAATGGAACCGGCCGCGCCCGTTATGGCCAGAATGATCCGCCGCTTTTCCAAGGGACTCGTCCTTAAGATTTTTCGCAGAATACCACGGCGCCGGCGCGCAGCCGCATCGGTTCCCAAAGCCCGGGCTCGGTGTTCACTGACGGACACGCGTTGACAATGACCCCGGTGGCTGGCTTGATCGAGGCATGGGAGCGATGGAACTTGGTCCGGTCTGGCTGAGTCTGCAACTCGCGACAGTGACGGTCGTTGTGCTGCTGATCGCGGGAACGCCGCTGGCGTGGTGGCTTGCGTTTACTCGGTCCCGGTTCAAACCGGGAATCGAAGCACTGGTGGCGTTGCCGCTGGTGCTGCCGCCCACCGTACTCGGTTTCTACCTGCTGATTCTGCTCGGGCCAGCCGGTCCCATTGGCCGGTTCTGGGTGCAACTCACCGATACGGCGCTGACCTTTTCCTTCCAGGGCCTGGTGGTCGCCTCGGTGATCTACTCATTTCCGTTTGCGGTCCAGCCGCTGCAGAACGCTTTCGAGGGTGTGGGCCGGGCGCCCTTGGAGGCCGCCGCGACCATGGGAGCAAAACCACTGGATTGCTTCTTCCGCGTCGCAGTACCGCTGGCGGTTCGGGGATTCATCACCGCGGCCGTGCTTGGCTTTGCCCATACGCTCGGCGAGTTCGGCGTCGTGCTGATGGTGGGCGGCAACATCCCCGGCGCCACCCGGGTGGTTTCAATCGCCATCTACGAGCACGTCGAAACGCTCAGCTATGGCCAAGCGCACCTGCTCTCGGCGGGGCTGTTGCTGTTTTCCTTCGCGGTGTTGCTGGGCGTTTACGTATTCAATCGGCGCCTGCCGATCAACAGGGTCTGATTCGTGACGGCGTTGGCAATCGATGTGCGGCTCGTCAGGGACGAATTTTCCCTGCAAGTCAACACGCGGATGGATCTCGACGGCATCACGGCGGTTTTCGGTCCGAGCGGCGCGGGCAAGACGACCCTGTTGCGAATCGTTGCCGGTCTTGAGACCCGCGCGGAGGGACGGGTCGCGGTAGGCGATGAGCTCTGGCAGGACACCGACGGCGGTGTCATGGTACCGGCGCATGCCCGTCACCTCGGTTTCGTGTTCCAGGACGGACGTCTGTTCCCGCACCTGACGGTGGAGGGAAACCTGCGTTTCGCGGCGGAGCGAGCCCGGCGCCGGTATCGAGGTCGGGCCGGCGGCGCGAGCGGCGCGGGGGCTGGCGGGCAACATGCCGCGGGACCGGATTTGTCTGCCGTCGTGGGCGCACTCGACCTGAAGGGCTTGCTTGAACGGTCGACCGATACGCTCTCCGGCGGCGAGCAACAGCGGGTCGCGATGGGCCGCGCTTTGCTGGCCGATCCCCGGATCATGTTGCTGGATGAGCCGCTGTCGGCGCTGGATCTGCGCCGCAAGGCGGAGATTATTCCCTACATCGAGCGCCTGGCGGGAGACTTTGGAGTTCCGGTGCTTTACGTCACCCATAATGTGGATGAAGTCGCACGCCTTGCCTCTTCCGTGGTGCTCCTGGCCGACGGTCGATTGGCAGCCAGGGGCGGTGTCGCCGAGGTGCTCGAGCGGGTGGAGCTATGGCCCCTCACCGGGCGTCTGGAGGCGGGGTCGGTACTGGAAGCGATCGCGGGCGAGACGCACGACGGGATCACCTCGCTGGAGGTGGAGGGCGAGACGCTGCGTATTCCTGCCATCGGTGTCGCGCCCGGAACACCCGTGCGCCTGCGCGTTGCAGCCAGGGAAGTGGCCGTCGCCTGCGAGCGGCCGGAGCGGCTGAGCATCCGGAATGTGCTTCCCGCACGCGTGCTGCGTATCGAATTTACCGAGGTGCCGTTCGCGGAATTGCTCCTGGATGTCCACGGCCAGCACCTGCGCTCCCGGGTCACCCGCGAAGCGGTCGAGGATCTCGGCCTCCACGAGGGACAGCCGGTCTTTGCCCTGATCAAGAGCGTCGCCTTCGAGGGCCGTTTGTTGGACTGATCCGCAGGATGTACCAGGCTGATTTGCGGACCATGGCCGAGGCGCGGGCCCGGGTTGAGCGGCATCTGCCGGAACGGAATTGAACGGCCCTGCCATCGGCGACAATCCTGAGGGGATAAACTTGAGGGGATGAACATGATTCGAATTCTGATCTGTCTTCCTGGCCTCGCTACGTCGCTACCGGCGTTTCCCCACCACAGCAATTCGGCCTATCAGGTCGATGAAATCATCATGTTGACAGGGACGGTCACGGAGTGGCGCTGGTCCAACCCGCACACCTGGCTGTTCATGACCGTTGAAGACGAGAACGGCGAGCCGCAGGAGTGGGCCGTTGAAGGACGCGCGCCGGGCATACTGGGCCGGGCCGGTTGGGACTCCGGCATTCTGCAAGCCGGTGAGACGGTCATGGTGTACGCGAGTCCCGCAAAGGACGGAAGCCCGGAGGGAATCATCTCCCGGGTGACGAAGGCGGACGGAACGATTCTCGGTAACCGTCCGGATTACGGGGCCGAGGCCCAAAGCCTGCCTGCCGCTGTCGCGTCTTACGGTGCAACTTCAACGCCGGATTTTTCGGGCGTCTACTATTCGTATAATCCGGGCGCTGGAGGTGGGGCCGGCCCGCAGGCGAACCAACCGTCCGATGGTCCTCCGCCCCCGCCTACCCGAACGGGTCCGACCGGTGACGGGTCGCTGGGACGCCTGCCCCACGAGCCGAAGCTCACGCCCGAGTACATGGCAAAATGGGAGGTGATCGCCGAGTCGCTCATCAGCGGGTCGTACGAGTACGACAACATTGCCAACTGCCTGCCCCCGGGCATGCCTTCAATGATGAACATGCCGTACGGCATGGAGGTGATGCAGAACGAACAGAAGATCACCTTCTTCAGCGAGCATCAGGACGCATTGCGGCGCGTCTACCTGGACGGGCGCGAACCCTCCGAGAGCGTCCGCAACGATCCGACCTATGCCGGTTACTCCACCGGTCGTTGGGACGGCGACACGCTGGTGGTGGAAACGGTCGCCTTGACGACCAACTCCTACATCGTCGGGAAGACGCCGCACAGCGATCGAATGACGATTCAGGAGCGCATCCGATTCACGGAGCCGGGTATTCTCGAAGACCGCGTCACGGTGTATGACCCGGAGGCGCTGATCGAGCCGTGGGAGGTCGTCTACACATACAGCAAAGCGGCGTATCCGAACGACGAGTTGCGAGAGTTTGCGTGCGCCGAGGGATTGCGGGACTCGCCGGTCCACTAGTCCTTATATCTCTCCACTCGACAGATCTCCCAAGACAAAGGAAACTCCGTTGTTCGAAGAACTCATGACGTTGGAGTACCTGGGCGGCGGCGAATTCATTGCGCCGGCGTCCCCGGGCAAGGGCGATACCCTGTTCGGCGGCCAGTTCATCGCGCAGTGTTTAGCCGCCGCCGAGGCGACGGTCGCCGACGACCGGCAGGTGCATTCGCTGCATGCCTATTTTCTGCGCCCCGGAGACGTGGACCGGCCTTTGAGCATCGCGGTGGAAGCGGTGCGCGATGGGCGCTCGTTTTCCTGGCGGCAGACGGTGGCGCGGCAACACGGCAAGGCACTGTTCCGCATGCTGGCGTCCTACCAGGTTCCGATCGAGTCGCCCGAATATGCGCGCCCGCAAGCGCCGCGCACGCCGCCGCCGGAAGACGTACCTCTTTCCTACGGCGAGTTCACCATCCGCGAGACCGGCGAGGACACCTGGCACGGTGTCGACTGGCCCATGGAGATTCGCTACGTCAATCCGCCCGATGCGCCCCGGGGTCGGCCCATCGCCGAGAACCAGTTGATGTGGATGCGCATCAGCGAACGGTTAGGCGACGCGCCGGGCATTCATCACGCCGGCCTCGCCTACCTGTCGGACGCCACGCTGGTCGACCACATCCTGCTGCCCCACGGCTTGCGGTGCCACGATGGCGACTTTGAGGGGACCAGCCTCGATCACGCCATGTGGTTCCACCGCTTCGCCCGGGCAGACGAGTGGTTGTTGTTCGAACAGATTGTCGAATCGACCGGCGGCGGGCGCGGCCTCGCCCGAGGTTACTTCTACGATCGGGCGGGCCTGGTGGTGGCCACCTGCATGCAGGAAGGATTGATGCGATGGGCCACAGACCAAGGATAGGAACTTCTATCCTTCAACGCCCCGCTCTGCGAAGGCTTGCTGGAGTTTGCTCACAACGTCGGCCACGGTAATGAGGTCCATGGAGTCCGGGTTGCGTACCCGCCCCCCCCAGCGGATTTCATCGACTTCTTTTCCCAGCTCCCTTCTTACGGCATCCGGATACTTGTCCACGACCAGATGCTGGGAGAAATAGGGGCCGGTTCGAAAACGGTTGGAGGTCGCGTAAAGCCCGACCACGGAAGCGCCGACTGCCGTGGCCATATGCGCGGGACCGGAGTCCGGACACACCAGGATTGTCGCCCGCTCCACCAGTGCCAGTAGCTGCTTCAGCGTCGTCTGACCGATCAGGTTCACGATCTCGTACTTTGCGACGTCCATAATGCCGTGGCCATAGTCGCGTTCCAGCGATGTCGTTCCGCCCGTGAGGAGCACTTTCGCGCCGAAGTGGCGGACTGCATGATCCGCGACGGCCGCATAACGCTCCATGCCCCAGTTCCGGTAGTTGCGAACGCGCTGCCCCGTACACGGGCTTATCAGCAACACGGGGCGAGAGCCGTCCATATGGCTCGCAGCAAACTCACGATCCTCATCGGACAGGGGAATATCCCAGCACAGTTCACCGCGCTCAATGCCGACAGCGGCGGCAAACTGAAATAATCCGTCCATCACATGCTGTCGTTCCGCGGCCGATATACGCTCGTTACAGAAAAGCCATTGAAAGTCCCTGGCTCGTGCCCGGTCGAATCCCAACCGTTTCCTCGCTGGCACGAGCAGACTAACCAGATTGGCGCGCATTGACGCGTGCATATGCAGTAGAAGCCCGAACCGTCGTCCGGCTATCCGGCGGCGTACTTCCAGGTACCCCCGCAGACCCTTGCTCTTGTCCAGGACGACGAACTGAACGCCTTCGAGTCCACCAAGTAACCCGTATTCCGTCTTGCCGATAATCCAGGTAATCGTTGTTTGGGGCCAGGTTTTTCGAATCGCGCGAACGACCGGCACGGTGTGGCAGGTATCGCCGATTGCGGAGAGTCTAATGATGCAGAGCTCTTCAGGCGGATTATCCGATGCCAGCACGACGCATTACTCGCTCGAACTCAGAGTGGCAGAAACGAGATTTTAACCTGAAGTGCTTGCGTGTTATCGGACTTGGGGTTCTATCTCGCGGCGGCCAGCATGTGCCGGTCGTCCGGGTAACGAGGACATCCCTGCGGTACCTGCCCGATGCGATGCTGCGCCTCACGTGCGCCAACCCGAGCTACGCACCGTACACCTGCCTCGCCGAGATCGATAACCGATTGGGGGTCGTTTTTCAATGCCGATTGACAACTCGGGCGTACTCCAGCGTACTCGTGTCGGCGGACGCAAGACTGACAGGCAGGGCTCGTCGCTTTGCGTCCTACTCAGTGTCCTACACACTCAAGGAGTTCATAAGATATTGTATTAAAAAGAGAAAACACATTTATATGAATCTGATTCATTTTCGCCTTTGGTCGTCGGTAAGCATACCGGAAACAGATTTTTTACAAGTCGAGCGTACTCGGGCACGGATTTCTACTCAGCGTGTAGACATTTTGCCTGTTCGTGTGTAACCGTTCCGTCAACGGGGGATGTTGGAGTTGTGCCTGTGCCCATCCGATACTCAGTCAGAGCAAGATTTGTGTAAGCGATGCGCTGACACGACCTGGCTTTCAGCTTGAGGTTGTCGTAAAGGCCCAGGGCAGCAGCTGATCGATATCCGAAGCCGGATGGCCGGCGGCGATGGCTTCGAGCGTGGCCTTGAGGTAGGCATGCGGGTTGACGCCGTTCATTTTAGCCGTTTCGAGTTATGTTGAGCTCAACATAACTCGATGAGATCGGCTACTTACCGGTGAGTCAGGACGATGCCGTGCTGTTCTTCCAGCTCATCAACGCCCGGCACGAACGCGCATCGACCGTTCTATGATGTCGAACAAAGGCTTCGAGGAATGGGGCACCGTCCTCGGCGACGAGGTCATGGCCGCCGCGCTGATCGACCAAGTACTGCACCACTGCCACATCGTCAACATCCGCGGCAACAGCTACTGCATGCGTGTTCACCAGGACCTGCTGCGGCCCATGACAGAGGATCGGCACAATGGTCATGGACGATGAGCGTCAATGATGCCGCGCCGGTTCGGTCAGCACCCGAGACTCCGCCCCGAAGTGTGCAGTTTTCAGCTGCCATTGACAGTTGAGGGAATATAGCGGTTACGCTATATTCCGGAGATGGATTGGACGGTCGAAACCGTGTCGGCCGTCGACGCCGAAATGGCCGCCTTGCCGGTGGCGTTGCAGGCCCGGCTGCTTCGGCTGCTCGAGACGGTGGAGAATGTCGGACTGGAGGCGCTGCGCGCGCCGCATGTCAGGCATCTGGAGGGGAAGCTCTGGGAGCTGCGGGTGAGGGCCGAAGGCGGGACTGCGCGAGGGATCTACGTGACGGCGGCGGGCCGGCGGGTGGTGGTGCTGCACGTGTTCGCGAAGAAGTCGCGCAAGACGCCACGCCGGGCGCTCGCGACCGCCCGGGAACGGATGAGTCAAGTGATGACATGACGAAGCTGAAGGACTTGAAGGCGCGCTTCATGGAGGACCCGGAGTTCCGGGAGGCATACGCGCGCGTGGACGGGGAGTATGCGCTCATCGAGGCGCTGGTGCGCGCCCGCGCGGCGGCGAAGCTGACGCAGGCGGAACTTGCTAAGCGTCTGGGCACGACCCAGTCCGCGGTGGCGCGGCTGGAGGGCGGGCGGGTGTCGCCGTCGTTCGCGACCCTTCGCCGTTACGCCGAAGCCACCGGCACGCGGCTGACCGTGGGCTTGGTGCCGGCAGACGACGACAAGCTTACGAAGGACTACGCTGGGATTGGAACGAATCCGCTTTCAGAATGATTACGGATTTTCTGTATATACCTTATGTTATTGAAATAACGCAATAATATTTACAATATAACATACCCACACGACACCTCCACGAACCTCGACCCGCTGCTGCACACCCATTCGGTGATCGCCAACATGCTGCTCGGCGCCGACGGCCAATGGAGAACCATGGCGAACGAGCGGCTTTACCGCTCCAAGATGCTGCTGGGGGCGCTGTACCGCAGCGAATTGGCCGGGGAATTAAAAGATCTCGGCTACGGGATCGAGAAGACGCACGCCGACGGGCGCTTCGAGATCGCGGGGGTGTCCCGCGAGACGATCGAGGCGTTCTCCACACGGCGCGCCGAGATCGAGGCCGCGATGGAAGACCGGGGCCTGGGCACGACGGCGCCCTCGGCCAGGCAGCGCGAGGCGTAGAGCAGCACCGCGGTGACCAGTTCGGCTTCCTTCGATCCGCTCATGCCGCCTTCCACAGGTCCATGTTCTCGGCCATCGCGCCCCGGTGCAGGGCCCGGTACGCGGCCATGAGGCCCAGGAGATCCCGCCAGTCGCGTTCCCCGGCCGTTCGCCACAGCCGGTAGCCGTTCTGGCCGGGGTCCGGCGTCCAGACGCGGCCGAACAGCGCGCTTGAATCCCCCTCGGCGAGGGCCCGGTACACCGCCGTGATCGGAGAGCGAATGTCTCGGTGCGCAACAAGCTGCTACCGCGGTCGTAGTGACCATGTCGTCGGAGAGACTTCGCCGGTTTCGCTACCGATAATCGACGAGTTGAAGCGGCAGTCCGGCTCGAATCGCGTGCGAGGTGGTCGAACACTGTGCTGTCAGGGCGTTTGCACGGACCGGCATCGACGAGCAGGTGCCTCTACCTGTCGCCTTTGCTCAGTGTTTTTCTCGACGTAACACTGTCCTCGGGCGGAGCGTAGGCGTCGTATTGCGGCAGATCGCCGTCGATCGTTTCGATGGGAGCTTTTGAGCCGACAAAGATATGCTTTTCGCTCGTCGGTGGATGTCCTGGGTGTGAATCATCGTCAAGCGTCGCCGCCATAAACCACATCACCTCCAGATTTTGCTGGTGTTCGGCGAACAGATGGCAGCCGCAGTTCCCACAGAAACGCCAGCTCGCCAAAGGGCTGAAGTAGGTCTTCAGGTCGTCACTCCCCTGCTTGATATCAAGATCAGTCTTGGCAATGCAGGCATAAGTGGCGAAGAGCGCTCCGTGCAAACGACGGCATCTCGAGCAATGACAATGATAAAGCTCATTCGCCGGGGCGCTTACCTCATACCTAACGGCTCCGCACTCGCATCGGCCGTGGATCAGTTCAAAGTCACGCATCACAAAGTCCTCTCTGTTTGCGTTCAGCCATTGAAGCGCAGAACGATGCTCAGGGCGAAAGATTTCAGCGACAAGTACTGCATGCGTGGCTTCCAGCCCTGCTGCATACGTAATGAGCTTCCCCAAGTGGTCATGGTTCGTATTGGCCATCTTCTTCTCCACGACAACCCGCGTCTCCGAATTGGCAGGCGAAACGCTGCGGACGGTATTGTCACGTTAACTGCGCAGGATGAAACGTATTAGTCAATGCATTTCCTTCAGGCGCACGTCACCTGCTGGTACATGTCAGATGCTTCGGTTCGGAATAGCCGATAGTGTTTTGCGCGCATTAGATGTCGCGGGATTGCAAACAGGTTTTTCATCGTGCCGTGAACCGCCAGGAATCGTTGCGCCTGGCCCATCGACTTGAAGCGGCGCATCGTACGTTCGCGCTGTCGCGTCGGCTCATGTGAAAGCTCGGCTCGATTGTTCGCGTACTGACTCGTGTCATGGATCGTGTTCGGCATCAACTGGCGATGCGCGGGAGCGTAGCTTCTGAGTTTATCGGTGACGAGCCGCCGGGGCGCTTGGCATTGTTGCTTGAGAAGCCTACGAAAGAAGCGGGTCGCGGCTTCCTTGTTCCGCCGTTTCTGGACCAGGACATCCAGGACCTGCCCATCCTGATCAACGGCCCGAAACAAATAATGTTGCTGTCCGTCGATCCGAATATAGACTTCATCGACAAACCACTGATCGCCGCCTGGACCCGATCGTTTACGTCGCCTATTCGCATAGACCGGGCCGAATCGAATGCACCAGCGCCGCACCGTTTCGTACGACACCTTGATTCCACGTTCGGCCAGTAGATCCTCAACATCCCGATAGCTGAGGCAGAAACGATAGTACAGCCATACTGCGTGGCGGATGATGTCCTGGGGAAACCGATGGCGGTGATACAAGGATTTTCTGAGATTCATTCGTCCAGTGTCTCTAAACCGCACTTAATGTGACAATACCCCCCAGAGCAAGCAGTGGAACGCGTTCATCGCCCGCTACCACTACCTCGGCTACAAGACCCTGGTCGGCGCGCAGATGCGCTACACCGTCCATGACCGCCACGGTCGCCTGCTGGCCCTGCTCGGCTTCTCCACCGCGGCA
>JAKZVH010000058.1:0-8348 GCA_047516145.1 Gammaproteobacteria bacterium
ATTCTTGCGGTATCGCCGCCGGCTGCCGTCAGCAACCCGGTGATCTCGTCCGCGTACCGTTGCAACGCATCGGCGGGAAGTTCCCGGGCCGCGGTCACATCCGCCTGGTAGGCATCCCAGAGCGCACCGAGAAAGACCTCCGACGCTTCACGATCCTCCGGCGACATGTCGTCGCGGGCGATCGGCTCCACGAACGACTTGTACTCGCCCACGGTCCAGACGTGATAGTCGATTTGAAGCATGTCGATGGCGGACTTGTAGTAGGGAAGAAACCGTCCATAGCCGTCTATGTAGATGACGCCCATCGGGTTCATGTAGATCTCGTCTGCATGGGCGGCAATGTAGTACTGATCGCGGGAAAACGAGTCGCCGACAGCGATGACCGGCTTTTCGCTCTCCTTGAAGCGAACGATCTCATCGGCCAGCTCCTGGAGCTTGCTCAGCCCGCTCCCGGTCAATCCACCCATATCCAGCACCAAGGCTTCGATGCGGTCATCTTCGGCAGCCCCACGGATGGCGTCGATGAGGTCCTTGAGCAGCGTTTCCCCGAGATCGAGCCCCTGTGCAGCGGCAAGGCCGCGCTCCAGCGGCCCACCCGCGAGCTGCTCGACCAACACGCCTTCTGGCGCAATGGACAAGGCGGCCCGTGCCGGGAGCCGCGGTTGATCGCGCGAAACCCAGGCCAGCAGAATAGCCACGAAGGCGAACAGAAAAACCATGTGCAATATCTTCCGGACACCGTCCACCGCACGCCACAGGCCAACCAACAACGACTTCAGCAATTTGGGTATGTTCATTCGTCACTCACTCAATTCGGGAAACCCGCGAAGGAAGTTTGATCCCTCGATACCGATCAGTTCAAGAGGAACAGCGATAGTCCCGGCCAATACGCGATAACCACCACCGAAATCAGCAACAACAAGAAAAATGGGAGGGTTGCGCGAAATACCTCGGCGATTCCCCGTTCGAACCGAAAACTTGCAATGAACAGGTTCAGGCCCACCGGAGGAGTCAGGTATCCCAGTTCCATGGCCGCGAGAAAGACGATGCCCAAATGTACGGGATGAATCCCGTAGAGCGAGGCAACGGGCAGTATCAGCGGCACCACCAGAACGATTGCCGAAAAGATGTCGAGGATGGCTCCGAGGATCAACAGGAAAATCAACATGGCCAGCAGGAATGTGGCCTGCCCCGAAACGTATGCGTCCACGAACTGGAACAGCCGTTGGGGTACGCCCGCATCGATCATGTAGTTCGTCGACGCCAGGGAAACGCCGAGAATCATCAGGATCGCACCCACCAGCACCATGGATTCGCGCATGATCCCGGGCAGTGCGCGCCAGGGAATTTCCCGAAGCACGACGATTTCCACGAATATGACGTACACGGCGGTAACCGCCGCGGCCTCCGATACCGCAAAATAGCCGCTGTAGATTCCGCCGAGAACGACGACTGGAAGTGGCAGCTCCCAGATGGACTCCCGCAGCGCCGCGGCAATTTCCCGCCCGGACGCCTTTGTCAGCGCCTGGCGCGCATGCCGGTTTACCCAGAAGCTGTAGCCGGACAGTATCGCGAGCATCAAGAGGCCGGGCAATATCCCGGCGAGAAAGAGCTGGTCGATGGAGACTCCAGCGACGATTCCGTAAAGGATTAACGGCAGCGACGGCGCAAACAACAATCCCAGGCTGCCGGACGTGGTGATGAGCCCGAGATTAAACCGGTCATCGTATCCCGCCTGGGACAGAGCCGGATAGAGCAGCGCGCCCAGCGCGACGATGGTAACACCGGAGGCGCCGGTGAACGCGGTAAAAAGCGCGCAGGCAGCGAGGGAGATGATCGCAAGCCCCCCGGGGAGCCACCCCAGGAGCGCGTTGGAGAGGCGTACCAGGCGCCGCGCGCTATCGCTTTCGCTGAGAATGAAGCCGGCGAAGGTAAACAGCGGTATTGCAACCAGGATGGGCATCTCGGAAACGCCGAAAAACTCGATTGCTACCACCGAAAGATCAATGCCGGACCGATAGAACCCGAGCATCGCGCCAGCGGCGATCACGGCGAACAACGGCGCCCCGAGCAACACCAGCGCGAGCAGCAGCAACCCGGTCAGGATCATTTTTCCGACCCCGGCATGATCGCGCGGAGGAAGTAGCGGTAGCCCAGCACGCCGAATCCGATCGGCAAGATCACCTGGAAACTCCAGGCTGGCCAGCCGCCGAACAAAGTATCGCCAAAGGCGTACGAATTCCACACAAATCGCAGGGAATGCCAGGCGAGCAACCCGGCTACGGCTGCGGTAAACAGGCAGGCAATGGAATCGGCGACACGGCGGACAGGATCGGGGAGCACACGAGTCAGGATGTCGATGGCGATTTGTTTCCGGTCACGTCCGGCTGCGATTCCGCCCGCCAGTCCCAACCACAAGACCAGGATGCGAACGACTGGATCCGCCCACGGTATTCCCATGGAAAAAATGTTGCGAAGCACGATCTGGCTCGTGGCCAGCAGAATCAATCCGCTCAACAGGAGAAACAGCACGGCATCCTCGACCCACCGGCCCCAGCGGTCCGCCCGATGCAACCATTGAGTCTGGCGGGCGTTCACACGTCGCTCGGCAGCATGCCAGGGCGTAGGCAGGTCGACGCGATGAGCCGACCGCGCGATTGACGACGCCGGCCGGATTCGGCTGAACGCCGTTCCAGTGCCATGGGTCGGTCAGGGTCCGGAGGCGGGGGGGGCAGATCGCCGATACGCCGCCAGGGTCTCCAGCAGTTCATCGAATAACCGCGAATCAATCACGTTGCGCCGTATCAATTCAGGATAGGTTCCGGCAATCGTGTCGCGCAATTCCGCAACGTCCACCGGATTCACCGGGACGAACTCGATTCCCAGGTTCTCCATGACCTCGCGGGCACGCGCGTTGTCCTCACGCGCCTGCTGGTTCAGGCGCAGCACAACGTCCGTCATGACCTCGCGAACGGCCTGCCGATCCCCCGCGGAGAGCCGTTCAAACACCCGACCATCGAGCGCGAAGATCCCCATGGAATACACCGCGGGTAGATCGGTCACGTACTTGATCCTGGTATGCCATTGCAGCACCAACGCCACCACGGGCGAAGCCGCGACGATATCCAGCAACCCGGTCTGCATCCCCGTGAGTACGTCTGTTATCGGTAGCGCAACCGGGGATAGCCCCAGTGCTTCCATCGCCATGAAGCTGACCTGATCGCCTTCGGGAATCCAGACCTTGCGTCGGCGCATGTCTGCGACCCCCCGAATGGGCTCGTTGCCCATCATGTGCGCGAAGCCGCCTTCAATGAACCCGAAGGAAACAAGACCAGCCTGTTCGAGTCCCGCTTGCAGCTTCGGGTCCATCCTCGCGCGGACATGATCGACCTCGTCCAGCGATCTGATCATCAATGGAACACTGTACAAGGTGATGGACGGATACCGATCCGCGAGCCCGACGATGGCAAATACACCACCGTGAAGTTGCCCGACGCGCATCTTGCGGAGCACCTGGGCCTCATTGCCCATAATTCCGCCGGGATAGAACTTGAACTGCACGCGACCCTCGGTCCGCTCGTCGATCAGGGCCGCGCCGGCGCGCATTTCCTGCACCCACGCCGAACCCTCGGGTGCGACCGACGCCAGCTTTAATTCAATTGCCAGGGCCGCGCTGGAAACAGCGGACATGGCAAGAACGGCGACGCACCGAATCAAGCGGCGTGCACGCGCTCTGGAAACGGCGCCACGGGCTGCTAGGGGCCCGGCTTCAATTTCACACATCAGAAATAGTCCCCCGAGGTTGCAAGCAATCCAACCGCATCCTGCTGGGCCAGGACATTGAACAACGTTCTTCCCGGTTCCTCAACCGGTGACTCCAGTACTTCGGCAAGCAATCGGTCATGAAGTTCCCGATCGAACAACATGCGGGCATACCGACGCGCATACTCCACCTTTGCCGACAGGTCCCGTCCCTCGGAAAGCGCGATCGACCGGTTGAAGTGTTCCTGTGCGAGATCGAGCCTGCCACCCAACGCCGGCGGGCGCAAGGAGTAGAGGATGCCCAGGTAGACGTGAATTCCACCGTTGTCGTGTGTCTCATCCAACGCCAGAACCCGCTCCATGGCCGCCTGCACCCAGGGCAACTCGCCGATAGCACTCCAGTCCGAACTGGTGGCATCCAGATGACTGAGCCAGCTCGCGGCGTATGCATACAGGTACTGCACCTGCCGCCTGCCGATCATTTCCAATTCAGCGACAAATTCATCGTATCCCATACCATCCCAATCGCACGCCGGCGCGTGGACCAGGCAGATCGACTGCTCCCCGTACCGCCTCGCCTTGGCCGTCATGGCGGCAGAGCGTTCTGGATCGGTTACGAAACGCGAGCCATACAGCGCGAACAGTTCGGCGCCGGCCGACATCACGCCGGCTTGCTGCGGATTCTCGCTGATCAAGCCATCAATGAGCAGCAAATAAGCGGGTAGCCCCGACTCCACCACGGCAGGATCATCCTGATTGAGGATCCCGGCTGACAGCGTATCCGCAGCGAGCCCACCCACGTAGGAAACACAGCCTCCCAACAGATTCAGGAGCAAGGCAGCTATCGCTGCGAGGCGGGCGTCAGGCCGAGAGAATGCACGCCGAATTATCCGTTGGCCGGCGACCATCAATTGCCGTCCTCGTGAAACGATCGATTTCGACGATGCTCCGGCGTGTCGTCTGCCGGACCGAACCGGAAACGGTCAGATCTTCTCCTTGATCCGGGCGGACTTGCCGCTTCGCTTGCGCAAATAGTAGAGCTTTGCTCGGCGTACATCGCCCCGCCGCTTTCGCTTGATACTGGCGATCTGGGGACTGTGTGTCTGGAAAACGCGTTCAACACCCTCTCCATGGGATACCTTGCGAACGGTAAAAGAGGAATTAAGCCCGCGGTTTCGCTTCGCGATGACAATGCCCTCATAGGCCTGCAGCCGCTCCCGACTACCCTCCTTGACCCTCACCTGCACGACGACCGTATCGCCGGCACCGAATTCCGGAATATCGTGTCTCAGCTGTTCCTGCTCAATCTCCTGGATTACTCTCGACATGGTTCCATTCCTCTCGGGTACCACCCAGACTATTCCGGTGCGCAGGGTACCCTACCTGACTCGCCCCTGCCATATTGTCCAACTTCATTGTCCACCCGATTCACGCTCTCGTATGTATTCGCGCAGCAACTCATGCTCCTCGGCATTCATTTCCCGCGATTCGAGCAGGTCGGGGCGCCGCAACCAGGTGATCCCGAGCGCTTGCTTCAACCGCCAGCGCCTGATGACTTCGTGGTGACCGTTCAGCAGCACTTCAGGTACGAGCATACCATCGGCATTCTCAGGCCGCGTATATTGTGGCGGACCTAGCAACCCGCCCATATACGAGTCGTGCAGGGAGGACTCCTCGTGCCCGAGTACGCCCGGAAGCAACCGCGCCACGGCGTCGATCACGGCCGCGGCGGCGAGTTCTCCGCCGCTGAGCACGAAGTCACCCAACGAAAGCTCCTGCGGCACCTCGCCCTCGACGATACGCTCATCGATTCCCTCATACCGCCCGGCCACCAGTAGAAGCCCCTGACCGTCCGCCAATTGCCGGGCCATGTCCTGATTGAAACATCGACCCCTCGCGCTCAGCACGAACTCGGCGCTGCCCTCGGGCAGTTCACCGCGCGCCGAGCGAATCGCATCTCGCATTGGCTCGTACTTCAACACCATCCCGGGCCCGCCGCCATAGGGTCGATCGTCCACGGTTCGGTGCCGGTCGGACGTGAACTTCCGCGGGCAAATCAGCTCCACCGACAACAACCCCCGCTCGCAGGCGCGCCCCACCACGCCCGAGCGGCGCACGGGCGCCACCAATTCCGGGAGTAACGAAATGACGACAAATCGGAACATGCTCGCGCTGTTGCTGATTTAATATCCGGCGGTTGCGCCCAGCGTAGCGCCCGCCTGCCAAGGCCTGTTAACGCTATCCGAGATAGCGTTAACAGGCCCTAGTATCCCGGGTCCCAATCGACAATGACGAGGCCGCCCTCCAAATCCACCGTCCGGACAATGCGCTTGAGTACGAACGGGATCAGACGCTGCCGCTCTCCCTCCACCACCATGATGTCGTGCATCCCGGTTGAGAACAAACCATCAATCCGCCCCAACTCCTCGCCCGCCAGGGTGCACACGCGCAAACCCTCAAGATCCGCCCAATAATACTCGCCCGGATCGCATGGCGGCAGATCGCCCCGCGGTACCGCGATCTCGGCACCGATCAGCGCCCGCGCCCGGTCCTGATCGTCGAAACCCTGGAGCTTCGCCACGACCGTACGACCGCGGAGCTCGCCGGCCTCCACTTCCACGTCGTCCCGGACGTCGTCGCTGCGCAACATCCAGCGGCTGAATCCCACGATATTTTCCCTGGGATGAGTGTAGGAAAAGACCTTGATCCAACCCTTGACGCCAAGCAGACCGCTAACGCGGCCCAATACGACTTGCCTGGTAGGTTCTCCGCTCATGGCGGACCCGGGATTGCGGCGCTCAGGATGCCTCGCTGCGCCGGTATTTCTTCATCAGGCTCGCAACCCGGTCCGACGGAGCGGCACCTTGCGAAATCCAGTGGTCGGCGCGCGCCAGATCGATTTTCAACTCGGTCTCCCCACCCGTCGCGACGGGGTTGAAATATCCCAGGCGTTCGATGTACCGGCCGTCCCGCCGGTTTCGACTGTCCGTGACGACGATGTGATAGAAGGGGCGCTTTTTCGCACCACCCCGCGACATACGAATACTGACCATATTGAGCCTGATCCCTGACGATTGACTTTCCGACAATGCAAGGATCTTTGCCAATCCTCGCGAAGTGCGCATTCTACCCGCGCGGACCCGGCAAGCAAACCTCTCGCGCCCAATCCGGCTCTTTCGCCAACCTGCTACCGCAGCCGTCAACCCTCTCGCGGCAATGCCCCGGTACATTTACGTAGCGCCCAGAACTCCGAGCGCCTGGCCGAGGCGCTCGACCGCGATCACTTCCAGGGGAGCCGAAATACGCGGCCGGTTCGCCGCCGGGATGACCGCGCGTTTGAACCCGTGCTTGGCTGCTTCCGCCAGGCGTTCTTCGCCAAACGGCACGGGCCTGATTTCACCGGTGAGTCCAATCTCCCCGAAGGCAACCAAATCCCCCGGAAGTGCTTGTTCACGACAGCTGGAAATCACGGCAAGACAGGTAGCGAGATCGGCAGCCGTCTCCGCAACGCGCAGCCCACCAACCACGTTGACGAATACGTCACTCGTGGCAAGGGACACTCCAGCGTGACGGTGCAGCACTGCCAGCAACAACGCCAGACGCTGGCTCTCCAATCCCTGGGCCAGGCGGCGAGGCTGGTGGCCGGCATTGGCGTCCACCAGCGCCTGCACTTCAACCAACAGCGGTCGCGAACTTTCGCGCGTCACCAGTGTCACGCTGCCGGGTACCGGCTGCGACCGCCGCGCGAGAAAAATTGCCGACGGGTTCTTCACTTCCTTGAACCCCTGTTCGCTCATGACGAAGAACCCCAGTTCATTGGCGGCGCCGAAACGATTCTTCGCCGTACGGATAATCCGGAAACGACTGCCGAGATCGCTTTCAAAGTAAAGAACGGTGTCGACCATGTGCTCGAGCACCCGGGGTCCGGCCAGCGTACCTTCCTTGGTGACATGACCCACCAGGATGGTGGCGACCGCCTGCTGCTTGGCAAATCGAACCAGTTGCGCGGTGCATTCCCGGAGTTGAGCTACAGAGCCCGGAGCGGATTCCAGATGGTCGCTGAACAGCGTCTGGATCGAATCGATGACCAGGACATCCGGCGGCTCAGAAGACAGGGTGCCGATGATTCCCTCGACGCAGGTCTCCGACAGGAGCTGCACTGGCGCCTTGCCCACGCCCAGGCGATCGGCACGAAGGCCAATCTGGTCCAATGACTCTTCCCCGGTCACGTAGCAACCGCCCCCGCCGGAACTCAGGTTCGCGATGGCGCTCAACAACAGCGTGGACTTGCCGATTCCCGGGTCGCCGCCGATCAGCACGACCGCGCCCGCTACCAGGCCGCCCCCGAGCACGCGATCAAGCTCCTTGAACCCGCTGCTGCGGCGCTGAACCCGGCCGACTTCAAGGCTATCGAGCCGGGTCAGCCCGCCGCCGGCCGACGAAACCGCACCGGGAACGATTCGCCGTGGACCGGTAGGCCGGGTCTCGGACAGGGTGTTCCACTCGCCGCAATCCGGGCACTGTCCCTGCCATTTGAGGTGCTGGGTTCCGCAGGATGCGCAAGTGTAGAGTCGTTTGGCCTTGAC
>JAKZVH010000059.1:0-5964 GCA_047516145.1 Gammaproteobacteria bacterium
CTGCGTCACAGCGCCTGGATTGACCCCTTCGCCGACTTTCGTCCTCCTCAACGGCGACTGGGCCGTCCCAGGGCTCCCGCGAGACGTTCATGATTGATCGGCGCGTGTTCAAAAAACCGCGGTTTCTCGTGATCGGCAACAGTCAGAGCTACGGCGGGTTCCTCGCGCCGGCCACGGCGTATATCCTTGCGCCCGTGGCGCGCGCCCGGAGGGTACCGGAGGCGTACTTCTTACTGCCGCACGGACGTGCGCTTTAGACGGTACGTCGAGGAGCCCGACCGCGCTTGATCCGGCGCGAGGAACGCGCCGCTACGCGCCCGGCGCGAGGAACGCGCCGTAGAACGCGGCACTGGCGGATGGATCCGGCACTGCAGCAGACAACTCGTGAGAAATGCGGGTTAGGTGATCATTCACACCGCGTAGCGTTCGGCAACGACGGAATGCTGTATGCATTGGTCTGGGACCGGGGCCCGGCCGGTGCCAACGATGGAGGTGCCCTGTTCGATTGTCTTATGAGGGTATTTGCGGACAGTCGCAGGAAGTTCCCATGAGACGGGTTCGGTATGTGTGGCCATGAGTATCGACGAGTTCATCGCGGGCCCAAACGGGGAGCATGACTGAATCCAGATGGATTCGGACGAAGCCAGGTCCTTCTTCTCCCGCCGCACGGAGGCGGTTTGGCCGGCATTGGCCGAGATCAATCGATGGGCAGGTTCGGAGCCGTGTCGGAGCCTTCGGGCATCACGCTTCGGATCAAGTCCAGAACATCCGAGGAACCTTCCTCCTGTCTTCCGCCGCCATTGCCGCGGGCGGCATCCAGGAGCGTTCTTCCCGAGCCGTCGACGACATCCACCTCGGCCCCGTGGTCGAGCAGATACCGGACCACGGCGACACGGCCCACCTGTGCGGCAAAAAAGAGCGCGGTCTGCCCCTGCCGGCCGGTCATCGAACTGCTGCGGGCGATGCGTGCCGTAAGGCTGGACGTATCCGTGATTCGGGCGTTCAAATCCGCTCCGGCTTCGAGCAGGATGTCCATGGTCTCCATCGACCTTTCTACGACGTCCGCGGGAGGTCCGGGGCCCAGGACGCTGAAACGCGTTCGTGTACCGATACCGGCCGCGGCCATGAGCGGCGTCGCACCCATCGCATTGGGGAGGTCGACGAGGGCACCGTGGTCGAGCAACGCCCGAACCACTTCGTTGTCAAAGATTTGAGCCGCCCGCAGTAGCGGCGTGGCGCCGGTGTTCAACAGATCGTCCTTGAACCGGCCGCTGTTGCCGCTCCGAGCGGGTTGAATCATGTTCAGTTGATGATTCGGGTTCACGCCCGCATCCAGCAGCGCGTGCACCAGTTCCAGCGAGGCGGCCGGCCGTGGTCCTGGATTGCTATCCGGTCCCCCGCGCATGTTCACGGCCACATACAGCGGCGTACGCCCCCACCAGTCCCAGGTATGCGGGTTGGCGCCTTGTTCCAGCAGGTATTGAGCAACTTCGAAATGGGAGTTGTCGATGGCCATCATCAAGGGCGTCATCCCATCCGGATTCGGCAAATCGATGTCGGCGCCGGCTTCGATCATGGCCGCAATGCAGCCGTGGCAACCGGCGCGGGCCGCATACAACAATGGCGTCAGACCGCCGGTCGGACGATACTGGACGCGGGGCTCGGACGTCATCTGATTCGGCCAGTCGTTGGCGGCGGCGCGCACGGTAACGTCGGCGCCTTCGGAAACGAGGAATTCCGCCATCTCCGCGTGGTTTTGGGCTGCTGCCCACATTAGGGCGGTCTGGTTGCGGAATCGTTCGCGAGCATTGACATCGGCGCCATGCCTGACCAAAAGTTGGCCAACCTCGACCACGCCGGTACGCGCCGCCAGCATCAGGGCCGTCTGTCCATCTTCATTGGCCGTGTTCGCGTCGGCGCCGGCATCGAGGAGCAATGAGACAAGAACGGCATCGGCGATCTTGACGGCCTCGGCCAGTGGACTCGCCCGGAATCTGTTGACAACATCGGCCGCGGCGCCTCGCTCCAGCAGTTCCTCGACCAGTTCCCGATCGACCCGATACACCGCCCAATGCAGCGGTGTCGTGCCGTCGGGTTGCGCCTGGTCCACGTCGGCGCCCCGGGCAATCATTTCGAGTGCCGCGTTGCGATCTCCCGACTGAATGCGGTCGGCGAGCGAAGCATCGGACTGTGCATGGCCGGTAAGGGTGAGGGCAAGGGCCGACAAAACGAAAGTGGCCGCAACGAAGGAATTCTTAAACGACATTTGGCGCCAACTTGTTATGGTGAGCCCACAATCCCTTGTAGACGTCATTGAGAAATTTGTAGGGATCGTTCCACGTTCGACCCAGGCCGTCCATCACTCCAGCTTCCAGCATGTTCTGGGCGCTGTCCCCCTGCCGGGCCAGGTCGACGGTTCGATCGTAGATGGTGGCCATCATGTCCCGTTCCGCCTGCAGCTCCTGCCGGCCGATCGCCGGGCCATAGCCGGGGACGATCCGCGTCTCGGCATCGCTCATCTCAAGCAGTCGATCCATTGCATCGACGCGACCGCCGATCCACGCGCCGGTGAAATAATCCAGTTCGGGGTCCCGTGCCGGAGCGACCACGTCTCCAACAGCGAGCACGTTGGAATCCCTGAAGAAGACATAGATGTCTCCGCTGGTGTGGGCTGCAATGAGGTAGCCGTAGTCGATCCGTTCGCCACCCGCGTTCATGGATCCGTTGTCGTAGAAGGTCTCGGTGGGATGAGCCGCGTTCGGGCGTGCTTCCTGGTAACGGTCCTCGGCCGGGATCCAGTAGGGAGTGGCCATCCACAGACGGGTGTTTTCGTGTGCGAGGATCCGTGCCCCCGCCTGCCCCAACGCTGCGTTCGATCCGGTCTGTTCAAGGTGCCAATGCGTGTTGAAGACCGTCTGAACGCGTCCGGAACCGGGGAGTTCGCCGAGATGTGCCATGAATCGGTCGCCGGACTCCGGGGCGCCGCTGTCGACCAGGACCAGACCGTCGGATGTGGACAGCGCGAGCACGTTGGTCCCCACATCGGTCCAGACCGAAAGGGTATCGTTCAGAGCCGCGATGCCCGACTGGCGGCGGGTTGTGGTTGTCGTCGTGGTGGCTGAAATAGCCGTGTGCGGAAAGGCATTGGCAAGGCCCGGCAGGGCCAGCCCCGCCAGTCCCCCCAAGGCGCCTTTCAGAAGCTGTCTTCGATCGGTCACCGGAATCACTTCCCCGTCAGATGTCCGAAATAACGCCCGTGCTGTCGCCAAAACTGTCTCGTTCCACACCGGTCTTTCCCAAGATGGTCAAATGCAGATTGGCAAGCGGAGTCGGTTCAGGCAGTTCGATATGCCGCCCGCCGGTCATCGTGCCGGCGCCGCCGCCGACAAGGATGTTGGGCAGCGGGTGTCCGTTGTGCCGGTCGCTGTTGGACATGTTCGAGCCGTACATGAAGAGCGAGTTGTCCAGCAGCGTCCGCTCGCCGTCGGGAATCGCGGCCATCTTGCCGATAAAATCGGCAAAGCGTTCCATGTGCCAGGTCTGGATCTTAACCAGTTTCTCGATTCGTCCCAGATCGTTGGCATGATGCGACACCGGGTGGAACGAATCGGAAACGCCGATGTGGTTGTACGTGCGGTTGGTGCCTTCGGAGACCATGAAGTACGAAGCCACGCGCGTCAGATCGGCCTGATAGGCCAAGGTGATTAAGTCGAAAAGCAGCCGGACCTGCTCGTCGAACGCGTCCAGTTCGCCGATCGGTGCCTCCGGCAGATCGATGCCCGACAGGTCGCGTTGTGAAGCCAACTCGATGCGCCGTTCGATTTCCCGAACCGTCTCCAGATAGCTTTCCAGAATCATACGGTCGCTCGGGTCCAGATCGCGCTGCAATGCCCGCGTGCGGTCGTTGATGCGGTCCAGAAGGCTGATGGTTTGCGTGGCAATGGCTTCCCGCTCCTCGGGTGTGTCGCCTTCGCCGAACAGTTGGATAAAGACCTTGCGCGGATTGAATTCCATCGGCAGCGGCGAGTTGGCGTCGCGGAAAGAAAGCGTAGAACTGTAGTAGCACCCGGAACCACCGCAGGCGGCAACCTGGCTCGTGGTTTCGGAAGCCAGTTCCAGGGAAGGCAGCGTAGTGTCCTGGCTGATCTGGCTGGCGACCACCTGGTCCAGCGTGGCGGCCATGCTGGCCCCCGCCGCGTTGTCATCCGGCCGCATGCCGCTCAGCCAGGTCGCGGGCGCCAGGCTATGCACCCCGCCCACCATGGCCTTGTTTTCCAGATTGCCGAAGGAGGTCACATAATTCTTGTAGGGTTCCAGTGCCGTCATGATGGGGCTGAGCGTGAAGTCGGCGCCCGCACCGCTCGGAGTCCACCGGTCCATTTCCGGACCGTGGGCCGTGTTTCCCATGATCGCCCCGTGGGGAATATAGAAGAAGCCCATTCGCATCTTCGGCGCGGCCGCGGTTTGCGACAATGCCGTGGCAGCCGGGATCATGGCATCCAGTAGCGGCAGGGCCAGACTGACACCGGCGCCCTTGAGCAGGGTTCGGCGGGACAAGTGTTTTTTTGTCAGAAACATGAAATCCACTCCATGCGATGGTCGTTCACCGAACCGCTGCCGCCAGGCAACGGCCGTTCATTCATTGATTGAGCGCGACATTATCGCCGCCCGGTTCGATGCCGTCCGGCCTTGCCTGCATACGGAACGCTTCGCTCGTCACGATGCCCGAAACAATGGCAGACAGCCGGTAATCGTCTTCCGCCGCCTGTCGGACGACGGCCCGCACCTGCGGCATATCGAAATATTCAAGCTCCCGTCCCACGGCATACATCATCAGCTTTTCGGTCAGTGCCCGCGCAAACAGGTCGGAACCTTCAAGCAGTTCCCGCCGCAACTGGGCCGGACCGTTCACCGGCTGGCCGCCAGGCAGGACCGTGCTGGCGTTGATCGGAGCGTTGGCCACCCGGTCGACGTCGCGCCATCGGCCGATGGCGTCGAAGTTCTCAAGCGCCAGTCCGATCGGATCGATCACCCCGTGGCACTGGTTGCAGCCTGGGTTGGCGCGATGCCGTTCGAGCCTTTCGCGCAAGGTCGTCGGTTCCTCGCCTTCGGGCGTGGTTAAGTCGGTTTCGACATCGGGCGGCGGGGGTGTCGGCGGCGTCCCCATCAGCTTGTCCAATACCCAGGCGCCGCGCAACACCGGCGAGGTTCGATCGCCGTAGGAGGTCCGCATCAGAGCCGCGCCCTTGCCGAGCAAACCCCAGCGCTCGGTATCTTCAAGCTCCACGCGCCGGAACTGAGGACCCAATACCGACGTGATGCCGTAGTGCCGCGCCAGCCGTTCGTTCAGAAACGTATGATCGGCGGTCAGGAGTTCGGTTACGCTTCGATTTTCGAGCAGCACGCTCGTGACGAAGGATTCGATCTCAACGGCGAAGTCCTGGCGCAACTGTTCGTTGAATGCCGGAAACAACTCCGGGTCGGGTTCCACTTCGCGCAGGTTGTCCAGGTTCAGCCATTTGAGAGCGAAATTGCGCACAAGGCTTGAGGCTCGAGAGTCCGCCAGCATCCGCGCGGCCTGCGCCTGGAGGACCTCGGGGCGGCTCAGTTCACCGGCGTTTGCGATCTCGAGCAAAGCGTCGTCGGGTCCCTGACTCCATAGGAAGAACGAAAGACGCGATGCCAATTCCAGATCGTCCAGGGGGAACGCATCCCGGTCGACGGCATCTTCCGGCGTTCGGATCGCGCGATACAGGAAGTCCGGGCTGACCAGTACCGCGGCTACCATCTGTTCAATGCCCGAATCGAACGCGCCCGGGCCTGCCATGCCGGTTTCAAAATACGGCATCAGGGAATCGACGTCGTCCGCGGTGACCGGCCGGCGGAAGGCACGGCGTGCGAGGTTCTCGGCGATGCGCCGCGCGCACGCCCGTTCTTCGTTCGGTTGCGGTTGGCAAATGAAGA
>JAKZVH010000060.1:0-3422 GCA_047516145.1 Gammaproteobacteria bacterium
GCCCGCCCTGCCGGCGGGATCGGCATTCCGCGTCTACGCCGAATCGTCGGGAACGCCCAATCAGGCGGGATCGATCCGAACCGGACTGGCCATTACCAATGCGGCTGACACGACCAATACGGTGACTCTGGAGGTGACGGACCTGGATGGAAACCTGGCGACGGGGGTCGCCCCGGTCACGCTGCCGCTTCCACCGTCGGGTCAGGTGGCTCGTTTCCTGGACGAGATCTTCGACTCGCTGCCGAACAACTTCACGGGAGTGCTCCGGGTCACTTCGACCGCCGACGTCGCCATCGTGGGACTGCGATTGCGCATCAACGGCCAGGGCGAGCTCAAGATGACGACGACCCCGCCATCGGACGAAACGGACGCGTCGATCATGATGGACCGATTCTTCCCGCATATCGTGGATTCCGCGGGGTGGTCCACGCAGTTCATCCTGTTCAGCGGGACCGCGGGCCAGACCTCGTCGGGAACATTGAGTTTCTTCGATACCGCGGGGGAACCCTGGGGACTGCCCACCCAGAGCAGCGTTTCGGAGGGATCCGCCTCCCCGGATTAGCGCGCAGTCAACAGCCGAATGGCCGGCAATCGCTTGGACGCCAAAACCTTTTTCACGGACTTGGTGTTCAACGGAGGTTTCATCGGAACCGGTGGGATCGTGAGAAGTTACCGCGTATTTGAAGCGGCCAAGCCGTGGTTTGCAGGGACTGACCTAACCCCTGAATCGCGGTTGTGCCCTTGTGGGCCCCGAGGAAGGGAGGCGTATTCGTGGTCTGGAGAATCGACCGTCTTGGCCGCAACCTCGCCCATCTGGCCAACACCTACACGGCGCGCCGGCTGCTGGGCTATCCTCGCGTGCGGAACTACTTGGGCTCGTGGGGCGAATGGAGCAACCGCGAAGAGCTTCCCGTCGAGACGGCGTGAGGCGGGGAATCATGGGGACCCGTACGACCGACAACTGTGATGGCTGATCGAACAAGTGGCCGCGAAACTGCCGACTCCCCTCCACGGGGGCGCGCTGAATCCCCGGCCTCGCAAGCGTTTCCATGGTTGCTCGGCCAGAAGATCACCGTCCCCAACCGGGTAGCGGGGTACGTCGATCGTGCCGAACTCGTGGGCCGGGCGATGCCAACACGCCGCCGCCTGACGGTGCTGAAGGCGTCCGGCGGTTTCGGCAAGACCACCCTCCTTGCGGAGTGCTGCCGCAGGCTCCGCCACGCGGGCGTGGCCACCGCCTGGATTTCGCTGGACGAGCGGGACGAGCCTGCCGTGCTCGACACGTACATCGCCTTTGCCTGCCAAAGCGCCGGATTGGATCTTCTCGACGTATCGGACCCCGAGGGGACCGCCGGCGGGCCGGAGAGTCGAATCGGGGTGGTGGTGCACCAGATCCAGGCGTTGGGCAAGCCGTTCGTGATCGCCTTCGACGAATTGGAGCGGCTGGAGAATCCCGCCTCGGTGTCGCTGCTGGAGTTCCTGCTCGAACGCGGCCCGCCGAATCTGCACCTGGCGATGGCGTGCCGGCGAATCCCCGACGGGCTGAACGTGGCCGGTGCGGTGCTGGACGGCCGGGCCACGCTCGTGACGACCGAAGAACTGAGATTTTCAAGGTCGCATGTAGCCAAATTTTTCGAACTCGGTCTGTCGCGCGACGAACTGGCCGCGGAGATGAAACGATCGCTCGGATGGCCGTTTGCCGTGCGCATTTCCCGCAACCGAACTCGACGCGGCGCCGCGGGGGACACCGGTGTCGTTCAGGACTTCGTCGAGAACTGGGTCGAGTCGCGGCTGTTCGCCGACCTTGGAGGCGATGACCGGGACTTTCTCCTCGATATCGGGTTGTTCGACTGGATGGACGCGCCGCTGCTGGACGAAGTGCTCGAACGCAGCGACTCGTTCGACCGGCTTCAGTCGATGCGCGTGTTGGTCGGGCTGCTGGACCCCGCGAGCGGCGGTCCGGCCGGAAACTGGCGGCTTCATCCGCTGTTGCGCGAGCACTGCGCCGAGCGGCGCTTCCGGGAAGTCCCGCAGCGCTTCCGCGCCATCCATCTCCGGATCGCCGGAGCGCTGGCGCGGCGGGGCGACCCGGTGCCGGCCATGCGTCACGCCGTCGCGGGCGGCGACCCGGTGCTGGCCGGTGAAATCCTGGAGCGGGCCGGCGGCGTACGCCTGTGGATCTTGCAGGGGTTGATGCAGCTTCAGGCCGCGGACCAGTACCTGAACGAGGACGTCATCGCGACTCATCCGCGGCTGTTCCTGGTGCGATGTCTGGTACTTATCATGTCCGGTCGCGTGGAGGAGGCTCGAAGGCGTTACCGTGAAGTCCGTACAACCGTTTCGAACAGCCGCGACGAGGGGCAAGAGTTCTGGGTCGACGATTGCATCGTTCGCGGCGCGATAGCGCTCTACGGGGGCGAACCGCTCAGTTCGAACTGGACTCGAACGCTGTACCGGGACTATGTGCAGGTCGCCGAATCGAAGCACCTCGATCCCGTGGCGCGCGGTTACGCGGCGTACGGACTTTGCATCCTGTACCAGTTACGGGCGGAGTTCGATGTCGCGCTCGATTGGCTCGAGGGAGCCCGGCACTTCCTTGCACAGAGCAAGTACATCACCATGCACGGGGCATTGCTCCTGGGTCAGGTGGACATGGCCCGGGGCCGCGTCGAGGACGCCGAGTCGCACTACCGCAAGGCGCAGCGAATCGCGAGGAAGACTTTCGTGCTCGATCCCCTGCCCGCGGCCAGCGCCCAAGTCATGCTGCAGGAGCTTGCACTGGAATGCAATCGGGTTTCGTCCGCGACGGAACTGCGGCGCGTTCCCATCGCGTTGGTGAAGCAGGGCGTGCCCTTCTCGGGCTTCGCCGCGGCTTGTTCGGTGCTGATCGAGCAGAGCCTGCGCGCCGGACGTATCCGCCACGCGCTGACCAAGGCGGATGAATTGCTGGACTACACCCGCGGGGCCGGGCTGAACTCGCTCGCAAGGTACGTGGCGGCGATGCGCGTTTCGGTGCTGGTAATCGCCGGACGGCTCCGCGACGCCGAACGAGCCTGGCGGCTGGAAGACCTGCCGGGCGATTCGACTGGCTGCGTGGATCTGAACGGGCAAGGCTGGCGGGAAATGGAGGCGATATCGTGTGCCCGCCTTCGCTGGCTAATCGCAACCCGGCGATTCGAGGAAGGTCGCGACCTGTCCCGCGAGTTGCGCAAAGTGGCCGTCGAGCGGCAGCTCAAGAGGACGCTGATGCGCGCCACGGCGTTGTCGATGGTGCTGGAGCAGCGAGCGGGGAAGCCGGAATCGGCGATGATGCATCTAGAGGGCTTCCTGGGGTTGTTCTCCGAAACTCCCTACGCCTGGCCGCTGGGACAGGAGCGGACGGTTTGCAGAGCGGTTGTGACGGCGTTTCTCGAGCGGCATCC
>JAKZVH010000061.1:0-9533 GCA_047516145.1 Gammaproteobacteria bacterium
CCTGTGTACCAGACGATCCAGGGCATAGGCGGTGCCGACATTCTGGCAGATGCACTTCGCCGCCAGGGGGTAACTGCCACTGGGCACTTCGCGTCCCGTCAGCACCTCGACGAGTTGACGTTCCCCGCCGGCCGGATAGACTGTCGGCACGCGCGCGTATTCGACCCGCTTGTCAGAGAGGCGCTCGGTCGCCTCGCGCACAGCCTCAAGCGCGTCGGGCTTGTCCCGCTCGACCACCAACACCGCGAGTTTGGCTCCGACCAACTCCAGCATGGTCAGCGCGCCGCGAACAACTTCGAGGGCATGTTCGCGCATGAGCATGTCGTCACAGCTGATATAGGGTTCGCATTCCGCACCGTTGAGGATCAATATTTCGCAGTCCGAATCGGGGCGCAGCTTGTCCGCGGTTGAATATACCGCGCCGCCGAGGCCGACAATACCGGCGTCGCGGATGGCGTCGAGGCGCGCGACTGCTTCCTTCGGCCACGCCGGGGCCGACGCCGGCTCATCCTTGCCGTCGGTCTCGATGTGAACACACAACGAGGCAGTCAATCCATTGACCGTGGGTGCGAGGCCTTCCTGTATGCCGCTAACCCTTCCCGAGCTTGAGGCGTGGACGCCGGCTGAGCGCGTACCGACGGGACGGCCGATCAATTCGCCCTTGTGTACTTGCTGGCCAACCGTGACAGTGGGCACCGCCGCCGGGCCAGCTTGCTGAGCCATGGGAATTGCCAGCCGCTTCGGTAGCAACCCACGCCCGATCGGAGCGCCGGTCGACATGGCTTTCTTGGCCCTGATACGAAAGCCGCCGGACAGCCCGCGAACGAGGCGCCGCTCAAGCACGGCGCGGTGCCAGCGAAATACAATCGACGGGGCAGGGCGGCAGGCACAGTGCGCATCCGGTGCAGTGGTCCGCGATCACGGTATGCATCATATGGTGTACGCCCACGATGGCGTCCACGGGACATGCCTGGGCGCAAAGGTTGCAACCGATACACTGGCCCTCGTCGACGATGGCCACATCGTCCAGACTTGTCCCCTCGGTACTGACGGGCGCCGGGTCGCGGCCGAGAAATCTTGCCAACCGCCGTACGGTATCCTCGCCACCCGGAGGACAAAGATTGAGCGGTGCCGAACCGTCGACGATCGCGGCGGCGTACGGGCGGCAGCCGGGGTATCCGCATTGCGCGCACTGGGTGCGTGGCAACAGGCGCTCCACCTCGTCGACCACCGTATCCTTTGCCGGCGCAAGATATCGGCCGCAGAGTACCAGAACGACGGCCAGCGCAATGGCAATGCCAGACAGGACGACCGTGCCGGTGATCATCAAAAACGGGTAAACCCGGCGAAACCGAAGAACGCCAGGGACATGATGCCGGCCGTAACCAGCGTGATCGCCGAGCCCCGAAACGGCTCGGGTACGTCTTCGCTATTCAAGCGTTCCCGAAGACTGCTCAACAAGGCGAGCACGATACCGAAGCCCACCGCCGCGCCAGCGCCGTAGAAGATCGCGTCGGCAAGGCTGCGGCTGGCGTTCGAATTGAGCAGGGCAACACCGAGGACGGCGCAGTTGCTGGCGATCAGAGGTATGTAAATTCCAAGGACTTTGTGCAGTACCGGAAAAACCCGGCTGAGCAGCAGTTCCGTAAACTGCACCGCCGCGCCGATGACGACGATAAAGGACACCAGCCGCAGGTAGCCGACATCGAACGGGATCAATACGTACTGTTCGACCAGGTAGCTGAATGCCGATGCCATCGTCAGCACCAGCCCGGTCGCAAGCCCCATGCCCACGGCGCCCTCGAGCTTTCTGGAAGCGCCAAGGAAAGGACAAAGGCCGAGGAACTGAACCAATACGAAATTGTTGACCAGGGCGGCCGAGAACACGATAACCACAAACTCCGTCATGGTATTCAGGTGACCTTCATTCCGGGTTTGGCGCCGCTGTCCGGACTCAGCAGAAAGATATCGCGACCACCGGGGCCGCTGGCCAGTATCATGCCCTGGGAGGTGCCGAACCGCATCTTTCGGGGCTTGAGATTCGCTACGACCACCACCAGTCGGTCGACCAGATCCTCCGGGCGATAGGCCGAGCGAATCCCGGCGAAGACCACGCGCTCGTCGGAGCCCACGTCCAGGCGCAGTCGCAATAATCTATCCGCGCCGTCAACGTGGTCCGCCTCGATCACCCGGGCGATGCGCAGGTCAATCCTGGAAAACTGTTCGATGTCGATCTCTTCGGTGGTTTCGCTCCGTGTCGTGTCGGAACCGCTTCGACTGCTATCAACCATGGCCTGGACCTCCTTGGGGGGTACTCTTTCCAGCAGGCTGCGAAATTTCCGCAGCGAATGTTCCAGCAAGGGCGTGCCCGCATCGGCCCACGTCAATGGTTCCACGTTCAGGAACGCTTCGGATCGTTCGGCCAAGCCGGGCACGACGGGTTTGAGGTAGACCATCAGCGCACGAAACAGGTTGATCCCCTGCGTGCACACAGCAACGACGCGGCGGGCCTGTTGCGGATCCTTCGCGAGCACCCAGGGTTTCTCCCCATCGATGAAGCGATTGGCGCGATCGGCGAGTGCGATGATGCGTTTCAGCGCCCGGGAGTAGTTGCGCTGTTCGTAGTCCTCCGCCACCTTCGACCCGGCTTCGGCGAAGTCCCTGTAGAGCGCCTCGTCGGGGAGCGTATCCCCGAGGCACCCACCGTTGAGGCGCTGGATGAATCCGGCGCAGCGGCTGGCGATGTTGACTACCTTGCCGACGAGGTCGGAGTTCAGCCGGGCGATGAAGTCGTCGAAGTTGAGGTCGATGTCATCCGCCGAGGCATTCAGCTTCGCGGCGAAGTAGTAGCGCAGATAGTCCGGGTCCAGATGACGGGCGTACGTGGAGGCCATGATGAAGGTCCCCCGGCGCTTGGACATTTTCTTCCCGTCGACGGTCAGGAAGCCGTGGACGAAGACGCCCGAGGGTTGGCGGTAACCGGCGCCGCTGAGTACCGACGGCCAGAAGAGAGTATGGAAGTAGACGATGTCCTTGCCGATGAAGTGGTACAACTCGGTGGTCGCGTCCGGACCCCAGAAATCCTCGAATTCGAGCCCGGAATCAGCGGTCCGGCAGAGTTCGAGAAAACTCGCCATGTAACCGATCGGAGCATCGAACCAGACGTAGAAGTACTTGCCGGCCTCACCCGGGATATCGAAGCCGAAATAGGGCGCGTCCCTGGAAATGTCCCAGTCCTTCAGGCCCTTCTTGAACCACTCGTCGAGTTTCCGGACCATGGACCCGTCGACGTGTCCGGGCACCCACTCCTTGAGTTCGTTCTCGAATGCGCTCAGCCGAAAAAAGATGTGCTCGGATTCGCGCAACGACGGCGTGGTCCCGGAGACAACGGATACCGGGTTCTTCAGGTCCATCGGCGCGTAGGTGGCGCTGCAGTTTTCGCAGGCGTCGCCGTACTGATCGGTGGCACCGCAGACAGGACAGTCGCCGCGGACGTAGCGATCGGGCAGAAACATCCGCTTTTGTTCATCGTAGGCCTGGGTGATGACCCGGCGATGAATGTGCCCGGCCCGCTCCAGGCGCCGGTACATCTCGGTAGTGATCTCCAGGTTCTCCGCGGAGTGGGTCGTCTGGTAGTTGTCCACGCCAATCCGAAAGCGCTCGAAATCCTCGCGATGCCCCCTGGCCACTTCGGCAACCAGCGCTTCCGGGGCGATGCCGGCCGCGTCCGCGCGCAGCATGGTGGGTGTGCCGTGTGCGTCGCTGGCGCAGACGTAGATGCAGCGGTGTCCGCGCATGCGCTGGAAGCGCACCCAGATGTCGGTCTGGGTGTACTCCACCAGGTGCCCCAGATGCAGCGGTCCGCTGGCATAGGGCAGGGCGCTGGTCACCAGGATTTCGCGTTGATCGGCCACTACGCGGGACTCCAAATACAAAGCGGGAGAATACAGCCTGCAGCGCTCGCCGATGGTCCGCGGCATGCGCTGGTACGATGTGCCGGGCCGTACTCCGTACTGGTGCGCGATTATGCCATCGGAAGTTCGCGGATGCTCTCAACCCGCAGGTCCGTTGCGCAGGTGACGCGACGGGTATGCCGCGCGGCGGGCCGCGCCAACGGCCGCGCACCATTGCTTTGCAAGGATTGACGTTCGACAATGGCCGCTCCCTCGGAGTGGATATTTCTCATGAGCAGTCAGGAACGGGAGGCGCTGGAGAAGCGCCTCCGTGAATTCGTCATTCCCCATACGTCCATCCGCCTCGGCGGCGCGGGCGCGAGCCTGGGAATCGACGCGGGACCGAACGGCTACCGTGTTGCCGTCGGTCTGGGTTTTCCGGCCGCGCGCAGTGCCCCGGAAATAAACGACGCGTTGCGCGAACACACGGCGGACCTCGAACTTGGGCAAAACGTGTCGTTCGATTTGAACTGGTCGGTGGAATCCCATTCCGTGCAGCATGGGCTCAAGCCCCTGGAGGGCGTCAGCAACCTGATCGCGGTTGCGTCGGGCAAGGGCGGTGTGGGCAAGTCCACCGTCGCGGTCAACCTGGCGTTGGCACTCTCCCAGGAAGGAGCGCGGGTCGGCATACTCGATGCGGACATTTACGGTCCCAGTCAACCGAGAATGCTGGGACTGATGGGCAAACGTCCCCAGAGCCGGGACGGCAAGACGCTCGAGCCCCTGGAAAGTCATGGTCTCAAGGCCATGTCGATCGGGTTCCTGGTGGACGAGCGCCAGCCCATGGCGTGGCGCGGCCCGATGGTCACATCGGCGTTGAATCAACTACTGTCGGACACACACTGGGGCGAACTCGACTACTTGCTGGTGGACATGCCCCCGGGCACGGGCGATATCCAGCTAACGCTGTCGCAGAGGGTGCCCGTGAGCGGTGCAATCATCGTCACCACGCCCCAGGAGATCTCGCTGGCGGATGCCCGCAAGGGGTTGGAGATGTTCCAGAAGGTCAACGTGCCCATACTCGGCATCGTGGAGAACATGAGTGCCCACATCTGTTCCAGTTGCGGGCACGAGGAACCCATTTTCGGGCATGGCGGTGCGGGGCGTTTGGCTGAAGAGTACGGACTGGCCATGCTTGGCGGTGTGCCCCTGGACATGCGTATCCGGGAAGGGACGGATCGGGGCAAGCCGACGGTGGTTGCCGAACCGGGGGGGGCGCTGGCGCGAAACTACCGGCAGATCGCCCGGGGCGCGGGTGCGCAGCTTGCGGCGGGTAGCAAGGACTATAGCCGGTTGTTTCCCACGATCACCGTGGAAAAAGACGCATGACCATACGATCGGACCGGTGGATTCGGAGGATGGCCATCGAACACGGGATGATCGAGCCGTTTCAGGAGGAGCAGGTACGGCAAATCGACGGCCGCCGGGTGATTTCCTACGGTACGTCCAGTTATGGCTACGATGTGCGTTGCGCGGCGGATTTCAAGGTATTCACCAACATCAACTCCGCGGTCGTGGACCCCAAGGGGTTCGACGCATCGAGTTTCGTCGACAAGAAAGCCGACATCTGCATCGTGCCGCCGAATTCCTTCGTCCTGGCGAGAACGGTGGAATATTTCCGCATCCCGCGCGATGTATTGACCGTCTGCCTGGGCAAGTCCACCTACGCGCGTTGCGGCGTCATCGTCAACGTCACGCCGCTGGAGCCCGAATGGGAGGGGCACGTGACGCTGGAATTTTCCAATACGACGCCGCTGCCGGCAAAGATCTACGCCAACGAGGGCGTGGCGCAGATGATTTTCTTTCAGGCGGACGAGGTCTGCGAGACCAGTTACCGGGACCGCGACGGCAAGTACCAGGGCCAGACCGGGGTTACGCTGCCCAGGGGATAGTGCGGACGCTACCGATCGGTCTGCTCAAGCCAGTCAACGGACCGCAGGTGAAAGGCGGCGCGCGCTTCACCTCGGGACTGCCGCTCGATGCGAACGGGAAGATCGTGAAGTTCCGGCGCCGACCATATCAAGGTTCGGCGCGAAGAGCTCACGCGCTGCTGGATCAGCTTGCGAGTCGAGAATTCCCCCATGGGCGCCTCGATGGCCTCGTCACCGTCGGCCCGAACCTCATGGGCCTCAAGACCGTCCTTGTCGAGCAGCGTATAGTTTTCGGGGCCGCGGTCGCCGCGCAACATGAGCGTCACCTGGAGGGTGCCCCGATCCAGTATTCCGGGAACGAGTTCAGTCGTTACGTGGAGGTCCGCTGCCGTAGTCGTCGCAATCCCTTGCTCCCAGTCGAAATCGATGCGGAAGTCATCGTTCCCTCCGCGTCGGCCGCTACTCAATGAATAACTCAAGGGCCAGATCCGGCCGCTATCGAAGACGAACGTGCTGACCTCTTCCACGGGCCTCGGGGCGAGCAGTCGGTACAAGCCCCCGAGCCGTGTAACGGACCTGAATTCATAAGTGTTGGCCGAATCGTCCACAGGGACTACGGAGAATTCGGAAACGCCGACACGCCGCCGTTCGTAGAAGGCATCGTAGACGGCCCGGTAGGTGGGCAGGGTGTCCGGGGTCTGAGCGCCCACCGCGGCTGCGCAGAGGCAATTGCCGAGCAACATCGCGACGAACCGGCTACCCCTCATCTCGCACCACTACCGGCCCAACCAGCGGCATGTCATCGAATGTTGCCGCACCCCGGGCGAACTTGACTCGACCCTCGGCGCACCATTCCACCGCACGGGGGGAAATCAGGTATTCAACATCGTGGACGCGTGCCGCAAGGCTGTCCTCGTCGTCGGCTTCGTGCACCGGAATCCTGCACTGGATGATGCCCGGACCGGCGTCCAGCGCCTCTGTCACGAAGTGGACGGTCGCCCCGTGGGCGGAATCGCCGGCTTCGAGCACCCGGCGGTGGGTATGCAGCCCCGGGTACAGCGGCAACAGCGACGGGTGCAAGTTGATTATCCGGCCCTCGAAGCGTGCCACGAATGCCGCGCCGAGAATGCGCATGTAGCCCGATAGGACGATCAGGTCGGGCTCGCAAGCGGCTATCGCATCGCCCATTGCCGCGTCGAATCCGTTACGGCTGGAAAAGTCGTCCGGGGCCAGATAGTGCGCGCCGATTCCCGCTGCCTTCGCCCGCTCCAGGCTGCGGCTCCGTCGATCGGAAAAAACGGCCTGGATGCAAATGCGGCCGCTGGATTGAGCGGCGTGTTCGATCAGGTTTTGCAGGTTTGTACCTTCCCCCGAGCTCAGTATCACGAGTCTGTACGGTGCCATCGGCATTGTGCGTTAATGCACGCGCACCATGTGATCCACGTCCCGGACGACGTCGCCGATAACCCATGCCCGCTCGCCGCAATCCTTCAGAATCTCCAGGGCCTCGTTGGCTACCCGCGGCGCAACGATCACGGACATGCCAATTCCGCAGTTGAACGTACGCAGCATTTCCGCCTCGTCCACCCCGACTCCGCGCAACCAATCGAATACCGGAAGCGAGGGCCAGGCGGAGGAATCCAGGCGCGCGCCGAGCCCCTTTGGAATCACTCGGGGGATGTTCTCCACCAGACCGCCGCCAGTGATGTGGGAAATGCCCTTGACCGGTATCTGCCGGATCAGCTTCAGTATCGTGTCCGCATAAATCAGCGTGGGAATCATGAGTTGTTCGATCAGCGGCCGGCCATCAACCATGGTCTGAGCGCCTTCCGGGCAATTCTCCAGCGCCCGGCGAATCAAGGAGAATCCATTGGCGTGGGCCCCGGAAGAACCCAGCCCGATGACACGATCGCCGGCCATGATGCCGTGCCCGTCGAGCAGGCGGCCTTCCTCGACCACGCCCACGCAGAATCCGGCCAGGTCGTATCCCACTGACTCGTGCATGCCGGGATGTTCCGCGGTTTCACCGCCGAGCAACGCGGCCCCGGCCAATTCGCAGCCCTTCGCGATGCCGTCGATAACACGCGCTGCGATGTCGACATTCAGCTTCGGCGTTACGAAATAGTCCAGGAAAAACAGCGGTTCGGCGCCCTGTACGATGACGTCATTCACACACATGGCCACCAGATCGATACCGACGACCTCGTGGGCATCGTGTTTGATCGCCAGTTCGATTTTCGTCCCGACGCCATCCGTACCGGCAACCAGCACCGGGCGGCTATAGCGTTCCGTCGGTAACTTGAAGAGTCCGCCAAACCCGCCCAGGTCGCCAAGTACCTCGGGTCGTCGGGTGCGGGCGACGGCGCTCTTTATGCGCTGAACCAAGGTGTGACCGGCGTCGATATCGACGCCGGCTGCCTTGTAGCTGAGAGGTTCTTTGGCCGCCATATCCTGTTGTCCAGCTGAAACAAGAGCCTGCTACAGCCCTTGCCGATTCGGGCCGTTCGCCCCCAGCCGCTATAATACGTGAGTCCGTCAATACGAGGGTATCCATGAGGAAGTCGATCCGAACCCGCGGGGGTCGCCAGGTGTGCGCGCTGATCCTCGGGATCGCCGCGCTGGCGGTGACGGATGCGGTTTTCGCGGTTGTTTTCGATAGTCTCTACACGGTGACGGTGCCGCTGAAGCCCGCGGATCCGGCAGGGCGTCAGCCGCAAACCGACGCGGATTACGCAAGGTTTGCCATGAGCGAACTGCTGGTGCGGGTCACCGGACAGCTCGACGCCCCGGCCAATCCCGCTCTCGGCGATCTGTTGCGCGATGCCGATCGGTACGTGGTGCAGCGAGGCAATCCCGACCGGGACAATCTCCTGATCGTCTTCGATGCCAGCGGATTGCGGGATACGCTCACACAACGCAATCAGCCGATTTGGGGTGAGGAACGCCCGCTGACATTGCTGTGGGTCGCCATCGACGGCGGCCCCGGGGAGCGCGGGATACTGGCCGCGGATGCCGCGCCCGTCGTGAGCGGCGAAGCGTTGCAGGACGCAGCCAATGCATTGCGGGAGGAGCTCGGTGCGGCGGCCATGCAGCGGGGTCTGCCCGTCACGCTGCCATTGATGGACCTGGCGGACATGGGCGCATTGGATTTCATCGACGTCTGGGGCGGATTTGCCGAGCGTTTGCGGCAGGCTTCGGCGCGCTATGCACCGGACGCCTTGCTGATTGGCCGTATTCGCCTCAGCGGTGAGGACATGGAGGTGGCGGGGTGGACCCTGTTGCGCGGCAGCGATCAGCGTCTGTTACCGGGAGATTCGATCCGTTCCGGTCTGGATGGACTGGCTGATATTTTTGCGGGCGAATTCAGCGGCATCGGCGGTTTGGTGAGCGCGCGGGTCACGGTCGTGGACGTGGAAAACCTGGACGATTACGGGCGAGTTGTGAGTTACCTTGAGGGGCTGAGCGTTCTGCAATCCGTGCAGCTGGAACGGATGGTGGGCACGGAACTGACCTTGCGCGTGGAAGCTCGGGGCGGCGCGGAAGTGTTGAACAGGGTGTTGGCCTTGAGCGATGTGCTCACGCGCTTTCCCGCGGTAGATAGCGATCGGCTGGGCGGCGATTTGATCTATTCACTTGCGCACTAGCCCGCATATCTCACCGATCTTCGTCGCGAGGGCGTGGAGACGCCGCGGTGACGGGCCGCACGGAC
>JAKZVH010000062.1:0-2523 GCA_047516145.1 Gammaproteobacteria bacterium
GCCCGGGCGACCGCCGCCGGGCCGGATCATCGCCCCATCGAGGCCTGGGTCTTGCGGCGGCCAGGCCCGCTCCATCTCGTCGTCGGCGGTCGGCATCTTGGGGAGCGTGGCGATCCGGCCGCCGAATTCGAGCTCACGCTCGACGGAGTCGTCCGCGACCGCTGGACGCTGACCTTCGATGAGCGCAATTTCCTTCGCTTCCTGGATATTCCTGAGGGGATTGCGTCAGGCCCCGGAGGATATGCCCGCCTTGCCATCACCTCCCGCAGCGCCGGCGGCGACCGCCGTCTGGCAGCCGTCGGTGTGCGACAGTTCGACGTCCAGTCTGCGGGCCGAATGCTCTACGCATTTGGCGAAGGATGGCACGAGGAAGAGTACGATGCGATCACCGGCCGGCGCTGGACCAGCGAGCGGTCGGTGTTGCGGGTCAAGGGAGCGGCGGGCGCTGTTCGCATCACGATGCGTGGAGAATCGCCGCTTCGCTATTTTGACGCCCCGCCGGCGGTGCGCATTACTGCGGCAGGACGCGTTATCGCCCAGTTCCGGCCGGATGCGGACTTTGAATGGACTGTTACGGTTCCGGCCGATGACCTTGTCGGCTCCGCGGGGACCATCGCAATCGAGACGGACCGGGTATACTTGCCGGGTCCCGCGGAGGGCACCGCTGACGAGCGCCGGCTCGGGCTGCGGGTCTACGAGTGCCGGGTCTCCTCGGTGACGCCCTGACACCCCTGTGACGTCTTGATTGACACGCGGCGTGTCAGGACGTAAGCTCGTCGCGGTTCGAAACGCAAAAAGAACGCAGGAGAAACTGCTGATGAAACTGCGCCGTTCGGTGCTGCTCACTACCGTTGCACTTCTAATTGTTGTGGTCATGGCGAGTTGCTCGAGGAGGACTCCGCCTCCTGCTCCGCCGCCGGCCCCACCGCCTCCGGCCGCGACGCCACCTCCGCCGCCTCCTCCGCCGCCCCCGCCGCCGGAACCGGCACCGCCGCCAGCGCCGCTGACGGAGGACGAGATCTTCTCGCGGAAGTCGCTGGCGGATCTGAACGCGGAAATGCCCCTCGGGGACGCGCTTTTCGACTACGACATGTTCGCGATCCGTGATGATGCCCGGTCCACGCTGCAGAGGAATGCGGACTATCTGAAGCGATGGGCGTCAACACGCGTGACGATTGAAGGCCACGCGGATTCGCGGGGCACCAACGAGTACAACCTGGGGCTTGGGGACCGCCGTGCCAGTGTGGTCAGAGACTACCTGGAGAGTGTCGGGATTGCCGCCGACCGGATGCTGGCTGTGACCAGGGGCGAGGAAAGCCCGCAGTGCACCGAGGAGAACGAAACCTGCTGGCAGCGGAACCGCCGGGGGCACTTCATCTTCACGGCGAAATAGGTAAGAGGGATGCGGGGGCGGGCCGTCAGGGCCTGCCCCTTTCGTCTCCCGGCTTCTCCGGTGGGTAAGTCGCACGCCGGAACCTCACCACTCTCCTCAGGACCCCTCACGTCTCCGCAGCCTCCTGGCCGGACAGGGAGTTCGTTGCCAACCCTGGCAAAGCCAGGAGTAGCCTCCTGGGAAGGAAGGCTTGTGGCAGCGCGGAGTGTGCTCCGTATCATCTGTCTGTGGACTGGTGTTAGCTGCGCCCAGCTCGGCACAGGACCGCGTGATCGACACGAACCGCTCCACAGTCACTATTCGTGTTTTTAAGGCGGGCCTGTTTCGCGCTTTCGCGGATGACCACTTGATTCAGGCGCCTCTGTTGGACGGATCGCTCGACCCCGCGATCCCTCACGTCCAGGTCGTGATCGATGCTCGGCGCATGCGGGTGCTGGATCCTGGTCTTTCAGCGAAAGACCGCCAGGACGTACAGACGCGAATGCTCGGCTCGGACGTACTCGACGTGACCCGATTCCAGTGGATTAGTTTCCACTCTGCGACGATCTAGCGACTCGATGCGGGCGGGTGGCGCGTTCATGGCGAGCTGGAACTGCATGGCCAGATCCATCCGATGACGTTGAATGTCTCGCTTGAGAACGGCCATTACAAAGGCTCGGCAACGTTGCGCCAGAGCGATTTCTGGATTGCCCCAATCAGCATTATGGGCGGCACAGTCAAGGTGCGGGACGAAGTCAGAGTAGATTCTGACATTACGGTAACCGAGCGCTCCGCGGCGGCTTCCGGTCAGGCGTTTCGAGAAGGCGGATAGTGCCGTCCCAGTTCGTCGGCAATGGCCTTCGCTGCTGCGAGTGGATCTGAAGCCGCAATGATCGGCCGTCCCACCACGATGTAGCTCGCGCCGGCCCGTATCGCCTCCGCCGGCCCCATGGTCCGCATCTGGTCGTGTCGCTCGGCGCCGGCTGACGCCCCGCGGATCCCAGGCGTGACGATCGTGAACTGGCTGCCGGAGGCCTGGCGGATCGACGCTGTTTCCTGCGGGGATGAGACGACGCCATCCAGACCGGCGGCCTGTGCCATCTTCGCCAGCGCCACCACCTGATCGTGCACCGAACGCTGGACTCCGGAAT
>JAKZVH010000063.1:0-11615 GCA_047516145.1 Gammaproteobacteria bacterium
CCCTCGGATTGATTGAAGGCGATCGCATCCAGGGAATCCTTGCTGCCTTCAAGGCTGACGGTCATTTTCAGGTGCGCGTCGCCCACTATCTTCTGCCGGATCAACTGGAAGTTTCCCTCGAACAGCGGTTCCGGGAATCCCTGTCCCCATGGGCCGGCGTCGCGAAGCAGGGCCGCCACGTCCAGCGTGAGATCCGCGGCGGCAAGCTCGCCGTCGGTAAGAATGCGCTCGGCCAAGTGCTCGGGCCGCAGCCGCTGTGCCCCGAGCGACGTCATGGCGGCGCGGAATCGATCCAATCCCTCCCGGGGCAGCGTGAGGCCGGCGGCCATGGCATGCCCGCCGAAGCGCTCGATGAGGCCCGGGTTGGCGGTGTCTACATCCACCAGCGCGTCGCGCAGGTGGAACCCGGCCACCGAGCGTCCCGATCCCTTGATCGCCCCCGAATCGCCCGGCGCAAAGGCAAAGGCCGGGCGGTGATAGCACTCCTTGATTCGCGAAGCGACGAGCCCCACCAGGCCCTCGTGCCAGTTGTCCTGGAAGAGGACCACCACCGGGGGCAAGGCCCGCCGGTCGATAAGCGAGTCGGCACCGAGCAATTCCAGCGCCTCGGAATCCATCCGCGCCCCGATAGCGCGGCGCTTGCGATTGAATTCGTCCAGTTGCCTGGCGAGCTGCAACGCCTCCGTGTCGGAGTCCGCAACCAGACACTGCACGCCCACGTTCATGTCATCCAGACGGCCCGCCGCATTGAGCCGCGGCGCGATCTGATAGGCCAGTCCGCCAGCCGTGATTTCCTCGTGCGGGATCTTCGCAACGTGGCAAAGACCGAGAACACCGGGCCTGCAGTGACCCGCCCGGATTCGGGCAATTCCCAGGTCGATGAGTATCCGGTTGCTGCGGTCCAGCTTCACCAGGTCGGCCATGGTGCCGATCGCAACCAGATCGAGGTAGCGTGCCACCGTCTCTGCCGCGTCCAGGCGTTTCCCCAGCGCCGCCATGAGGTAGAACGCCACACCGACCCCGGCAAGGCTCTTGCCGCGAAATGAATTGCCGCCGAGGTTGGGATTGATAATGACGTTGGCGGGCGGCAGTTCGGGCCCTGGCAGGTGATGGTCGGTGATCAGTACGTCCATGCCCTCAGCCCGCGCCGCCGCGACACCCGTCATGCTGGTGGTACCGTTGTCCACGGTCACGATCAGATCGGGCCGCTGGCCCCTCACGCGAGCCACCACCTCGGGCGTCAACCCATAGCCGAGTTGGAAGCGATCGGGAACAAAGACACGAACGGACGCGAATCCGAAATCCCGCAAACACAGCTTCATCAACGCCGCGCCGGTCGCGCCGTCGGCATCGAAGTCCCCGACGACGACCACGCGCCCGCGCCGGTGGCGCAGCAACAGATCCACGCCGTCGTGCAACTCGATGAATTCCCCGACCGGGCGCAGGTTCTTCAGCGCAAGATCCAGCTCCGCCGGCGAACGGATATCGCGGCGGGCGAAGACCTGGCGCAGCACCCGATGCATTCCCGCCGGCCACTGCCATTGCGCCGACCCGGGCATCGGCAGACGCTGCTCGATTCGAGGCGGGTCAGCCAAGCGAACAGGCCGCGCGGCGGCGTATAATCGATCGGAACGCGCCACGGGAGCAGCCGATCAAGTTCACGCGAGAAACCGCGGACAAGCACATCGTCACCGCATGGGAGCAAGGCGGCGTGCGGGTTGGAGAGGAATGGATACGCTCGCATCTGATCGTTTCCGCGGACGGTATCGTGCGGGATTGGACGGCCTCGACCCCGGAGGAATTGCGGCCGGACGATCTTGAGCCTGCGGTGGCGGTGGACCCGGACATCATCGTGCTCGGGACCGGCGATACGCTACGCCGTCCGAAGCTCGACCTGATGGGGATAATGGCCGAGCGCGGTATCGGTGTCGAGATCATGAACACGCCGGCGGCTTGCCGGACGTATAACGTGCTGATCCACGAGGGGCGCTCCGTGGTCGCGGCGCTGTACATTCCCTAGTCAATTGTTCCCACGTCAATTGGGCAACAGCCCAAGTGGGTCCACCGGCGTTCCATTGCGGCGGATCTCGAAATGCACCTGAGCCTGGCGTTCCGGACCCAGGCCCATCTTCGCGATCACCTGTCCCTGCGAAACCGTGCCACCCTCGGACACGACCAATGCATCGTTGTGCCCGTAGGCACTCAGGTAAGTGTCGTTGTGCTTGAGAATGACCAGGTTGCCGTATGCGGCCAGGCCGCCGCCAGCATAAACGACCTGACCCGCCGCCGTTGCCTTGATGTCCGCACCGAGCGTCCCGCCGATGCCGATACCGCCTCCCGTGCCCTCCGAGGCGCCGTATGGACTCACCACGGGACCGCGAACCGGCCATTGCCAGGGCGGCGCGGGAAGTACGGGCAGCGACGGCAAGGGCCTTCCGGCGACCGGTGTCGCCGCTGAAGCAGCCGGTCGGCCGGAGCCCGACGGGCTCGGAACCGGTGCTTGCGCGCTTGAGGCGGGGGGGCCCGCCGGCGCAACAGGCGCGGGGCTGGAACGGGTCTGCGCGGGGCTTGCCTGTCCCGTTCTCGCCTGAGGGGTACTCGCCGGCGGGGGGCGAGCGTCGCCACTCGAACGGGCCGGACTCGGGCTCGCCCGGGTTGGAGTTCCGGCACCCTGCTGCACCGACTCCGGGGCCGTGATAAACAGCCGTTGACCGACCAGGATCAGATCGGGATTGTCCAAATCGTTCCAGCGAGCCAGATCGCGAAAATCCACATGATGCCGCCAGGAGATGTACATGAGCGTCTCACCCGACTGGACCACGTGGACCCGCGGCTCGTAATTCACGAGCGTCGGCGTGCAGGCGGCTGTTAGCAGCCCGATCGAAAACATCGCATATGTGGCGTGGATCCGCATCGGCTATCTAACGGAGAACCAGGTACAACAACACCAGCAAGGCTATCGAAATCCAACCGGCGATGTCCACATGCTGGCGCAGCTTTCGCTCCATGGGCCTGCCGCCCCAGCGCAGCAGGCCGGCCACCAGGAAGAATCGCGACCCGCGGCCGATGAAGGAAGCCGCGATGAAGAGCGGGAAAACCATCTGCAATGCGCCTGCCGCGATGGTGAAGACCTTGTAAGGCACAGGGGAAAACCCGGCCCCCAGCACCGCGAGAAATCCCCAGGCCACGAACCACTCGCTCGCTCGCAGGTACGCGTCCCAATACCCCATCGATCGCAGCAGCGGCTCGATGCTGTCGATGGCAAACCAACCGATGGCATAGCCCACGGCCCCACCGAGTACCGAAGCCAACGTGGTCGCCGTCGCGAAACGCCAGCCCTTGAGCGGGTCTGCGAGCGTCATGGGCGCCAGGAGTACATCCGGCGGAACGGGAAAGAACGACGATTCGGCGAAACTCAGGGCCACCAGGTACCGCTCTGCATGTCGATGGCCCGCCCATCGCAGCACGCTGTCGTAGCCCGTGGAAAACAGGCTCAAGTCCCGACCCCCTTCACCAGTGGCACGAACTGGACGGCGCCGAGATGCTCCCTTATGTAAGAATCGCCGCGACGCGTAATACAGACCAACCGCTGTGCGCCCTTGGCGCCGACGGGGATGACAAGGCGTGCGCCGTCGTCGAGTTGCGCCAGCAACTCCTGGGGAATCTCCATGGGCGCCGCGGTCGTGATGATCCCCTGAAACGGCGCTTGCGCTTTCCAACCGTTCCAGCCATCGCCAAGCCGCAGCGTGACGTTGCCGATCGCCAATTCCGTGAGCCGCTCCCGGGCGCGCTCCAGCAGCGGCACGAGTCGCTCCAGGCTGTAGATGTGCTGCGCGAACGGCGCTGCCACGGCCGTCTGATAGCCACACCCGGTGCCGATTTCCAAAACCCGCCGAAGCCTCTCGCCCGGCTCCAGACCGCGAACCAGTACCTCGGTCATGCGCGCGACGATGTACGGCTGGGAGATGGTCTGACCGAGTCCGATCGGCAGCGCCGTGTCTTCGTAGGCGCGACTCGCCAACGCCTCGTCCACGAACAAGTGTCTCGGTACGTCGCGAATCCGTTCAAGCACGGCCGGATTGCCGATGCCCTCATCGCGCAACCGTTTCACCAACCGGTTTCGCGTCCGGGCCGACGTCATGCCGATGCCACGAACGTTCTGATCTGGCCTCATTGCCGCGGGCTCATACGGGAGTTTACGGATTCAGTTCCCATGGCTGGATTCAGCATGAACGCGACCACTATACTGGACGCTTGCCCACACCGCCCACCGATTCTTGTCGCGAGGGCGATGCGGGCTTGACGCCATCGGAGCCATGCCTTGAGCATCAGCAACGACAAGGATATTCTCGCGCGCGCCATGCGCGACGTGAAACGCCTGGAGTTCGAGGAGCGCGCCGCGTTCCGGCGCCGGCGCCCGGCGACGGCGAGGATGACGCGGACGGCTCGCCAGGAAGTGCTGCGGGAAAGCCTGTGGGGATCGGACGACGGGCCCGACGCGCCGGAGCAACTCGGAGAGGGAACGGCCTACCGGCGCGCCGGCTTGCCGGAAGGAACCTTTCGCCAACTGCGCCGCGGGCGCTTCCGCATCGAGGCTGAGGCGGACTTGCATGGGCTGACGGGTGCACAAGCCCGCGTCCAGTTGCGGGAGTTCGTCGTGGAAGCCTCGGACCGTGGCCTGGGTTGTGTCCGCGTGATCCACGGCAAGGGTCTGCGATCGGGACCCGGCGGACCGGTCCTCAAGACGCTCGTGCAACGATGGCTGGTCCGGTGGGACGAGGTGCTGGGGTTTGTATCCGCCCGGGCGCGCGACGGCGGTTCGGGCGCGATCTATGTTCTGATTCGCCGGCGCCGCTAGTCACTGGTCTCCTGCCGGGGCCGCCAACTCGCGCTCTGCGCGGGGCAACGAGGTAATCTGGTAGAAGGTTTCACCCTCCGCGATCATCCCCAGGTCGGCGCGGGCGCGCTCCTCCGCCGCCGCCAGCCCCTGCTTGAGGTCCTGCACCTCGCCTTCCAGCACCGCGTTGCGTGCCTCAAGCTCCCGGTTCTCCGCGGTTTGTTCAGCCACCAGCGCCTCCAGGCGCCAAACTTCCCGCATCCCGTCGTCGTCGGACCAGAGCCGAGCTTGCACAAGGCCAAGGCAGACTATCAGTAGAAGCAGCACTATTCGCATCGTCGGTTCATATCCTCCAGCGCGAATCCCTCGCCGATTATAGACTCATCGGAAACGCATCGGGGCCCGCAAACGTGGCGCGTTTGTCCAATTCGGCCTCGATTCGCAACAGCCGGTTGTATTTCGCGATGCGATCGGAGCGGCTCAGCGAGCCGGTCTTGATCTGCGTGGCCGATGTGGCCACCGCGATGTCCGCAATGGTGGTGTCCTCGGTTTCTCCCGAGCGATGCGAGATCACGGCCGTATAAGAGGCGGCGCAGGCCATGTCGATGGCCGCGGTCGTCTCGCTGAGAGTGCCGATTTGATTCGGCTTGATGAGAATGCTGTTGGCAATATTCCGGTCGATCCCGGTACGCAGGATCGCCGTATTGGTCACAAACAGATCGTCGCCCACCAACTGGGTCCGACCACCAAGGCGCTCGCTGAGGTACGCCCAACCATCCCAATCGTCTTCGGCCATACCGTCCTCGATGGAAACGATCGGATACCGGGCCACGAGATCTTCCAGGTAGGAGCAGAACTCGGTCGGATTGAACTGTCTCCCCTCGGATTCAAGATGGTAAACGCCGTCCTTGTAAAACTCCGAACTGGCCACGTCGAGGCCAAGGTAGATTTCGCGACCAAGCGTGTAGCCTGCCTCCTCCACTGCCTCCGATATGGCGCCGAGCGCGGCTTCGTTGGATTCCAGGTCCGGGGCGAAACCGCCCTCGTCGCCCACCGCGGTATTGAGCCCCCGGCGCTGGAGCACGGACTGGAGGCTATGGAATACCTCCGCTCCGTAGCGCAGGCACTCCGAAAAATTCGGCGCCCCCACCGGAAGGATCATGAACTCCTGGATGTCCACGCTGTTGTTGGCGTGGGCGCCGCCGTTAACGATGTTCATCATCGGCACGGGCATCTCGTAGGTATCGCGCTCGGCCAGCGCACGGTACAGCGGGGTACCCCGCTCCGCCGCGGCGGCCTTGGCACTGGCGAGCGACACGGCGAGAATCGCATTGGCGCCCAGCCGCGCCTTGGTCGGGGTGCCATCCAGGGCGATGAGGCGCTCGTCCAGGGTCTGTTGTTCGCTGGCGTCGATCCCTCGTGCGGCGTCACGAATTTCGCCGTTGACCGCTGCCACCGCGCGTCTGACACCCTTCCCCATGTACCGCTTGCGGTCACCGTCCCGCAGTTCGACCGCTTCCCTGGACCCCGTGGATGCGCCGGAGGGCACCGCCGCGTGTCCCCACGCGCCGGACTCAAGCGTGACCACGGCTTCCACCGTGGGAAACCCGCGGGAGTCCAGGATTTCGAGCCCCTGCACGTCCTTGATTCGGCTCATCGTTGCTCCTTTGCACTCCCTAGGCGAGTTGTTCTTCGAGCGCGCCGTTCTTGACGGCCTCGTCAATCGCCTTGAGGCGGCGCAGCAGCGCTTCCATTTTGCCGAGGGGCCACGCATTGGGTCCGTCGCTCTTTGCCTGATCCGGGTTCGGGTGGGTCTCCACGAAAAGCCCCGCGACGCCGGTTGCAATGGCCGCTCGCGCCAACGGCGGGATGAATGCGCGCTCGCCGCCCGAAGCATCGCCCCGCGCCCCCGGGTACTGTACGGAGTGCCCCGCGTCGAAGACCACCGGGCAACCGGTCTCGCGCATCAATACCAGTGAGCGCATGTCCGAAACCAGGTTGTTGTAACCGAACATGTAGCCGCGCTCGCAGACGAGAATGTCCTCGTTGCCGGTGGACCGGGCCTTGTCGACCACATTGGTCATCTCCCAGGGCGAGAGGAATTGCCCCTTCTTGATGTTGACCGGGCGCCCGCAGGATGCCACGGCGACGATGAAGTTGGTCTGCCGGCACAGGAACGCCGGCGTCTGCAGCACGTCGACCACCGCGGCGACCTCCGCCAGGGGTGTGTCCTCATGGACGTCGGTTAGCACCGGAACACCCACCTTCTGACGGACTGCCTCCAGCGCCCTCAATCCCCGTTCCATTCCCAAGCCGCGAAAACTGCCGATCGACGAGCGGTTGGCCTTGTCGAAGGATGACTTGAAGATGAACGGGATATCCAGCGCCGAGGTCATCTCCGCCAACTGTCCCGCGATGTCCAGCACGAACGACTCCCCCTCGATCACGCACGGTCCGGCAATCAGGAAAAACGGTTTGGAATTGTCGGCCTCGAATCCGGCGAGCTTCATGCGCGCGCTACTCGTGGGAGCCTGAGACCCTGGCACGAACGCGCCGCGGTCACGAAACTCGCGAACAACGGATGCCCGTCCAGCGGGTTGGACGTAAATTCCGGATGGAACTGGCAGGCGAGAAACCAGGGGTGTCCCGGCAACTCGATTATTTCCGCCAGGTCATCTTCGGAACGTCCGGAAAAGCGCAGTCCCTTGTCCTCGAGCCGCGCCGAGTAGTTGTTGTTGAATTCGTAGCGATGGCGATGGCGCTCGAAGACGCTGTCGGCGCCGTATGCGGTGCGGGCAAGACTGTCCGCGGCAAGGTGGCAGGTCTGCGCCCCGAGCCGCATGGTTCCGCCGAGATCCGAATCTTCGCTGCGCTCTTCGGTCACGCCGGTACGGTCGCGCCATTCGGTAATCAGCGCGATCACCGGCTCCGGCGTATCGGTCTGGAACTCCGTCGAATGCGCACCCGCGAGCCCCGCCACGTTGCGGGCGAACTCGATCACCGCGACCTGCAGGCCCAGGCAGATGCCCAGGTACGGGATCTGTTTCTCCCGAGCCAGCCTCACGGCGGCGATCTTGCCTTCGATGCCCCGTTCGCCGAACCCCCCGGGCACGAGGATGGCGTCGACGGTGTTCAGCCCGGCCGTGCCCTGCGCTTCTATCTCTTCGGAGTCCACGTAGCGGATGTTGACCCGCGTGCGCGTACGGATGCCCGCATGCAGGAGCGCTTCGGTGAGCGAAATATAGGAGTCCCTGAGATCGACGTACTTGCCGACCATGGCGATCTCCACCTCGGATTCGGGGTTGGCATGGGCAGCGACCACCGACTCCCACTTGGACAGGCACGCGGGCGGCACATCGAGGCGCAGCTTGTCCACGACAATATCATCGAGATGCTGCGCTTTGAGCATCAGCGGAATCTTGTACAGATTGTCCACGTCCACGGCCGAGATCACGGCGCGCTCTTCGACGTTGGTGAAGAGCGCGATCTTGGCGCGTTGCTCATCCGGCAATGGCCGCTCCGAGCGGCACACGAGAATATCCGGCTGGATACCGATTGAACGCAGTTCCTTGACCGAGTGCTGCGTGGGCTTGGTCTTGATCTCCGACGACGCGGCGATGTAGGGCACGAGCGTCAGGTGCAGGTACGCCGTCCGGTCCCGGCCCAACTCGACCCCCATCTGGCGAATCGCCTCGATGAAGGGCAACGACTCGATGTCGCCCACCGTGCCGCCGATCTCGACCATGCAGACATCCGCGCCATCGGCGCCGCGCATGACGCTGTCCTTGATCTCGTCGGTAATGTGCGGGATGACCTGCACCGTCGCCCCGAGATAGTCGCCCCGCCGCTCCTTGGCGATGACGTCGCTGTAGATGCGCCCGGTGGTGAAGTTGCTGTAGCTGCCGGTCTTGCTGCTGACAAAGCGTTCGTAATGGCCCAGATCCAGATCCGTTTCGGTACCGTCCTCGGTCACGAAGACTTCACCGTGCTGGAACGGACTCATGGTCCCCGGATCCACGTTGATGTAGGGATCCAGTTTCATCATGCGCACGTGCAGGCCCCGGGTCTCCAGAATGGCGCCCAGCGAGGCTGCGGTAATGCCTTTTCCAAGGGACGAGACCACGCCCCCGGTGATAAAAATGAATCGCGTCATTACCCGTCCACGTTAGCCCAAAAACTCAAGGGCCAGGAGGCGTCCCCGCGGGACTGTCTCGATGACCCTGAACCCTCTGGGACTATTGCATAGAGACGGTGTTACAACTTACCAAAAGAAGCCGGCGGCTGCCAGCCTGAATGGTTGATTATCATGTGGCGGAAGGTGCGCGGTTCACGCCCATCCTCTCATCCTTCATGCCTCCTCCCCAGGATTCGCCGCAGCGAAGAGTTCAGCCATCAAGTCGAGTTTTTCCGTGACTTCTTCCGGAATCGTTGCAGGATCGAGAAATTCCACGAGCCGGTGCAGTTCGCCCTTGCGAAGCAGCATGGCGTGACCAAGCCGGTCTGCGAGACGGCGAAAGAACTCCTCGGCGAAGTCGCTGAGCTCGACTCGCTCGGTTCTCGCATCCCACAACAGGCGGGCGGCGTCGGGTTCGAGCCCTTGCCAAGTGCCAAGATCCCGTTCGCTGCCGGCGAAGACGCGCTCCAGAATCAGGGCATCCAGAACCTCGTTGACCTCGCTTTCGAACTGCCCGAATAGCGGTATGTCCGCGTATTCATGCCCTGTGTAGCGCTTCAGGACATCGGGTGTGACGAAGTAATTCTCGCCTTCATAGCGGTTCCAGTAGGCGATTCGAAGCCCGCCCGCGTTGGAGCCTTGCCGCCCTCTGCCGTCGTTGTCCAGGATCGCCAGTCCCGCGAGGTCCCCGACCATTTCACGCAGCGCGAAAAAATGCTGTTGTGGAGTCACGCCGAAGCCGCCTTCCACTCGCGCGAGTTCGGAGTCAAGATCCGAATCGGGAAAATTGTCCTGCACGTAGAAGGCGTTGATGCGCTCGTCCCAGGCATCCGCGACCGGATGTTTCAGCCGACACGCCAGCGCCCGCAGCATGTCGAGATCGGTGCCGCCCTCGACGTAGAGCACGTAGCCGCGCTGCCTGGCTCGAACGTAGTGCTCCGCGCCATAGTGCTTGAGGGCATTGCGGATATTTGTCTTTGCGGCGAGATCGTCCGCCTGCCCTCCCAACAAGAGAGTGAGATTGCGGTCCAGCGCTTCCTCAAGGATGACCTCCGAATGGGTCACAAGGATGACCTGCGATTCGTTCTCGGCGGCGATCTCCCGGAGCAGCACATATACTTGTTTCTGGCGCAGTATCTCAAGATGCGCGTCCGGCTCGTCGATCAACAGCACGCTGCGCCGGTGGGAATAGAGATAGGCAAAGATCATGAGCATCTGCTGGAATCCGCGGCCGGAAAGAGCGACATCGAGATGCTCTTTCACACTGTTCTGGCGGTAGAAGAGCTGGATGCTACCCCGGGCCGTTTCCTGCGGCATGCCGATCCGGACGCCGAACAAGCGCTTCATCAGTTCCGTGATTTGGTCCCAATCTTCCGGGGCCTCCTTGTAGACCAGCAGGCACAGATTGCGCAACACCTGCGCCGTCTGTCCTTGCCCCAACAGCACGTCGATGCGGCCGGGCTGGAGAATCGGTTCCTCGGTCTCCAGTCCTGACATCGGATACAGCAACTCGACACTCAGGCGCGCCGCCGCAGCGATGAGTTCTGGTTTTTCCAGCGTCGCGTCGTCCGGTGTGCAGTAGATCAGTTCGTCGCCCTGATTACGGAAGCGCATGGTGACCGGCTCAACCTTGTTCCGATGCAACACGCCGATGGTGGCAATTAGCGGGATGTCCCTGTTCCCCCTGCGAACGGTGGTGTTGTGCCAAAAATAGCGCGTGCGCTGAACCGGTACCGAAACGATATTCAGCCGGTTGAGCGACGTGGATGTGCGTTCCTTTGGCGGCGCCTTGCCCTTGCTGTCGTGCCAGGTTTTGACGGCCTGCGACCAGAGCGCGATAGCCTGGATGGCCGTGGTCTTGCCGCAATTGTTGGGACCGAAAAGCACCGCCGGGTGATCCAGTTCGATGCGCTGCTTGTCACCGAAGCGCTTGAAGTTCTGGATTTCCAGGTAATGCAGCAGTCTCATGCGGAATTCTCCTCCATGCCTCCTCTTGGATGTTCTGAGCGGCGAGACACATCGCGGCGATCGACTTGAGGATTTTAACTGAGGTCTTCACCGCGTCTTTGCAGACAGATTCTTTACAGGGGGATTGTTCAGTGACGAATTTGGGGCGGCCAGACGAGTTGTCGAATTCGACACCAATACTGGCACTGATTCGGGAGACCAGCGCGGTCGGTTCGCATCCAGTTCATGCCAGATTTTTTCCCGCATCAACTGGATGTTACTGAGCTTCTCCTTGTTTTTCCGCCAGAAATCCAAGAATTCCCGTTGATCATCGGTCATGGTTTTGATCCTTGCAAAGCGGCTGGCCTGCTCCAGGAAATCGAAGAGCAGGTACTGGTATTGGGTGTTATGGGAGCCAAGGTGGCCGCCCATGCGCTGGCGCACCTGCTTGACGAGGTCGCCATAGGCGATACTGACGAAGCGATGGTCTAGAAGTCTCCGGTCGGTGACGCCGTGAGGACTGAGGACAATACCAAGCACGGGGCGCCCAGCGCTGTTTTTTTACAGTGCTCGCGGTACTCATCCAAGGGGTTGTTCAGGTCGATCCTAATTTTATTCTCGACGCAGACCAGGAAGTCGGCACATTCGACCAGGATG
>JAKZVH010000064.1:0-3877 GCA_047516145.1 Gammaproteobacteria bacterium
GTCCGGGCGTGTGCAAGACACAAGCCTTGATCTCGCCCAGTCTGAATTCCTCAAGATCGGAAAACAAATGATCGAATTCGGAGCCATCGGCCGCAAAATCGTCTTGCAGATTGAACACATCGCCGAAATGCCGCTGCACCGATGTCACTCCGGCGGATATTCCGAGGCGTCCTCCGAGCCGCTCCTTTACGTATTGCGCCGCGCTGAGATGGTCCGCATGGACATGCGTCTCAATGATCCAGTCAAGGGTAAGCCCGGCTCCCTCCACCGCTGCAATGGCCCGCTCGACCGGCCGGTAGCTGGTTTGCCCCGACGCCGGATCGAAGCCCAGCACCGGGTCGATCAGCGCGGCGCGTCCTGTTGCCGGGTCGCTCACCACGTAGGAAACGGAATGGGTCACCGGGTCCCAGAATGCTTCGACCAACGGTTTCATGCCTGGCCTACCAGGTAGGTTTCACGGCTGGCCCGCCTCGATGCCGAGGGGGTGCGAAGGCGCACTGTGGCCAGCCGGCCGCGCGCGCCGGCCACGAATTCCTCAAAGCCGCTTCCCTGAAAGAGTTTGGCCACAAACGAACCGCCCGGCCGCAGCAACGCCAGGGCCGCCTCTAGCGCCATTCCGGCCAGCTCCATGGATTGCGCCTGATCAGCGTCCCGGTTCCCGCTCAAGCGCGGCGCCAGGTCCGAGATTACGGCATCGGCCGGGCCCCCAAGGGCGTCACGCACTCTAGCCAGAATTGCCTCGCATGTGACGTCGCCACGCAGCACACAAACTCCCTCAAGCGCCTTCATCGGTTCGATGTCCACCGCCACCACCGTTCCCCCGGGCGCCACCTTGCGGGCTGCGTACTGACTCCAGCCGCCGGGCGCCGCGCCGAGATCCACAACCCGAGCTCCACGAGCCAGCAGGCGGTCACGGCGATCCAGTTCCGCAAGCTTGAAGGCAGCCCGCGAGCGCCATCCCTCGGCCTTGGCGCGCCGTGTCCAATAATCCGCCCATTCGCCCGCTCTCTTCTTCATGTGTATTATCGATATATATTTTATAATATTGATATATATTGTTTTTCACTGATACTCCACGGCGAGAATCTCAAAGTGCTTTAAACCACTGGGAGCGCTGATCTCCACTTCATCGCCTGCGTGCTTGCCGATCAGCGAGCGGGCCATAGGCGAAATGAAGGAGATAGCGTCGTCCCGAACTCTGGCCTCATCTTCGCCCACGATCTGGTAGCGCACGTCGCTGCCACCGTCCAGGTTCTTGAGTTCCACCGTCACCCCGAACACCACGCGCCCATCGTGCGGAATGCGGGCCAGGTCGATCACGCGAGCATGCGCCAGGCGGCTTTCGATGTGGCGGATGCGCGCCTCAACCAGTCCCTGTTGCTCCTTGGCGGCGTGGTATTCGGCGTTCTCGCGCAGATCGCCGTGCTCGCGCGCTTCGCCGATTGCCCGGGCCAGGCGCGGGCGTTCCTTGTTCCTCAGCCGCTTGAGTTCCTCGCGGAGCGCCGTTTCACCGACGCGCGTCATAGGCACTTGGGTCATGTGGCGATCCTCTCATGCAGGTCCTGGAGCCGGGATACTGTTCCTGCGCCGAAATGCTCGATTGCCCGGCAAGCGGCGTCGGCCGCCGCCAGGGTGGTGAAGTAGGTCACGTTCTTGCGCACCGCCTCGGACCTGATTTCGTGCGACTCCAGGATCGACGCCCGCCCCTCGGTCGTGTTGACAATCAGATCGACCTCATCGTTGCGAATGAGATCGGCAATATGCGGGCGGCCTTCGCGCACCTTGTTGATCCGCTTGCAGGACACCCCATGCCGGGCCAAAAAGCTGGCGGTGCCGTGGGTTGCCACCAGGTCGAATCCCTTCTGCTCCAACATGCGCGCCAGCTCCACCGAAGCGGGCTTGTCCGGGTCGCGCAGCGATAGCAGGGCTGCCCCGCCCTGCTTCAGCGCCACCCCGGCGCCCTCCTGGGCACGGGCGTAGGCTTCGGCAAAACTGGTTCCCACACCCATTACTTCGCCGGTGGACTTCATTTCCGGCCCGAGTATCGGATCGGCGCCGGGGAAGCGGGAAAATGGAAATACCGACTGCTTGACCGAGAAATAGGCCGGGCGCGGAGGGTCGCTGACACCCTGCTCGCGGAGCGTGCGACCCACCATGACCAGCGCCGCCACCTTGGCGAGTTGAATACCCACCGCCTTGGACACGTACGGCACGCTGCGGGAGGCCCGGGGATTGACCTCCAGAACGTAAATGTCGCCGTCCTGGATCGCGAACTGGACGTTCATCAGCCCGCTTACGCCCAGAGCCCGGGCTAATAGCCCGGTCTGCCGCGCCAATTCCTGCTGAACCTCTTCACCGGCCGTAGCCGGAGGCAGGCAACAGGCGGAGTCTCCGGAATGCACGCCGGCCTGCTCGATGTGCTCCATGATTCCGCCGATCAGCACCTGTTCGCCGTCGTAGATGGCGTCCACGTCAAATTCCACCGCCCTGGGGAGAAACTCGTCCAGCAACACCGGACTCTCGTTGGACACCGCCACGGCCTCGCCCATGTAGCGCAGCAGCTCCTCCTCGCCGTAAATTACGTCCATCGCGCGCCCACCAAGCACGTAGGAAGGCCGCAGCATGAGCGGGTACTCCAGTTCGCGGGCCAGCTTCACTGCTTCTTCAACCGATCGGGCGGTGCGATTCTCCGGCTGCTTCAAGCCCAGCTCGCCCAACAGGTCCTTGAACCGCTCCCGGTCCTCGGCCCGGTCTATGGCTTCCGGAGAGGTGCCGATAATCGGCGCGCCGGCGCGTTCCAGGGCCCGGGCTATCCGCAGCGGAGTCTGGCCGCCGTACTGAACGATCACGCCCCCGGGCTTCTCGCGCTCGACGATCTCCATGACGTCCTCAACGGTCAGGGGCTCGAAATACAGCTTGTCGGAGGTGTCGTAATCGGTGGACACGGTCTCCGGATTGCAGTTCACCATGATCGTCTCGAAACCCGCGTCACGCAAAGCCAGCGCGGCATGCACGCAGCAGTAGTCGAACTCAATGCCCTGCCCGATCCGGTTGGGACCGCCGCCCAGAATCATGATCTTGGGCCGGTCGGAGGGCTCCGCCTCGCATTCCTCCTCGTAGCTGGAGTACATGTAGGCGGTAGAGGTCGGAAACTCGGCCGCGCAACTGTCCACGCGCTTGAAGACCGGGCGTATCCCGGCCGCCCGGCGGCGATCGGTCATCTGCAATTCCGTCACGCCCAGCAAACAGGCCAGACGGCTGTCGGCAAAGCCCTTGCGTTTCAGCCTCATGAGCCAGTCGTCGCTCAAGGCATCCCAACCTGCTTCCCTGACTTTCTGTTCCTCGCGCACCAGGTCGGCGATCTGCCCCACGAACCAGGGATCGATGCGCGAGAGTCCCACGATCTCGCTTTCCGTCATGCCCAGCCGCATGGCATCGGCCATGTACAAGAGGCGTTCCGCCCCCGCCGTACGCAACTCCTCTCCCACCGTGGCCCGCGCATCCGGGCTGGCCGGATCCACCCGTTCGCACAGGCCGTCGATGCCGATTTCGAGGCTGCGAAGCGCCTTCTGCAGCGACTCCTGGAAGGTTCGCCCGAGCGACATGGCCTCGCCGACCGATTTCATCTGGGTAGTCAGCCGCGCGTCGGCGCGCGGAAACTTCTCGAACGCGAACCGGGGCGCCTTGGTCACGATGTAGTCGATCGCCGGCTCGAAGGAGGCCGGCGTGCGACCGGCGGTAATCTCGTTGCGCAGCTCGTCGAGCGTATAGCCCACCGCCAGCTTGGCGGCCACCTTGGCGATCGGGAATCCAGTTGCCTTCGAGGCCAGTGCCGACGAGCGAGACACCCTCGGGTTCATTTCGATCACCACCATCC
>JAKZVH010000065.1:0-22278 GCA_047516145.1 Gammaproteobacteria bacterium
CAGGATCCGTGACGGGGGATGCCGCTTCCCCGGCTGCGGGCAGCGCCGCTGGACCGATGCCCACCACATCCGCCACTGGGCGGACGGGGGCGAGACCAGCCTGGATAACCTGGTGACGTTATGCCGCTACCACCACCGCTCGTTGCACCGGGAGGAGTACCGGATCGAGCGGAGAGCGCGCGGCGATGGCGGCGAATTGATCTTCATCGACGCCCGGGGCAGACCCATGCCACCGGCGATCCATCCGCAGTTCGCGAGTGGGCCAAGCGCGGCGGACCGGGTGAAGCGGCTTCGGGCCGAGCATGGCGAGCGTGGCGTGGAAATCGACGAGACGACGGCGGTGACGGCCTGGCAGGGGGGGAGCATGGACTACTCCACGGCCGTCGAGTGGCTGCAGCGGAGGGATGGGATGGCGATCTGACGCAGGCTGATGTCTATCGGGCTTCCGCCATCCGCTCCAACGCCGCCGTCACCAATCCTTTCGTAACACCGAACGCCACCAGCGCCGCGGCCAGCGCTCCCTGGTCCACGCCGGTCTGCCCGCCGGAGACGACCTTCAGTTCAGCTCGTAGCGCTGCCAACTCTCGCCTTCGCGCCGCAGCTCGTAGCTGGGCCAATAGTGGTTGTCCAGCTTGAGCGTGATGACTTCGGAGACGTTGTTCCAGGTGACCGTGTTGATCCGCACCGACTCGCGGTTCTCGCGCCCGCCCACCACCTGCAGGAACTGGTCCAGGTCCGCGGTCGGCTGGCCGTCGACGGCAACGATGCGGCGCCCGGCGAAGAGCCCCGACCGGCTCGCGGGCGAGCCGAAGCCGAAATACGAGATATAGACACCTTCCGCCGCGATGCCGCGCTGCACCGAAATCGCCCTGTGAGGCGCCTGCAGGAGCGCGCCCGCCCAGAGCAAGACTCGATCGATGCCCGTGCCCTCAAGCGCCACAGTCGGTATGCCCGCGCTTATTTCGGCTCCGTCGCGGTAGATGGTGACGTCGACTTCGGCGCTCTGGGAGGCCTGTTCCGCCGCCCGGAAGGTGTTGGCAACCTCCCCGTTGAGGCTCAGCAGGATGTCGCCGGACTGGAAAAACTCCGCCGCGGGCGAATCCGCTACCACGGAGGAGACCGCGAGTACCTGGCGGCGCAGGGGATTGTGCTGCTCGTAGCGCTGTACCCAGTTCTCCGGCAAGCCGAAGTTGCGCGCCGACGCCAACGGAACCAGGCTCCACTCCACCTCGAGCGACCGCAGGGGCTCGTCCGACCGCATGCTATTCACCATGTCGATGACCAGGCCGGAGGGAACGCCCATGTTGAACTGCGTCTGTTCACGCCCCTGCTGAAAGGCGAAGCTCGCCCAGAGCGCGCGTACGGCGCCGTCGCCATCGATGATCACGCCATCGAATTCGTCCGGACCGTTGACTAGCGTGATCGCCTCCAGGTTCGCCTCACGGAAGCGCAGCGTTCGCGACAGCGGCAGTTCGGCGGGTATCAATGCGCGGACCTCGCTGGGTTGCGACAGCAGCGTATGGTCGGCCTTGAGACCTACGACCTCGACTTCTTCGCCGGGATTCACCGGTTCCGCGGAAAAGTCCGCCGCGCGCACCGGGGTATCGCCGATCAGGGCGGGGTCATACGACACCACCGCCAGGTTGTGCAGCGGATGGATGTACTCGACCTCGCCGGGCACCTCCAATGAGCCGGCGAACGTGATGCGCACATCGCCCAGGGCCACCGGCACGGTATTTCGGTCCACCACGACCCAGCCGCGCTCGGTGTCGGCGATGACGCCGGTACCGTAGAAGTGGCGATCCGAGACGCCGGAAACGGTGTACGGCATGTCGAAGTTGACGAGCACCAGCGACGGGGTGATCTGCTGCACGTGGGCGTCGCCGCGCAACGGGAACGTGGTCCGGCCGGGTGTGGCCGGCACCGCGGAAAGCGCCTCCGTCAATTCCTCGCAGGGCCACAGGCCCAGGGTGTCGTCGCGCTTGCACCGCCGGGCGGGGAACCAGTTGCGGTTGTTGATGATCGAGCGTTGCCGCTCGGCCCGGGGATCGTCGAACTGCACGAACCTGACGCTCGCCCGCTGGCCCAGCGGAAGCTGCTCCACGGCGCGCTCGAAATCGTCCAGGTCGTCCATGGGTTCGCCGTCGAGGCTCAGGATCAGGCTGCCCCGCGGGATCGCCGCCGAACCGAACACATAGCCCGGGTTGGCAACGTAAACGCCGGCAACGCTGCGGTTGAAGTGACGCGCCTGCTGGTACGACAGGTTGTGAAAGACGCCCTCGCCGTATTCCACGAACTCATCCGACGTAATGGAGTGAAGATCGTCCACCATCAGTTGCTGGCGCACGACTTCTCCACCGCGCTCGACTTCGATCTCCACGGTGCGGCCGACGTTTGCGTCCAGCGCCGCCGCCAGCGGGACGAACTCCGCGACAAGTTCGCCGTCGGTACGCAACAGGATGTCGCCGGGCTGGAGGAAATTGCCGGTCCCGGGGATGACGTGTTCCACGACCAGTAGCCCGATCTGATCCGGGAAAGCCGCGCGGGTGATGGCTTCGGTCTCCTCGGGCAAACCGAGCCGGCGCAACTCGGCATAGGGCTTGTGGACGAATTCGCTCTGCAGCGTGCCGCGGGGCACGGGCTTGCCGTCCCGTATCAGGCCAAACGCCCGGCTGACGCGATCCAGCGGCAGGAAGAAACTCGACGCCGCCTGGGAATTGGCACCGGCGTTGAGCGCCACCACCCGGCCCTCGATGTCGATCACCGGCGACCCCGACGAACCGCCGGACGTGCCCGAAGCCGCCTGCAAATAGAACGTGTTGAAGTCGTTGTAGTTGCCGCGCCCGTAGTTCGGCGCCTGGCGGTCGAGCCGGGCGATGGTCCCGGCCAGGATGGAAAGCTGCTCCCCGGCGTCGTTGCCCACCACCCGGATGTCGCGGCCGATCTGCGCCGCCTCCGGCACCAGCGGCAACTCGGCGGGTTCGATGAATCGCAGTGCGCCGGGGTCGTAGCGGAAGAAACCGAAATCGTGCACCGGGTCGCGATAGACGGGGGTGAGTTCCACTTCCTCCTGGTTGACGAAAATGGCCTGGGCCACCACCGGCCCGGGGGTGACCACGTGGCGGTTGGTGAGGATCAGGCCGCGTTCGGCGTCCACCACGAAGCCGGTTGCCTGGCTGGACTGGTTGCGCCCGGTGTCGAACGCCCGGGTGCTGTCCACGTGGATCGAAACCACCGCGCTGGAAATCTCTTCCAGCGTGGCATTCCAGGTGTGCTCCTGAGCCGGGGCAGCGGTCCCCGCGGCAACCAGGATCGCCGGCACGGCAATGCGGTATATTTGTTTCATCCCGCCGATTGTATGCCTTTGACCGACGCTTGGCCACGGGCTGCTAGGGCTGGTATCGCAGGTTTGGGCGCCGCGCGGCGCGCACATCGTCCAGCCGGCGCACGGGCATGGTGAGCGGGGCGTTCTTGCACTGCTCGGGGTCGCCTTGCGCCTCCGCGAGGATATCGGCCATGGCCTCGATGAACCGGTCCAGGGTTTCCTTGCTCTCGGTCTCGGTGGGTTCGATGAGCAGGCATTCCGGCACCAGCAAGGGGAAATACGTGGTCGGCGCGTGGAATCCCCGGTCCAGCAGCGCCTTGGCCAGATTCATGGCCGTCAGGCCGTGGGCCCTGGCCTGCTGCTTGAGTGTCACGACGAATTCATGGCACGCGAGCCGATCGGGGAACGCCAGGTCGAATCCCGCCTCGGCCAGCCCGACCATGAGGTAGTTGGCGTTCAGTACCGCGTAGTCGGCCACCCGCTCCATCCCCGACCCGCCGAGCATCCGCATGTAGATGTAGGCCCGCAGCAGCACGCCGGCGTTGCCCATGAAGGCGGACAGCCGGCCGATGCTCCTGGGCCGGTCTGCGGCGTCCAGCCACCGGTAGCCGTCCTCGCCCATGGCCACGATCGGCGTCGGCAGGAACGGCTCCAGCCGCTCGCCCACGCCCACCGCTCCGGACCCCGGGCCGCCGCCGCCGTGGGGGGTGGAGAAGGTCTTGTGCAGGTTGATATGGATCACGTCGAATCCCATGTCGCCCGGCCGGACCTTGCCGAGGATGGCGTTCAGGTTGGCGCCATCGTAGTAGAGCAGCCCGCCGGCAGCGTGCACGATCTTCTGTACTTCGCCGATCCGGCGCTCGAATACGCCGAGCGTCGAGGGGTTGGTGAGCATGATGCCCGCGGTTTGGGGGCCGACCAGCGCGCGCAAGGCGTCGATATCCAGATCGCCGTCAGCCGCGGTCGGCAATTCGCGAACGGTGTAGCCGCACATCACGGCCGTGGCGGGATTCGTGCCGTGAGCCGCGTCCGGGACCAGGATCTCCGTGCGTTCGGTGTCGCCGCGGTCCAGGTGGTAGGCGCGGATCATTGCCACGCCGGCGAGTTCGCCCTGGGCGCCGGCCATGGGCGTCAGCGAGAACGCCCGCATGCCGGTGACCCGGCGCAGCAACTGCTGCAACTCGAACATGCAGGCGAGAAAGCCCTGGGACACGCCCGCGGGGGCCAGCGGATGCCGCCCGAGAAATCCCGGCAGCATGGCGAGCGTGTTACAGCCCCTGGGGTTGTACTTCATGGTGCACGAGCCCAGCGGGTAGAACTGCGTGTCGATGGAGAAATTCTGCTGGGAAAGCCGCGTGTAGTGGCGCACCGCATCCAGTTCGGAGACCTCCGGCAACAGCGGCCGGGAGTCGCGCAACAGCTCCCGCGGCAGGTCTACCGGGACATCGTGCGCGGGCACCTGGGCACCGGCCATGCGCCCGGGGCGCCCCAATTCGAAGATCAGCGGTTCGGTCACTGCCCGTCTCGCGACGTTTCAATGGCGCCGCGAAGCGCCTCGACATAGGTTTGAATGTCCTGTTCGGTCTTCGTCTCGGTCGCGCAGACCAGGACCGCGTCGGCCAGTTCCGGGTACCAACCCGCCAGGCTGACGCCGCCGAGGATGCCCTCGGCGCGCAGGTTCGCGAGCACGCGGTCCACCGGAGCCGGCAGGCGCAGGACCACTTCGTGGAATCGCGGCGACGCGAACGCCACGGACACACCCGGGATGGATTCCGCCTCCGCCGCCAGTGCCGCCGTACGCGCGTGGCACGTGGCGGCGACGCGCTTGAGGCCCTCCGGTCCGAGCAGGCTCATGTAGATGGTGGCGGCCGTGACCATCAGGCCCTGGTTGGTGCAGATGTTGGACGTCGCCCGGGAACGGCGAATGTGCTGCTCGCGGGCCTGCAGCGTGAGCGTGAACCCCGGCTTGCCGTCCAGGTCCACGGTCCGGCCCGAGAGCCGGCCCGGGAGTTGGCGCACCAGTGCCTGCCGGCAGGTGAGAAAGCCGAAGTACGGACCGCCCGAACTCAGCGGCACACCGAGGGGCTGCCCCTCGCCGCAGGCGATCGGGGTCCCCTCGCGGCCCCACTCGCCGGGAGGCTTGAGCAACCCCAGGGCAAGGGGATTGACCACACCGATGGACAACGCGCCGTGCGCGGCCGCCCAGTCGGTCATCGCGTCCACCGGTTCCAGCACGCCAAAGACGTTGGGCTGCGGGATCGCCACGGCGGCGATGTCTTCGCCGGCATAGTCGTCCAGAGCACGCGTATCGGTCTGCCCGCCGGCGGGGTCGTAGGGCAAGTCGATGAGTTCGATCCCCTGGGTGGAGGTGATCGACCCGACCACGGCGCGGTAGTGGGGATGGAGCGTGCGCGGCACCAGGATGCGCCGCGACCTGGAGTTGCGGTTGCAGCGGATGGCCATCAGTACCGCTTCGGCCAGGGCGGAAGCCCCGTCGTAGTTCGAGGCGTTGGATACCTCCAGCCCGGTCAGGCTGGCCATCATGGTCTGGTATTCGTAGATGACCTGCAGCGTGCCCTGACTGGCCTCGGCCTGATAGGGCGTATAGGCGCTGTAGAATTCTCCGCGGGACGCCAGCTCCCATACCGCCGCGGGTATGTGGTGTTCGTAGGCGCCGGCGCCGAGAAAGCTCAGTGCCATCTCGTCCCGGGCGGCGCGCCGGCGCATGAGCCGGCCCACTTCGGACTCCGTCAGCGCTTCGGGAATGCCATCAAGCGATCCGCACTTCAACTCGTCGGGGATTTCCGCGAACAGTTCCTCCACGTCGCTGACGCCGATGGCCCGCAACATGGCATCGGTGTCGGCGCGGGTGTGGGGAATGAACGGCACGGCTCAGTCGTCCGATTCCGCCAGCAGGCGCGCGTAGGCCTCGCCGTCGAGGAGTTTCTCGAAGTCGGCGGGCGAGGCCGGGGCGATCCGGAACAGCCAGCCCTGGCCGTAGGGATCCGAGTTCACCATTTCCGGCGATTCGTCGAGCGCGGTGTTGACTTCCAGGATGGTGCCGGCCAGCGGACTGAATACGTCTGAGGCGGCCTTCACCGACTCCACCACCGCGCAGACGTCGCCCGCGTCGACTTCGCCGCCTACCTCCGGCAACTCGATGAAGACCAGGTCTCCCAGCGCGGCCTGGGCGTGGTCCGTAATGCCGACGGCCAGCGTGCCGTCGTCCTGCTGGCGGACCCACTCGTGATCCTTGGTGCATCGCAAATACTTCGGGACGTCACTCATGACGGGTTCTCCTTAGCTGTCTCCTTTCAGGTCCACCATCGCATTTCCATTGCGTACGAACGGTGGCTTCACGCCGCGCGCGGAATGCGGGCGCTCGCGAATGTAAACATGACAGTGCCGCGGGATACCACCCCGTACCCTGGCCAAACCGATGGCTCGGCCCAGAGTCGGTGAGAACGTGCCGCTGGTCACCACACCGTCACCGCTTTCCGGCGCGATTCGGTAGCCGGCTCGAAGTACGCCGCGGCCCTCCAGGATCAAGCCGACCTGTTCCCGGGCAACTCCCTCGCGCAGGTGCGCCTCGATGGCTTCGCGGCCGACAAAGGCGCGCTGGCCGCTACAATCCACGGTCCACCCGAGTCCGCACTCCAGGGGAGATACGGACTCGTCCATGTCCTGCCCGTAGAGGTTCAACCCGGCTTCGAGCCGCAACGTATCCCGGGCCCCCAAACCGCAGGGCGCCACGCCCGCGGCCAGGAGTTCATCCCAGAACGCCGTCGCCGCGTCGCCGGGAAGCATGATCTCCAGTCCATCCTCGCCGGTATAGCCGGTCCTCGCCACCATCCACTCGCCGCTGCGAAGCGCGGTAAAGGGCGGCATTTCGGTGACCGCCGGCCGGCCGGGGAGCAACGGCGCGGCGGCGTGCCGAGCCCGGGGACCCTGCACCGCGATCAGCGCCAGATCCTCCCGTTCCACCAGCGCGACGGCGTGCGCCGCGGCATGCTCACCGAGCCAGGCCAGGTCCTTGTCGCGCGTGGCGGCGTTGACGATGAGCCGGTAAGCGTCATCCGCCAACCGGTAGACGATCAGATCGTCGAGAATCCCGCCGGCCGTGTTCAACATGCAGGTATACAGCGCCGTGCAATCGGTGTTGCCCCGCCGACGGTCGAGTTTGGCGACATCGTTGGCCAGGACCTGCCGCAGGTAGTGCTTCGCCCTTGAGCCCGCGACATCCACGATGGTCATGTGGGAGGCGTCAAAGACGCCCGCGTCACGGCGCACGGCGTGGTGCTCGTCGATCTGGCTGCCGTACGCCACGGGCATGTGCCAGCCGCCGAATCCGACCATGCGGGCACCGGCGCGGACGTGCGCAGCGTGCAGGGGTGTTTGCTTCAAGGCAATTTCGTTCATCGCGATCCCGGCGCAAAAAAAAACGGCGGACCCAAGTCCGCCGCTTCTCTGTCCTGTTACCTGAGAGATAAGGCGCATGGCGCCGCTCACCTTCGGTGGACCCTACCGGGCCGCTCTCCAGAGTCAATCCGGATTTGCCGTCCCTTTTGCCTGAGCGTTTCCAAGCGGTGGTTGCGCCTTCGGCGCTTCGCTCGATCCACCCGTTGCAGCGGGTCGTTGAGCGAAGTCTCTCCGACAAATCATTTCGATCGAGGCCCCCATTCTAGCGTAAATTTCGCGCAAAACCCACGACCGGAAGCGCCGCTATCGGGCGCGGGCCCGCGCCGCCTCAGGCAGGTCGCCGCGCACCCCCAGAGCTTCGTCCATGAACAATCGCTTCAGCGGCGGCGCGGCGTTGACCGCGCTCAGGCCCATCGCGCGCAACCCCGGCAAGAGCGGCGCCGCACTGCGAAACAGCCGGTTCAAGCCGTCCAGCGCCAGGAGCATCTTCAGGTTCTCCCCCTTGCGCCGGCGCTCGTAGCGGCGCAGCACCCGCAGGTCGCCCGGATCTTCCTCCCGTTCCAGGGCGTCGGCGATGACTTCCGCCAGCACCGCCGCATCGAGGAGGCCGAGGTTCATTCCCTGGCCCGCGAGGGGGTGCACCGTGTGCGCGGCGTCGCCCACCAGCACCACCCTGGGGCCGCAGTATTGCCGGGCATGCGCGGACCGGAGCGGAAAGCTGACTCGTTCGGCGGCGGCCTCGATGCGACCCAGTGCGCCGCCGCTCGCGGCCTGCAGTTCCTTCAGGAAGTCCGCCTCGCTCGCCTCGCAGAGCACCCCGGCGCGATCGGTCCGGGTGGACCAGACCACGGAACTGCGCCCGTCCGCAAGCGGCAGGAATGCCAGGGGCCCGTCCGGCAGGAACCGCTGCCAGGCGGTCTCGTCGTGGCTGTCCGCGGTGGCGACATGGGTCACCAGTGCGCGCTGGTCATAGGCAACCTCGGTCACCGGCAGGCCGAGCATCCCGCGCACCGGCGAGTCGCTCCCGTCGGCGGCGATCAAGACCGTGGCGGTAACGGTCTCGCCCGTTTGCAGTGTGACCTCGATGGCGCGGTCGCCGACCTCGGCCGCCGTCAGCTTCGTTCCGAACTCGATGCGCACGTTGGTGGCCGGCATCGCCTGGAGGATACGGTCCCGGCAGAGAACATCCTCGACGATATGCCCGAGGTCCGGTTCGCCGGTGTCGGCGCTGTCGAAGGTCAGCGACCCGGGGCCGGCAGACGACTCCCCATGCCAGACCCGCATGCGCCGGTAGGGGCACGCGCGGGCGGCCTCGATCGACTCCCACGCACCCAGCGAAGCGAGGATGTTCTGGGACGCGCGGGACAGCGCGTAGACTCGCAGGTCCATCCGCGCGGCGCTCCAGCGGGGCGCCGGCCTCGGCTCGAACAGGCGAATCTCCAGGTCCTCGGCGGCGCGGCCGAGCAACGCGGCGAGCGCAAGCCCCACGGGGCCACCCCCGGCGATGACGACCGTGCGCGGCCGGTGGTCTGATCCGCTCATGGCGCCAGCCGCAATCCCCGGGCAAGGCGGGAAACCCGGCCGCCGAGCCCCATGGCCTGTCGTGCAAGCCAGGACTTGGCGCCCGGCACCAGGTCGAAAGCCATCAATCCCAGGCCCCGGGTAACCGCCAGGGGCGCGGCCTCGACGGCGAACAGGCGCACCAGCCCGTGGGTGAATTCGGCGATGCGGCGCTGATCCGCCGCGCGCCGCCGGCGATAGTCGTCGAGCAGCAGCCCGGCGCCGGGATCGGCGTGCGCGTCCGCCCGCCGGGCGTCGCAGATCGCCTCGGCCAGCGCGGCAACATCCCGCAACGCCAGGTTGAACCCCTGGCCCGCGACCGGATGCAGGCTGAGCGCGGCGTTGCCCGCCAGTACCGCGCGCTTCGCGGTCGCCGAGTCGCTGAGGACCCGGTACAGCGGATAGGCGGTGCGCGCACCCACATGACCGATGCCCCCGAGCCGGTGACCGAAGGCGCGCTGCAAACCCGCGCGAAACCCCGCGTCGTCGAGCCCGATCGCCCGGTCAGCCGCCTCGCCGGACAACGTCCAGACCACGGCCATGCGGTCCCGCCGCAGCGGCAGCATGGCAAGGGGGCCGGACGGGGTGAAACGCTCGAATGCCCGGCCGAGGTGAGCCGCCTCGGTCCGGCAATTGAAGATGACGGCCTTCTGGCCATAGTCGTCCGTGCGAACGCCGATCCCCAGTGCCTCCCGGACCCGGGAGCGCGCCCCGTCGGCGGCCACCAGGAGCCGGGCCCGAACCGTGCGGACTGAACCCCCCGTGCTGACCCGCGCGGTCACGCCGGTATCCTCGACGTCGAACGCCTCCAGCCGGCCCGGCGCCAGACAGGTCACCGCTTCGGCCTCCCGGAGCCGCGGCCAGATCGCCCCGGTCAATAGGCGGTTCTCCACCGTGTAGCCCAGGGCCGGAACGCGTTCCCGGGCGGCGTCGATTCGCGACGCGCCGAAACGCCCCCGCTCGGAGATGTGGATGGCGACGATGGGCTGGGCTTCCTCGGCCATGCCGCTCCAAAGGTCGAGTCCCCGCAGGATCCGCTGGCTCCCGTTGGCCAGCGCCGTGGCCCGGTTGTCGAACCCCGGCTGCTCCAGGCGGCCCGGCTCGCGCTCCTCGACCAGCACCGTATCGACGGGGATCTGCGCCAGGGCGTGGGCCAGCGTGGACCCCACCAGCCCGCCGCCGACGACGAGCACGTCGCAGTCAAGCGGCGGCGAACTCAATGGGCCCCGCCCATGAACGCCTCGATCTCCGCGGCGCTTGAGGGTAGCTCCCGGGTCAGTACGCTGGGCCCCGACCGGGTCAGGTGCACATCGTCTTCCAGCCGGATGCCGATGCCTCTCCAGTGCCTGGCAACGCCCTCGGCCTGCGGCCCGATGTAGATGCCGGGCTCGATGGTCATGACCATCCCCGGCTCCAGCATTCGCCACTCCTGCGCCACCTTGTAGTCGCCGACGTCGTGCACGTCCATGCCGAGCCAGTGACCCGTCTTGTGCATGAAATACGGCCGATAGGCGCCCTTGCCGATGAGGTTGGCGAGCCGGCCCCTGAGGATGCCGAGTTCCTTGAGCCCGCGCGTGATTTCCACGACGGCGGCGTCATGGGGATCGCTCCAGGAGTTGCCCGGCCGCACCTTGTCCACCGCCGCGGCGTTGGCGGCGTGGACGATGTCGTAGAGCGCGCGTTGCGGCTCGCTGAACCGCCCGCTGACCGGGAACGTTCGGGTCACGTCCGAGGCGTACATGCGGTATTCGCAGCCGGCGTCGATGAGCACCAGGTCGCCCGCCTTGAGGCGCGCCCGGTTCTCGGTGTAGTGCAGTACGCAGGCGTTGGCGCCGGCGGCGACGATGGGCGTATACGAGCATTCGGCGCCGTGGCGGGTGAACTCGTGGCGAAATTCGGCTTCCAGTTCGTATTCGCGCAACCCCGGCTTGCAGATCGTCATCGCGCGGCGGTGCGCGGCCGCGGCCAGATCGGCGGAGCGCTGCATGATGCGGATTTCCGAGCGGCTCTTGAACAGGCGCATCTCGTGCAGGTGGTGATCCAGCACGATCAACTCGCCCGGGGCGCGCCCCCGCTGGCGGTTGGATTGGAGTTGGTTCATCCACCCCAGGAGGCGTCCGTCGAACGTGTCGTTCGCCCCCATGGAATAGTAGACCCGTTCATTGCGTTCCAGCAGGCCGGGGAGAATGTCGTCGATGTCGTCGATGGGGAACGCATCGTCGGCGCCGTAGTCGGCCAGCGCGCCTTCGGGTCCCGCGCGGGCACCGTCCCACAGTTCCCGCTCCGGGTTCCGCTCCCGGCAGAACAGGAGGAATTCGCCCTCCGGCCTCTCCGGAATGAGAACGGCCACCGCCTCCGGCTCGCCGAACCCCGTGAGGTAGTGGAAGTCGCTGTCCTGACGGTACACGTAATCGGTGTCGCGGCTGCGCGGGCGCGTCGGAGCCGCCGGCAACACGGCGATCCCGCCCGGCCCCATGAACTCCATCAGGCGACGCCGGCGCTTCGAGAATTCAGCGGATGACGACATCGACGTTACCCGCCGGAGGGCTGCGCGTGATTTCCGAAAATTGCGCGGTCAACGGATCTTGCTCCATGGTGTGGGGCGCACAATGCTACCACCGCGCGGCTTGTTGTTGACCCCTTGAGGCAGCCGGTTCTATAGTGAATCGGTGAATGCGGGAGACAGCAATCAACACTTCGAGGCGGAGTTGGTGCGCCTTGAGAAACGCCTGGATGAGTTGCTTGTCATCTGCCGGCAACTTCAGGATGAGAACGTGTCGCTGAAAAGTCGCCAGGATAGCCTGATCGGGGAACGGGCCAAGCTGATCCAGATGAACGATCAGGTGCGATCCCGCGTGGAAGCCATGATCAACCGTCTCAAGGCCATGGAGCAACCGCCATGACCGACATGTTTGCGCACATTACGATTCGAATCCTGGAGAAGGAATACCAGGTAGCCTGTCCCGCGGACGAGAAGGCCAACTTGCTGGCCTCGGTGGAATTGCTGAACAAGAAGATGCGCGAAATACGCGACAGCGGCAAGGTTGTCGGTCTGGACCGCATCGCGATCATGGCGGCGCTCAACCTGTCCAACGAGTTGCTGAAGCGCACCGGGGACGAGCGTCAGCTCAAGAACCTGGTCGTGCCGCGGGTCCGGGCGATGAGCGAACGATTGGATGAGGCGTTGCGCCCCATCGGGCAGTTAAACTCATAGAGAACGGCGCTCCCTGTAGCGTGCGATGCGGATTGGACAGTCTTTCGACCCTAAGTCTTGACCTCGGGGTTGTGTTCTGTCGGTGGCGTTGTGCAGATCCGGCCTTGCCGGGAAGCCTGCAACCACCACGGCTTACCCCACCTGTTGCTCCGGTTCGAGAGCGACGGTCCGCGCCGGCGTCAACGGGGAGCGTCATTTCCCCGCGCTCATCGTCGCCACGGATTGCCGGTCCGTGAACCCGCACCCGGGCGAGATCCCGCGCACCGCCCTGCGCCGGCGTCTTCGGGCCGCACGCCGCGATCTGTCCGAAAGCGAGCGGTACAGCGCCGAGCGCCTGACCCGGCGCCGGCTGGCACGGCTTGCACCCCTGCGGCGGGCCCGCCGCGTGGCCATCTACATGGCTGCGGACGGTGAGCCCGACCTGGCCCCGATCGCGGCGGATGCGCTCAAGCGCGGGCAGCGGATCTACGCGCCGGTCCTGCACCGCGGCACGCTGCGTTTCGCGAGATTCGATGACGAGTCGCGTCTGCGCGCAAACCGCTTCGGCATTCTCGAACCCGCGACGACCGACTGGATTCGCCCGCAGGACCTCGACGTGGTGCTGACACCGCTGGTGGCATTCGACGAATCGGGGACGAGGATCGGGATGGGGGGCGGATACTACGACCGCTGCTTCGGCTTCCTGAAGGCGCGGTCGCACTGGATCCGGCCCAAGCTCATCGGCCTCGGATACGAATTCCAGCGACTGCACGGTATCGGCCGCCACCCATGGGACATTCCGCTGTGGGCCGCCGTCACCGAGCAGGGTACCTACCGCTTTTGCACCGGAGGACAGGGCATTGAACCATTGGCTCGTGAAGTCTGAACCCAACGATTTCGACATCGACGATCTGCGCGCGGCGCCCGGCGGCGAGACGTTCTGGGACGGCGTGCGCAACTACCAGGCGCGCAACTTCATGCGCGACCGGATGAAAATCGGCGATCCGGTGTTCTACTACCACTCCAACTGCGCCGAACCGGGCATTGTCGGTATCGCCACCGTCAGCCGCGAAGCGTATCCGGATCACACGGCGTTCGACACCGCCGACAAGCACTACGATCCGAAGAGCGATCCGGACAATCCGCGCTGGTTGATGGTGGATATTCGCTTCGAGCGCAAGCTCAGGCGCGTGATTTCGCTGCGCGAACTGCGCAGCCACGCCGACGGGGCGCTCAAGGACATGGTGTTGCTGCGCCGTGGCAACCGGCTTTCGATTACCCCGGTCACCGCGGCGCAATGGGCTTTCATCGCAGGCCTGGAGTGAGGGAATGACGTGAATTCAGACGACAGGAAAAGAGGCGCGGCGCTGGCGGCGATCAGGGAGATCCGCGGCGGGATGACGTTGGGCGTGGGTACCGGCAGCACGGTGAATTTCTTCATCGATGCCCTGGCGGAACATGCGCCCCGGCTGGAGGCGGTGGTTTCCAGTTCCGAGGCATCCACGGCCAGGCTCCGGGGCCAGGGGATCCGCGTCACCGAACTGGCCCGGACCGCGGACCTGGATCTTTACGTGGACGGCGCCGACGAGGCCACGCGGCACCGTCACCTGATCAAGGGCGGCGGCGGCGCTCTGACCCGGGAAAAAATCGTTGCCGGCGCCTCCCGGCGCTTCGTCTGCATCGCCGACGACTCGAAGCTGGTGGGCGTGCTCGGCAAGTTCCCGCTGCCGGTGGAGGTGATTCCCATGGCCAGGTCCTACGTCGCCCGGCAGCTGATCAAGCACGGCGGCCAGCCCGTCTGGCGCGAGGGTTTCATCACCGACAATGGCAACGAGATCATCGACGTGCACAACCTGAAGATCATCGATCCGCCGGGTGTCGAGACCCGGTTGAACCAGATTCCCGGCGTGGTCACCGTGGGAATCTTCGCGCACCGTCCCGCCGACGTGCTCTTGATCGCCGACGATAGCGGGGTGCGGTCGATTTGAGGTCGCATGAGCGACGGCTCACGGAGTAAAAGGCATTATGTGGCCTCTTAATACGGGTTTTGGTTATACAAGGCCGCATGCGGCCTCTTGACACTTATTACATTAAAGGCCACACTCGGCCTATAAATGAACAGTTTTTCGTCTAGAGGCCACGCATGGCTGATAACGCTACCGCCACGTCGCATGGTCTGGAAATTGAACTAGGTCAACGCCTGGCCAAAATCCGTCTGGCCCGCAATGTCACGCAGACGGCCCTCGCCGCGGAGGCAGGCATCGGGTTGCGTACGCTTGGCCGCCTTGAGACGGGGCATTCAGCCACGCTTGACAGCTTTTTGCGCATCGCCATTGCCCTTGGTCTGGGCGATGATCTCCTGCGCGCCATTCCCTCACACGAAATTCGTCCGATCGAACGGATAAGCTCGCGCCGACTGGAACGCAAGCGTGCTCGGCCAGCCAAAACCAGGGTGCCCGACGAGCCTTGGTCATGGGCGGCCGAATCGGATGACTGACGCGAGTGTGAACCTATGGGGGCGCCGCATCGGCGCCGTCTCGTGGGACTCGGCACGAGCCGTTGGGGTTTTCCAATACGATCCGGCTTTTCTCTCGGCGAGAATCGAGGTCTCTCCGATCGTCATGCCCGTGCGGGAGACGCCATACACGTTCGCCGCGCTTGGCAGGGAAATGTTCAAGGGCTTGCCGGGCCTCCTGGCGGACGCGTTACCCGACCGGTTCGGTACCCGGTTGATCGATGTCTGGGTGGCCGAAACCGGACGGCAGCCTGAAGATTTCAGCCCCGTGGACCGGCTTTGCTACATCGGGAAACGCGCTGTCGGTGCACTGGAGTTCGAACCGGCCCTGCACACGCGGGACAGAGGAAACGAAATTGAGATCGCCGAACTGGTCGACCTTGCCAACAGGGTTCTCGATGCGCGATCGAAACTCGCTGGTACGCCCGGCAGACAAGACGACATCCCGGCGCTTGAGACTATTCTCCGCGTGGGCACCTCGGCGGGTGGAGCGCGGGCCAAGGCGGTACTGGCCTGGAATCCGCAAACTGGGGAGTTTCGGTCCGGTCAGGTCGACGCGAGAGAAGGGTTTGAGCACTGGATACTCAAGTTCGATGGCATTTCCAGCAAACGCGACAGAGGACTGTCGGGTCCCCGGGGATTCGGGCTGATCGAGTATGCCTACTACCTCATGGCTCGCGAGGCCGGAATCGACATGTCGGAATGCCGACTCCATCACGAAGGCGGTCGAAGTCACTTCATGACCCGCCGATTTGACCGCGACGCAAGAGGGAACAAGATCCATATGCAATCTCTTGGAGCGTTACGGCATTTCGATTTCAACGAGCCGCGTGCCTACGCGTACGAGCAGGCAATTCAAACGATCCGATTACTGAAGCTTGGGATGAGCGCGGTCGAACAACAGTATCGCCGTACGGCATTCAATATCGTGGCTCGCAACCAGGATGACCACGTCAAGAACATCTCGTTCCTCATGAATCGACGCGGCGCGTGGCAACTGTCACCTGCCTACGACGTGGCGTATGCCTACAACCCATCCGGCGGCTGGACCCATGACCACCAGATGAGCGCGGCGGGCAAGCGCGACAATTTCGAACGTGAGGACATGTTGAAATTTGCCGAGTCCTGCGGCCTGAAGAACTCCGTTGCCAGCCGGGTCCTCGATGAAGTTGTTTCCGCGGTTGGAAACTGGCGGCGATCGGCATCGCAGGCAGGTGTCGAGGCAGGGGACGCAAGGCGGATCGAAGCAACACATCGCACAACGCTGTAAGCAGCGCCCCGGGAATGGACCCCCGATTGAAATGGCTGGGGGAGAGGGATTCGAACCGCCGCTGGCGGAGCGTAAAACCGGCCGATCGGCAGATCGGCGCTTCGTGCAACTGCCTGTGCGTGACCGATGCGAACATCCGGGCGTGGGTATTGCCATCTTCATGGATGCCCATCGACAGGATTTTATACTATCGCCCCTGTGGTGCCCTCGGAATTTTGGTTGATTCGATCGATCTGTACGCGTCCGACCGGGTACCGACGCTCGGCGTCACCTCGGCCTGTTGATGGACAATTGCGACCGGGCGCGCGGTCACGTCACGCTGGAATTTTCGGGAAGTACCTCACCTGGGGCATACCTTGAAAATCAACATCCTGGGTCCACAATGTCGCGCCGGTGAGCCGGGCCGTGGCCAGGATGATGCCATCGGCCATCGCCAAGCCCCTTTCGTGCGCGAGCCGCGCCGCTTCCAGGGCAAGCGCCGAGGACAGTGGGATCTCCCGGCCGCGGCTCATCAAGGCAGCCGCACGAAGCGCATCGTCCTCACCGCGCCGGCGCAGCACCACCCGGAAGACTTCGTAGATACTCACGGTCGGCACCACGAGTCGGGTTGCATCCGAAAGCGGGTCGGCAAACAGGCCGGCGTTCGGCCCATCGGTGAAGAATTCGATCCAGCCGGAGGAATCGACCAGGTTGAGCGGGTTCGTGGCCATGGTCAGAATTCACGGTCCGGCTCGCGCTCGAATCGCGGGTCCATGCCGGCGAGGAATCCCCTCATCTCGCCGATCTCGCGCACCGGCACAAGCTCAATGCGGTCCCCGTAGGGGACAACCTGGAGGCGCTGCCCGGGCCGGATTCCAAGGGACTCGCGCACCGATTTGGGGATGACCACCTGAAATTTGGGGGATACTTTCACTTGTTGCATGGTGCTCACTATCGATCGAGAAAACGTCATACGACTCTAACATGAACGCTCCGGGGCGCGCTCTCCCGGGCGGCCCCTCGATTCGCCCATCGCAGCAGCGACTCACTCACCACTCCGCGGCGAAGGACCCGGACTGTGCAGCAGCGGGACTAATCCTCATCTGTTGTTCAGGTAACCCTCGCATCCGGTGAAATAGCCCGCGACGCCATTCATCGCGTCGGCCAACTCAGGCAGGTACAGTTCGCTGTAAGCCATTGGCAGGGGATTGCCCTGCCGGTCCACGGGATAACGATATTTTATCAAAAATATCAGCTAGTTAGAATGGCTTATCGAGGAAAAAGACAGCACTTTCAATGCCTTGGAAAATGGCTGGGGGAGAGGGATTCGAACCCCCGCTGGCGGAGTCAGAGTCCGCAGTCCTACCACTAGACGATCCCCCAGCGGCAGCGACTCATTCCAGCGCCTTAGCGCTTGGAGTACTGTGTCGCCTTGCGGGCCTTGCGCCGCCCGACTTTCTTGCGCTCCACCTCGTGCGCGTCCCGGGTCACGAAACCGGCCTTGCGCAGCGACGGCCTCAGGGACTCGTCGTATTGCAAGAGCGCGCGCGTGATGCCGTGGCGTATCGCGCCGGCCTGACCGGTGGTGCCGCCGCCGCGGACCGTGACCTCGATGTCGAACCGGCCCTCGAGTTGCACCAGTTGCAGCGGTTGGCGCACGATCATGCGCGCGGTTTCACGACCGAAGAAGAGATCCAGTTCGCGGCCGTTGACCACGATCCTGCCGGCACCGGGCCTGAGATAGACACGCGCCGCGGACGACTTGCGCCGCCCGGTCCCGTAGCATACCTGCTCGCTCATACGCTATAACTCCAGCGGCCGGGGTTGCTGCGCGCCATGGGGATGATCCTCGCCGCGCACCACCTTGAGTTTCCGGAGCATCTGCCGGCCCAGCGGATTGCGCGGCAGCATTCCCTTGACCGCCTTCTTCAGAACCTGCTCCGGCGCCCTGGCCAGCAGGGTTTCAAGCGATTCGGACTTGAGGTTGCCGATATAGCCGGTGTGGTGATGGTATATCTTGTCCTTGAGCTTGTTGCCGGTCACGCGGATCTTTTCCGCGTTGATGACGACGATATAGTCGCCGGTGTCCACGTGGGGCGTGTACTCGGGTTTGTGCTTGCCGCGCAGCCGGTGGGCGATCTGAGTGGCCAACCGCCCCAGGGTCCGACCCTGAGCGTTCACCAGATACCAGCCACGCTGAACTTCCAGGGGCTTTGCAGAGAATGTTTTCACAATGCGTTCGGAGCCGGAACCACGCCCCGCCGATCAAAGAGGCGCGATTTTACGCGCCTGCGCGAGCCCCCGCAAGAGCCCGGCGCCCCACGGCGGCGGTATAATCGCCCGATGTTTCCGACCGGCGCCAGATTCGACTCGTTGATCGCGGCTGCGGACCAGGCGCTGCGGACCCTGACCGTGCCGCCGCCCGCGGCAAGGCCGTCTCCGGCCGCGGACATTCCCGAAGCCGAATTGAGCTCCGAGGCGCGCCAGCGCAGCATCGCGCTCATGCGCGTCAATCACGCCGGCGAAATCTCCGCCCAGGCGCTCTACCGGGGGCAATCCCTGCTGGCACGATCCGAAGAAACCAGGCGCCACCTGCTCGAAGCCGCGGCCGAGGAGCAGGATCATCTCGCCTGGTGCGCGCAGCGGCTCGAAGAACTCGACGGGCGGCCCAGCCGGCTCGATCCCCTCTGGTATGCGGGCAGCTTTCTGGTGGGCATGGCGGCCTCCGTACCCGGGGACAGCATCAGCCTGGGGTTTGTCGCCGAGACCGAACGGCAGGTTGAAGCCCACCTGGACGATCATCTGTCGCGGCTGCCCGATGCCGACACCCGAAGCGCGGCCATCCTCGAGCAGATGAGCGCGGACGAAGCCCACCACGGCACCACGGCGAAACTCGCCGGGGGCGCGGATTTGCCCGGACCGATTCGCCGGATCATGGCGCTCGGCGGGAATCTGCTGCGCAACTGCTCGCTCCGGGTCTAGTCGCAATATCGCACCAGCCGGGCTACTTGAAGGCGCGTTGGGACTTGATCCGTTCGTACGCGGCGCGGATTTCCTGGGTCTTCTTTTCCGCCACTCCCATCATGGACTCGGGCAACCCCCGCGAGACCAGCTTGTCGGGGTGATGCTGATTCATCAGCCGGCGGTAGGCCGTCTTCACGTCCTGGTCCGTGGCGCTCGGCTCGACGCCGAGGACGTTGTGGGCTTCGTCCAGGCTGACGATTTCCTGGCCGCGGGCGCGGAACTGCTGCGCGCGAGCCAGGGCCTCGATCTGCGCCAGCTCGACCCTGCCGATGCCGAGCCCCCGCGCGACCTGCCAGAGGAGTTCGCGCCTGGTTCGATCGAGGGGCCCGGCGGAGATCGCCGCCTGCATCTGGATTTCGATGAACGCGCGCTTCAGATCCGGCCGATCGCGCAGCTCGCGGCGCAGTTCCTCGACGGTTGCCGCAAACGGCCAGCCCGGATCCTTGCCCGCGGTAAAGTTCGCAACGGCATTGTTGACCTGCTCGGGAGAGAGCTTCATGCCGTGCATCACCAGCCGCGCCGCGCGGATCGCCTGTTCCGATACGCGCCCGTCCGCCTTGGCGATGTGCCCCATGACAGCGAACGTGGTCTCGAAGAAGAACGGCTGGACCCGCTCCGAAGCGAAGTCCTCCGAACGCGCTTCTCCGGTTCGCCGCGCGAGCCCGCGGTCGAATTGATGCCCGAGAATGAGCCCCAACGCCGAACCGAGCGGCCCGCCGACGAACAAGCCCAGCGTGCCGCCCACGGCCTTGCCGACCCAGGTCATCGACGCGCCGTGGCGCCGCCCGCCGCGGGCACGCGGCGAATCGCCCGAAAGTATTGCTGAAAGGCCATACGTCGGGTCATTATCCTGCCTTTGCACCCCGCGGGAGAACCCCGGCGGAAATCCCTGACCGAAGGACTGTCGCAGACGCATGACCGATTCGCTCCCGAAAGCGTTGTACGAATCCCGCCTGACGGGGCCTGAACCCGTGCACCGCGGCAAGGTCCGGGACATTTATCGCCTGGATTCCGGGCACCTGCTGATCGTCGCCACGGATCGTTTGTCAGCGTTCGATGTGATCCTGCCCGACCCGATTCCCGGCAAGGGTATCGTCCTCACCGCCGTGGCCAACTTCTGGTTCGGGCGCCTGGCGCACGTTGTCGCCAATCATCTGACCGGCGTCGATCCGGCCAGCGTGCTCGATGCGCCGGAGGACCGGGCCATGGTGCGCGATCGGGCGGTGGTGGTTAAACGCGCGCGCCCATTGCCGGTGGAAGCCGTCGTGCGCGGCTATCTCATCGGTTCCGGATGGAAGGACTACCAGGCCACGGGCCGGGTCTGCGGGATTTCACTGCCGGCGGGGATGCGGATCGCCGATCGGCTCCGCGAACCCATTTTCACCCCCAGCACCAAGGCGGCCCAGGGGGAGCACGATGAGAACATTTCCCTTGCGACGGTCAAGTCGCTGATCGGCGCGGAACGGGCGGAACGGATCGAGGCGCTGTCGCTCGAGCTCTACAACCGGGCCAGCGAATATGCACGACAGCGGGGCATCGTTCTCGCCGACACCAAGTTCGAGTTCGGCCTGGACGATGCGGGCGAATTGATCCTGATCGACGAGATTTTCACGCCGGATTCGTCGCGCTTCTGGCCCGCGGCGACGTATGCGCCCGGCCGCTCGCCGGAGAGCTTCGACAAGCAATTCGTCCGGGACTACCTGGAAACGCTCGACTGGGACAAGCGGCCTCCCGGCCCGCGCCTGCCGGACGGCGTCATCCGGCGCACCCGGGAAAAGTACTACGAGGTGCTCGAGCGCCTGACCGGCCCCGGCTAGGTCCCAGCGACGGTCAGTCCCTCGATCAGCACCGATCCGCAGCGGATACCGCCGCGCTCGTCCACGTCCGAACCCACCCTGCGAATGCCTCGGAACACCTCCCTGAGGTTGCCGGCCAGGGTGACTTCGTGCACCGGGTAGGCAATGGTCCCGTGCTCGACCCAGAACCCCGCGGCGCCCCGTGAGTAGTCGCCGGTGACCGAATTGACGCCCTGCCCGAGCAGTTCGCCAACCAGGAATACATGCTCGCACTCGCCGAGCAGCGCTTCCAGCGGGCCGGCGTTGGGCGCGACGATCAGGTTGTGGACCCCGCCCGCATTACCCGTGGTCGCAAGCCCCAACCGCCGTGCCGAGTACCTCGACAGTACGTACCCCTGGAGGACGCCGTTCTGGACAAGAACCCGCCGCTGCGTCGCCACGCCCTCGTTGTCGAAGGCGGCGCTCGCCATGGCGCGCGGGATGAAGGGATCCTCGCGAATATCCATGAACTCGGGAAAGATCTGCTCGCCCGCCGCACCGAGCAGGAAAGACGCCTGCCGGTACTGGCTTGTGCCGCTGATGGCGCCGAGGAGATTCCCGAACAACCCCCGGGCGAGTTCCGCCGGGAACACCACCGGCACGGACCGCGTCGAGATTTGGCGCGCATCGAGCCGGCGCACGGTACGCCGCGCGGCCGTCTCGCCCACGATTTCCGCCGCGTCCAGCCCCCCGGGTGCGCGGGCGGCGGTGTACCAATAATCGCGCTCCAGGGCCCCGTTGTGGGCGGCGACCACGCTGCAACTCAATGAATGGCTGCTCGTCGGGTAGCCGGCGCAGAAGCCGTGACTGTTGGCATAAACCCCCACTCCCCCGCCGGTGGATACGGTGGCGCCCTCGGAGTTGGTGATTCTGTCGTCCAGGCCCCTGGCGGCATCCTCGGCCCGAAGCGCCAGCCGCTCAGCCTCCGCAACGCCGAGTTCCCAGGGGTGATAGAGGTCGAGATCGGGGATCTCCTCCGCCATCAGGTCAGCTTCCGCCAGGCCGGCGAACTCGTCCACGGAAGTGAATTCGGCGATGCTCAGGGCCTTGCGCACGGCCTGCTCCACCGCCGCGGTGGAGTAATCGACGGTACTCGCGCTGCCCTTGCGGCCCTGCCGGTAGACGGTGACGGCCAGGCCACGGTCGCGCTGCCGTTCC
>JAKZVH010000066.1:0-3343 GCA_047516145.1 Gammaproteobacteria bacterium
CCGACAACACCGAGTACGTGCGTACGACGAAAATGACACGGCGGCAGTTTGGAGCCGTGTCGGCGGGAGCGGGGTTGGCGATGCTCTTGCCGCGGGCCGCGAACGCCCAGGCCGTGTCGGAAGCCGACATCGACGTCACGACCCCCGATGGTGTGGCGGATTGCTACTTCGCGCATCCTGCGAGTGGGGCTCATCCGGGCGTCCTGATCTGGCCCGATGCATTTGGCTTGCGGTCCGCCAAGAAACAGATGGGCAGGCGGCTCGCAGAATCCGGCTACTCCGTGTTGGTGGTCAACCCGTACTACCGGACGCAGCGGGCGCCGGTCGTCAGCAGCACGGATTTCGCCGCAGAGCGTGCCACACTCATGCCGCTGATGGGGTCGCTGAATGCGGACACCCAGACGAGGGACGCGATGGCGTTCATCAGCTTCCTCGATACGCAGCCAGCGGTGGACCGGAGCCGGAAGATGGGGACGATGGGCTACTGCATGGGCGGACCGTTCACGATGCGGACCGCCGCCGCAGTCCCAGATCGCATCGGTGCCGCCGCGTCGTTCCACGGCGGCGGACTGGTGACGGATCAAGCCGATAGCCCGCATCTCCTCGTTCCCGAGATGAAGGCGCACTATCTGTTCGCGATCGCCGAGAACGACGACAACAACCAGCCAGAAGCCAAAGACGTGCTTCGCGACGCGTTTGCGCTGGCAGGATTGCCGGCGGAGATCGAGGTGTACGCGGGCGCGATGCACGGATGGTGCCCGCCCGATTCGACCGTCTACCACGAGGCACAGGCGGAGCGGGCCTGGAGCCGTCTACTGGCTTTGTTCGAAAACGCGCTCGCGTAGCACTCGTCCAACTGAATGCAACAGCCGTTTTCGAACGCACCGCGGTGAAGGTGTGTGTGTTGCTTGGCGGGTGGGCGTCAGTGTGCGGTTATGCGGCGGGGACGTTCGCGCATAACGTCACCCGGCGCCCGGTTTTTGCGGCCTCCAGAACCGCCCGCCAGCGTTGGACGGTCAGGCGAGCGGCCAGGCATTTACTGCTCGAATGGGACGAATCAATGTGCGGATGGGCGGCGATGAGTGAGCGGGGGTAGACCTTCAAGCCCGGCTGAACGGGCGTTTAGCTGTGGAGCCGACGATCACCACGCCTTCCACGAAGACGCGAAGCCAGGGGATCTGGCGGTTCAATTGGGCACCAGGCGCTTCAGTTCCTCTAAGAAGTTATGGACGAGGATCGCGCGACTCGCACAGGCTGCCAGCTCAGCGCTCGCCATACTTAGGTGCCGTGAAAGGCAACTGGCTTGCCACGTGGCTCCGGCTCCAGATCCGGTTGGCTCGAGTCCGTGAAGACCTCGTGCAACTCGAGCTGGCTCGGTTGCATAAACGCTTCTTCTGGAAGCGTGCCGGAGCGTGCATGCCCTTTCACGAACTCGTCCGACTTTACCCACGCATCGAACGCGGCCCGGGATTCCCACAATGTCAAGACAATGTATGGGTCTCCCGGATTGACTGGGCGCAGTACCTTGTTCCAGATAAACCCGGGCATCCCGTCCACCAGCCGCGCCCGTGTCTGGAAGCGCTGCTCGAACTGCTCGGTGTACTCCGGCGCCACATAGATCCGGTTCATGGCGGTGATCATTCGTCAACATCCGAGAGTGGGCCGCTAGGCGCAAGCGGGGAGTCTTGTCTGACCGAGAAGACGGCCACCTCCGAACGATGGGGGTGGTTGTCTATTCTACAGATGCGAACCTGGAGGCACTTGCGGGGGCCTACCTCTCGTTCAGCGACCTAATCCTCAACCAGGAGAATGTGGACATTCTCGAGCCCTGGGCTCGACCATTCCGGGTACTTGGCGACAGCGTTCGCATGAACCGCTGCCCGCGTATCGGCGTCGGTCACATGGCTTACGGTCTGATCGAAGAGTCGATCACCGATCTTCAGGCGCACCCTGGGGTCGCGCATCACGTTGCGGTTCCAGCCGCGTTCGTCGGGAAACGTCCCGCCCTGGTAGTAGGCGGAGAACAAGTAGAGGTCGCCTTCAAAGAAGGCGCAGTAAGTGGTAACGGAATGCGGAATCAGGTAGGGCGTGCGGGTTTGAACGAAGATCTCCTGATGGTCTTCCGTGAACGACCAATCAGTAACCGCCTCGGTGACCCGGTCCCCAGCTAGCCACAACCCAGGGCGCTGATCTCTGGGCTCGTAGCCAAGAAGGCGAAGTGAGACGAGGGCGCCTGCCAGGATCAGAAGTAAAGTGATTCCAACCGTCTTCGCGGCTTTCTTCATCGTGATCACCATTGTTGGTTGCACGGCTCCTTGCCCGCTCCTGCACCCGGTCCCACAACGCCTGGAGCCCAACCGCCAGCAAGATAGAGCCGACGATCACCACGCCTTCCACAAAGACGCGCGGAAGATCTTAAAGCCGGCGTCCCGTCTACGCCTTCGGCGGAGGCTGCGGAAACGGCAGGGAGGTCCACCCGGGCATCATCTGGATGGCGCGGCTGGTGGGGTCGAAGTTGGATTCCATCCACTCGTCGCGCTCCGCCACCGCGCGGATCTGGTCGCGCCGGGTCTGCAGGCAGTCGTAGCAGACGGACCCCGGCACCCGGTGCGCCTCGCCCTCCGTGTCGAGCCCGCGGGCCTGCATCAGCTCCTGGAGCCGGGCGGCGGTGTGCACCTGGGCCTTGTAGAAGTCCGTGTAACTGAGCCCCCGGGCGATTGCCAGCGCCGACCAGTCGTCGGCGGTCAGCGCCGTCAGGTCGGCACCCTGCTCTACGAGATAGTCGACCACGATGTTCACGCCCCGGAAGGCGACCCCATGGAGGGCGGTCTCGCCCCGGTAGTTGCGCGCGTTGACGTCGTTGCCGCCTTCGAGACTGATCCGGACCGCCTCGAGGACCTCCGCTTCCTGCCCGGTGAGCGATCCGCCATCCTCACCCGGATTCCAGATGGCCAGACCGGCGGCGACCATCAACGTGGTGGTGCCGTCGGCGGTCGGAATCGTCGGGTCGGCGCCCGCCTCGAGAAGCAGCCGCATCACCTCGACGTCGGTCACCTTGGCCGCCAACATGAACGCGGTCGCCCCGAGCCGGTTGAACCGGTTGCGCTGTCCATCCCGCATCCCGTTGCGGGTCATCCGGGCGTTCACGTCGACCCCGGCCGCCAAGAGCCTGCGGATCAGGTCGATGCTGTCGAGCGTCCCGGACGAGAACGGGCCCGGTGTGCCGAACCCGAGGTTCATCCTGCGAGTTCGCACGGTCTGGTGCAGGGCGTTCCAGCCGGCCTCGGCGCGTGAGGCATCGGCGCCGCGGTGGAGAAGATAGGCGGCTAGCGCCCAGTTGGCG
>JAKZVH010000067.1:0-3524 GCA_047516145.1 Gammaproteobacteria bacterium
GAATGCGGGCGCCAATCCGGTCCGTCCCGCCATCTATTTCCACGATCACGACGGCGGCGCCATCGCCGCCGAAGCGATGCTGGATGTTCCAGCGGATATGGAGATCGGCGACGACGGCGCCCTGCGCCCTGGCACGGCCATGAACCCGCTGGGAGAACTGACGATCTCGACCCACGGACGGGGGGTTCTGAAGGTCGGATCGGTCGCGGTCGTGGCCGAGGGTCCCATCGGCGGGGTCCTGCGCTTCGACATCCCCGCCCTCGGGGTCGCCGGGGTCGGCGACAGTCCCCCGGTCCGGGATGCCCTGGTCCCGGTGCGCCGCCAGTCGGACGGCATCAACACGGGCGTCGCGGTCCATAACCGGGGCGCGACCGCCCTACTGGTGCGCTGCCGGTTGATGCGGGACGGCGCCGTGCTCGAAGAGACGATGATCCCGCTTGCCGCCAACGGCCAGGACTCCCGGTTCATCGACCAGGTGTTCCCCACCGCCGACACGTCGGACTTTGTCGGGTCGGTGCGCTGCCTGACGCCCGAACCGGGACTTTTCTCGGCGGTCGCCTTCGAACTGGATGGGGTCGACCGGATCTTCACCACCCTGCCGGTAGTTCCGGTGGTGGAGGTGCCCTGATTGCCCGGAGAAAGCGGGCGGCCTGAGTCCTGCGCTCCTCCGGGGCCGGAACCCGGTCGAGGACCTCTCGGCACTGGGGCGGCTGGAGAACCTGCGCTCGTTGTGGCTCGATCCGGAAACGCCGGCGGCGCTGGAGGCATCGGCGCAGCCCGCCGTGCTCGGAGCGGCGCCGCGGTCGACCGAGCCGACGCGTTGAGCGCCGGATCGGCGGGGGATGCCGGTCCGAGGCCGTTTGGCCATCTTCCTCGATAGCTGCCTCTGGCATGGGCGTCGCCAACCCCACCGCCGCAACTCGCCCCGGACCGCGATGCGAGAACTGGACCGTGTAGCGAAAGAGCCGTGGCGTCTGCGGCGCCACTCGTGGAGTCGATATCCGGCTTCCGCATGACGTCCGCGAGCGCGTTCCCGAGGGCGGGCTCGCGGCTTTGTCCGGGCGGGGGCGAAGGAACCAACCGAACATCGTTCTATAGATAAGATCGCGCTTGCCATGCGGATTCGCGGTTGTCCGGTCTGCCGGAAGGGCGTCGATGGGGGACCGCGAAGAGCCACTGGGTCGACGGTTTTGCCGGGGGTTCGACTGTGGCCTGGTGTCCTGGATCTGTCCTCATTGTGACCGGGGTCACCAATACTGCGGGGACCGATGCCGGCGGACAGCGCGACGGCGACAACGACGGGCCGCCAACCGGCGCCACCAGCAAAGCCGGGAGGGACGGCTCGATCACCGCGACCGGCAGCGGTCCTACCGGGAACGCCTCCGGCGGGTGACGGAACATAGTTCCCCCGCTCCCTCCGATTCGGACAATATCGACCCAGCGGAGCCTTCCCCCTCAGAAAACGGATCGGGACGCGTCTCCGGGGAGGCTCGATATGCCGTCCGGCCCGAATTTAAACCCGCCTGCATCATCTGCGGCCGTACACGCCGCCGTTCACCGTCACTCCCCGTTGCCGGGACCCACCCGGAGAGGAAAAAACCATGATTCAGAAAGAGGAAGAGAACGGGCGAAGTGCGTCACGGCCCGAACGGCGGCTGAATTTCACCGGGCGTTGAACCGTGGGCTCGCGGTCGAAGTGACGCGGGGACTCGGCGAACAGGTCGGCTTGATGGTCAAGGACGGGGGCGCCGGGGCATCGCTTGCGCGCGAGATGCCACGCCAGGAGATCGCACGATGATGGATGGCGATCAACTCCGCGAGGAACTCCGAAAGCTGATCGCGCAGGAGGTTCAACAACAGTTTTCAGCCTACCGCGGCGCGGTGAGCGCCGAGCTGACCTTTATGGACCAGGAACTTGACGACGGCTTGCGCGCGGTCCAGGACAAATTCGCTTCCGCGGCCACCGAGATCCTCGAATCGCACGCGCTGAGAGTCACCCGTGGGATTGAGCGCGCGCAAGGGATCGTCGGGACGTGGGGCCGGGCCCTCCTCTTCGGCGCGTTCCTGTTCGCCGGCATCGGCGCCGCCGCGCAACTCGGGATCGCCTGGACCGAACAGCAATTTCGGTGGCAGGTGGCGAAGAGCGACGCGATCGCCGAACAGATCGCCGCGCAGGAGCGCACCCTGGACCGGCTCCACCGCCGCAGCGGCGGACTGACGCTGACCGAACGAGACAGCGACGGTCACTGCTTCGCGCGTTTCCCCGTCGATGCGGATGTGTCCACCGTTTGGCGCGTGAGGAATCGGCCAGCCGTTGAAGTCGAATGCGATGAGTGAACGCACCAACAGCAGACGCAGCGCCCCACTCGGCGACATATACAACCTGACCGACCCCCTCATTCCTGAATCCGCCGACGAGTACACGGACCCCCGACAGGCCGACGTCGTCCAGGAAGGCCGGGGGCCGGCGGGCACCGATCCGGAAGAGCCCGCGGCAGACACGGACCCCCAACGGGCCGACGCTGTCCAGGAAGGCCGGGGGCCGGCGGGAGAGGAACCGGATCGCGTGCAAGAGCTTTTCCGATTGCTGAAGCGCGCGCTCGAAGGACACACAGACCCGGCAGCCGTCGCCCGGACCTTTCGAGCCCGGCAGGATGCGCAGTTGATGGAGGTCGCTTTTGAGATTGAGCAGCTTGAACGGTCGAGCGCCACAACCGTCCGCGAGCTGCGGGAATCGCTGGCCGGCGTTCAGAACTCGATCAACCGCGCGATCGAGGACACCCAGGGCGAGAACAACCTGCGCGAAGCGCTGATTGCCTACAAGCGGATCAAGGCGCGCTTTTGGGAGCGCCTGGTGAAAGGCATCAGCGCCGACCTGGAAGAGGTCAAGGTCCAATTGCGCGCCGAGCTGCGCGCCGTCGAAGCCGATTTCCATGCTGAGATCGCCGCTTTGCGCGCCGGTACCGGCGCGCGGGTGCCCTTCCGGCGCCGGATCGAGCGCGACATGTGGCTACTCGCCGGGGCGCTGGTTATCGGTATGGCGTTGGGGGGGCCTGATTGCGGTCCAGGCGCTATGGGACAGCGGCGCAACCGCTTTGCTTCCGTAAGACGACGACACCGACAGGAGGGACGTAATGCACACCGACAGAGACTTTCTCGTTAAACGAATCCGGGTTGCAACGACGCCGGAGGAATTTGACGCATGTTTCGCCAGCGGCGAGGCGTTCGAGGCGTCCGAAGAACTGGCCGCCGAGATGGGTTTTTCCCCACCACTGAGGACGTCATCAGCGACGAAGAGTTTTTCGCGCCGCCCGATCCGGACGCACCGGAGGCGGATTAAATGAGCCGGAAACAAGACGACATGAACTCCCATCGGGCGGCCGATCCGAACGTGCCGGACCAAAACGGAATGACCCCTTTGCATCGGGCGGCGATGGCGGGGGACCCCTTCAATGTCGATCGTTTCATTCAAGAGGGGGCGGACCTGAACGCGCGGGACATTACCGGCCGGACCCCGTTACTCC
>JAKZVH010000068.1:0-24584 GCA_047516145.1 Gammaproteobacteria bacterium
GCCTACGTGGCGGCGGTCAACCGCGCCAAGTACGCGCTCGAGCACTATCCCGGCGCACCGGCCCTGGACGACTCACTGGCAATCCTCGCGCGGGCGTATTCGCTGCTGGGTCTGAGCGATCTGGCCGCCGACGCCGAGCGCGTATACGATCTCAACTTCGAGCGCCCACCGGCACCGCAACCGTCAGTCCAGGTGGAAGTCCTGGAGGTCGAAACGGGCGAATAGCCGCGTCGAGCCGTCATCTGCCACCCGTCCTGCATTCGGGGCGCAAGCAAAACAACCAGGAGAGGAGCATGCCCACACGACGCAAGTTCTTGAGAAACGGTCTGGGCGCCGGGACTGCCATCGCCCTTGGCCTGCCCAACGCGCGCTGGGCATTTGCGCAGGACACCACGCCCGACGAAGCGCACAACAAGGCCACCGTCAGGCGGCTCAAGGAATCCCAGGGAACGGGCGATTACGAGCAGGTGCTCAAGGAGGTCCAGTCACCGGACTACCGACGGCTGCGAAGTGGATTCGAAAACCTCGCAACGAATGCACGCGATTCCGAGTTGGCGGAAGCCGCTCAGCCCGCGCGAACCGCGTTTCCCGACCGTGCGGATACGATCGAGCAGATGATTGCCGACGGCGACATGGTCGGCATGCAGTTCCGCGTCAAGGGGACACACCAAGGCAATTTCTTCGGCATCCCGGCGACCGGGAAATCCATCGATATTCAGGAAGTCGCCATCATGAGGCTCGAAGACGGGAAGATCGTCGAAGGCTGGTTCATGGCGGACGAGGTTGAACTGCTGAAGCAACTCGGCGTGGGGCTGCCCCCGCGGCGGGACGGCAAACGAATTGCGCCAACGCCAATGACCCGGGCGCGGCCCGGCCAGGCGGTTCTCGATGAAATCCTCGCGGCGCCGGTCGATTCGCAAACGTATCGCAACAAGCTCACGGTGGCGGCTTACAAATCGGCATCGCCCCCTCCGGGCCTGTTACCGGATCGGCCCGGACGGCCCTACGACGAATACCTGCGGGGCGGTTTCAAGCACCTTGTCGACTACGGGAATGCGAACGGACTCGGCGACCAAAGTATCGGCCAGGCATTTCCAGACCGTCAGGACAAGGTCGATTTCGTGCTCGCAGAGGGCGACAACGTCTGGATACAGTTCAGGCTGAGTGGCACGAACACGCAGTGCCTGTACGGTTTTTCGCCGACGAACGGCCCCATCGAGGCCGCGGAGGTCGGCATCATGACGTTCGACGCCGACCGCTGGGCCACGGGTTGGTTCTTCGGAGATGACCTCGGGATGGCGCTCCAGCTTGGTCATCCGGATTTCTTCACCGCATAGCCGCCGCGAGACGATTTTCTGAACGGGGCTGCTAATACCCCGACGTGATGGGATAACGCCAATCCCGCCCGAACGCCCGACGGCTGACGCGCACACCCGGCGGCGCCTGACGGCGTTTGTACTCGTTGCGCTTGACCATTTCGAGGATCCGCCCCACCGTCTCCCGGTCGAACCCCGACGCGGCGATCTGCTCCACCGTGCGATCGTCCTCGATGAACGCCTCCAGGATGGGGTCGAATACGTCGTAAGGCGGCAGTGAGTCCGTGTCCTTCTGATCGAGCCTGAGTTCCGCGCTGGGCGGCCGGGAAATGACCCGCTCGGGTATCGCCGGCCCGCGCCGGTTGCAATACCGTGCCAATTCGTAGACCAGCGTCTTGCTGCAATCCTTGAGCGGTGCGAACCCGCCGGCCATGTCCCCGTAAAGCGTCGCGTAACCGACCGCCATCTCGCTCTTGTTGCCCGTGGTGAGCAGCATCTTGCCGAGCTTGTTGGAGATCGCCATGAGGAGGATCCCTCGGCACCGCGCCTGGATATTCTCCTCGGTCGTATCCGGTTGAAGCCCCTCGAACAGCCCTTCCAGCACGCCCAGAGTCGCCTTGAAAATGGGCTCGATGGACAGCGTGTCGAGCCGCACCCCGAGTCCCCGTGCCTGCCGGGCCGCGTCCTCGAGGCTCATGCCGGAGGTGAAGCGGGACGGCATCATTACCGCGTGCACATGCTCGGCGCCGAGCGCATCCACGGCCACGCAAAGCGTCAGTGCCGAGTCCACACCACCGGAAAGCCCGAGAACCACCCCATCGAAATGGTTCTTGACGACATAGTCCCGAGTGCCCATGACCAGAGCCCTGTAGATGCTTTGCGTATGCGGCGGCAACGGGGCGATGTCGCCGGCTCGCACCTCGACGCCGTCGCCGCTCGAATGCAACTCGACCGCGTAGACACCTTCTTCAAACGCCGGTGCACGCATCGCCACCTCACCGGCTGCGTCGACCACCACGGAACCGCCGTCAAAGACGAGTTCATCCTGCCCGCCCACCATGTTGACGTAGACCAGCGCCCGGCGAATCTCGGCGGCGCGCTGGATCAGGACGTCCTCGCGGACCTGCTGCTTCTGGCGATGGAAGGGCGAGCCGTTGAGAATCAGGATGACCTCGGCGCCCTCCGTCACGGCCTCTCGGCACGGCCCGGTCTGCCACGTATCCTCGCAGATCGTCAGGCCGAACCGTACGCCCCGGTAATCCACCACCGTGGGTCCGTGGCCCGGCTCGAAATAGCGTTTCTCGTCGAATACCGAGTAGTTGGGCAGTACGATCTTGCGGTGGCAGGCCAGGATCCGGCCGTCGGCGATAAAGGCGCCGCTGTTGTAGACGCGCTCGCCGTCGTATTCCGGATACCCCAGGTACGCGGCAATGCCGTCGATGCCCCGCTGGACCTGCACCAGGGCGGCCTCGACCCGCATCCGCATGCCGCGATGCAGGAGCAGGTCTTCCGGCGGATAGCCGCACAACGTCAGTTCGGGGAAAACGACCAGATCGCAACCGAACTCGTCCCTGGCACGCCGCGCGGTACGCAGAATTGTTTCGACGTTGGCGTCGATCGCGCCCACATGGGTGTTGAGCTGCGCCAGCGCGACTTTCAATCGAGCGCCGCGGCTATCGCCTCACCGAGGCCGGACGGGGATCGTACCGTGGTCACGCCCGCCTGCTCCAGCGCCTCAAACTTTGCCTGGGCGGTGCCGCTGCCGGCGGAAATGATTGCGCCGGCATGCCCCATGCGTTTCCCCGGCGGGGCGGTTACGCCGGCGATGTAGGCGACCACGGGCTTGCTCACGCGCGCCTCGATATACTCGGCAGCCGCCTCTTCGCCGCCGCCGCCGATCTCGCCCACCAGGATAATGCCGTGCGTCTGCGGATCGGCCTCGAACAATTCGAGACAGTCGATGAAGTTCATGCCGCGAATCGGATCGCCGCCGATACCGATGCAGGTCGACTGCCCGAGTCCCACCTGGGTCGTCTGCCACACCGCTTCGTAGGTCAGCGTTCCGGAGCGCGAAATGATCCCGATCGAACCCGGCTGGTGAATGAACCCGGGCATGATGCCGATCTTGCACGCCCCCGGCGTGATGATGCCCGGACAGTTGGGGCCGATCAGCCGGCAGTTTTCCTCGTTCAGCACGGCCTTGACCTTGACCATGTCCAGCACCGGAACACCTTCTGCGATGCACACCACCAACTCGACGCCGGCGGTGGCCGCTTCGAGGATGGCGTCGGCGGTAAAGGCCGCCGGGACGTAGATCATGCTTACCCGCGCGCCGGTGGCATTCACGGCCTCCACCATGGTGTCGTAGACCGGCACGCCAAGGTGCTCCTTGCCGCCCCGCCCCGGCGTCACTCCGGCGACCACCCGAGTGCCGTATTCCATGCATTGCTGCGTGTGAAACGAGCCTTGACGCCCGGTCATGCCCTGGCAGATAACCTTGGTCTGCGCGCCGACAAGTATGCTCACGACGCGCCTCTGCGTGCCAGGCTGACGGCTCTCTCGGCCGCGCCGCCGAGATCCGCGGCGGGTACGATATCCAGCCCGCTCTGCGCCAGCAGCCGCCTGCCCTGCTCGACGTTGGTGCCCTCGAGGCGTACCACCACCGGGACGGCAACGCCGATGTCCTGCACGGCGGTGAGGATGCCCTCGGCGATCAGATCGCACCGCACGATGCCGCCGAAGATATTCACGAGAATCGCCTCCACGTTGGGGTTGGCGAGAATGATCCTGAAGGCGTGGGCGACGCGCTCCGCCGTGGCCCCGCCGCCGACATCGAGGAATTTGGCAGGCTCGCCGCCGTGGAGCTTGATGATGTCCATGGTCGCCATGGCGAGGCCCGCGCCGTTCACCATGCAGGCGATATTGCCGTCCAGCGAGACGTAGTTGAGGCCGTGAGCCCGCGCCTCGCGCTCGTTGCCGTCTTCCTGGGCCTCATCCCGCCAGCCCTCCAGGCGCCGCTGGCGGAACAGCGCACTGTCCTCGATATCGATCTTGGCATCCAGGGCAATCACGTGACCGTCGGCATCGACGATCAGCGGATTGATTTCCACCAGGCTCGCGTCGCATTGATTGAAGAGCGTCAGGAGCTTCTGGAGAATGTCGCCAAGCTCGCGGATCTGGTTCATGTCCAGGCCCAATCCGAACCCCAGTTGCCGGGACTGGTAGGCGGATACGCCGGTCGCCGGGTGAATCGCCGCCGTGAGAATCTTCTCCGGCGTGGCCGCGGCAACCTCCTCGATATCGACTCCGCCTGCCGCGGAAGCCATGATCACCACCCGTTCCCGGGACCGGTCCACCAGCGCGCTCAGGTAGAGTTCCCGCTGGATACCCGAGGCGGCCTCGACGTAGACCGCATCCACCGGCAGCCCGGCCGCGCCGCTCTGGCGGGTCACCAGACGGGTCCCCAGCAGCGCGGCGGCGTACCCGGCGACTTCGTCGACCGATTGCGCCAACTTCACGCCACCGGCCTTGCCGCGCCCGCCCGCGTGCACTTGCGCCTTGACCGCCCAGCGTTCGCCACCCAACCGCTCCGCCGCGGCTACTGCTTCGTCCGGTGTCGCTGCTGCATGGCCCTCGGGCACTGGAATTCCAAATTCGGCGAACAGCGCCTTGGACTGGTACTCGTGAAGATTCACCGGGGTCCTCTGAACAGGGGCGAGCCGTATTGTCCTTGAATGGCGATCAGAGTGAAAGACCGTCGCGATACCGCAAATCTGGGCGCTTTGCCCTGGTTATGGCGCTGCAGACCGGCCCCACCCGGTAGCAAACTATTCGCAACGTGAACAGGAGGTTCCCATGAAGGACAAACACACGGGCTTCACGCTGATCGAATTGATGGTCGTGGTGACCATCATCGGCATTCTTGCCAGCTTTGCCATACCCGCCTATCAGGACTATGTCATCCGCGCACAGGTGTCGGAAGGCATGAGCCTCGCGTCCATCGCCCGGGCCGCGGTTGCCGAGGAGTTTCTTACCGAGGGATTGCCTCCGGTGGATCGGGCCGACGCGGGCATGAGCACCGACCCGGCGAATTCGTCCGGCCGCTACGTGGCCAGCGTGGACATTGCCAACGGGGTGCTCACCGTCACCTACGGTAACGAAGCCAACCCCCGGATTTCCGTTTCGGGGACCAACACGCTGACCTTCACGCCCTACGAATCCTCGGACCTGAGTCTGCTCTGGCGCTGTGGCTCGGCGCCGGCGCCAACGGGCGCCGAATTGCTGGGCACCGCAGCCGGAATGGGCACGACCTACGTCGCGCCAACGTTGCCGGTGCAGTACCTCCCGGCCGCGTGCCGCATGTAACGGAGTCCTCGGTATGGAGCGGGAAACCGAGTCAAGGGCCGGCCGTTCCCAGGTCATCATCCCCGGTCCGTTGACGGGATTGGGCCGGCGGCTGCTCCGCGAAGGCATCGTTTCCGGCGAAGACCTCACCGCAGCGGTGCAAGCCAGCCGAGAACCCGGAATGTCCCTGGTCGCGCACCTGGTGGCGAACCGGCAGGGCGATCCCGGCCGCATCGCCGTAGCCGCCGCGCGCGAGTTTGGCGTACCGGCGCTCGACCTGGATGCAGTTCAGTTGGGCCCGGAAACGGCCAGCTTGCTCCCCGGTGAACTGCTCGATCTGCATCGGGTATTCCCCCTGATGCGTCGGGGCAATCGATTGTGGGTTGGTGTGGCAGATCCGTCGAACCTGCAGGCGCTGGATGAAATTGCGTTTCGGACTTCGCTTCAGGTGGAACCGGTGGTCGTGGAGCAGGACAAGCTCGAAGCCCGAATCGCAGGTCTAAAGCGTGCGCCGCGCGGTTCCCTGGCGGCCTTCGATTTCGGCGACATGGACCCCGATAGCCCCCAATTCGGCGGCGACAACGACGAGGATACCGATATCGCCAGCACCGACGTGGACGACGCGCCGGTGGTGCGGTTCGTCAATCAGGTAATGCTTGACTGCGTGGCACGGGGCGCATCCGATATTCACTTCGAGCCCTACGAGAAGACCTACCGAATCCGCATGCGCCACCAGGGGCTGCTCAGCGAAATCGCCCACCCACCCATGGCGCTGGCGGCGAGACTCGCCGCGCGACTCAAGGTAATGGCGAAGCTGAACGTTGCCGAACGGCGCATGCCCCAGGACGGGCGCATCAGGATGCGACTGTCAACGGACCGTGCCATCGACTTTCGTGTCAACACCTGCCCAACCCTGTTCGGGGAGAAAGTCGTCTGCAGGCTGCTGGACTCCGCCACCGTTCGCACAGACATCGACGCGCTGGGTTACGAGGACGAACAGAAACAGATCTACCTGGAGCACCTCGCCAAACCGTACGGGATGATCCTGGTCACGGGACCGACGGGAAGCGGCAAGACAGTATCCCTCTATACCGGCCTCAACAGGCTCAATACCGCGGATCGAAACATTGCTACCGCGGAAGATCCGGCGGAAATCAATCTCCCCGGCATCAACCAGGTAAACGTCAACCCAAGGGTAGGGTTGACCTTCGCGTCGTGCCTGCGAGCGTTCCTGCGCCAGGACCCGGACGTCATCATGGTGGGCGAGATTCGTGATCTCGAAACCGCTGAAGTGGCCATAAGGGCCGCTCAGACGGGCCACCTGGTCCTGTCCACGCTGCATACCAACGATGCCCCAAGAACCCTGACCCGAATGGTGGACATGGGCATCAAACCCTACGCCATCGCGACTTCGGTGACTCTGATCATCGCGCAACGGCTGGCGCGAATGCTTTGCGACGCCTGCAAGCAACCCGTTCACATTCCCGGCGGAGCGTTGCTCAGGGAAGGATTTCTTGCCGCGGAAGTGGACGCAGGACTGACCCTCCACGCAGCTCGCGGTTGCGAGCAGTGCAACGCCGGGTACCTCGGGCGCACCGGAATATTCCAGGTCATGCCGGTCACCGAGTCCATCGGCCGCATCATCATGGAAGGTGGCGATGCCATGCAGATCGCCAGGCACGCCAGTGCCCGGGGCATTGTGGACCTTCGCCGGTCAGGGCTCAAGAAGGTCAAGCGCGGACTGACCAGTCTGGAAGAACTCAACCGCGTCACGGCCGACTAGGCCCGGCCGCGGAACTATTCGAACTTGCGAGACATGGTCCGACGCTCGGCAATCGCAACGTACGGCTGGACTGGCAGAGATCGCGCCGGCAACCGGGTCAAGGGGATCACGGCCGCAGCCGGCGAGCCTGCATTGCGCGCGGAGTTGCGGCGCCAGGGTATCGTGCCGTTGCGAATTCGCCGGCCGCTCTTCGCGCGCGGCGGCCGTGTCAAACCGGACGATATCGCCGCCGCCACCCGGCAACTGGCAACGTTGATCGGCGCCGGAATCCCGCTGGTTCAGGCCTTCGACATCATTGGCAGCAGCCACGACACACCGGCCGTCCAGGCGCTCATGCTCGAGGTGAAGACCGAAATGGAAGGAGGCTCCGCACTGGCCGCGGCGCTCGCCCGACATCCGCGCCATTTCGATGACCTGTACGTCAATCTGGTGGCGGCCGGCGAGCAAGCCGGGGCGCTGGAAGCGCTTTTGGAGAAAATCGCTGCCTACGGCGAAGCTACCCGGGATATAAAGGGCAAGATCAGGAAGGCGTTTTTCTATCCCGCAGCGGTAACGGCCGTGGCGATCGCGGTAACGATCATCCTGCTGGTCTTCGTCATTCCGGAGTTTGAAGCGCTGTTTGCCGGGTTCGGCGCCGAGTTGCCCGTGTTGACGCGCCTGGTCATCGACATTTCGGATTTCGTGCGCGCCTCCGGCTGGGCGCTGGGATCGGCAGTCGCGGTTGCTGCGACCGTGTTGGCGCAGGCATGGAAACGCTCGCGAAGCGTGCGCCATCGCGTGGATCGGGCGATTCTGCATGTACCGGGCATCGGCTCCATCGTCGCCATGGCGGCAACCGCGCGATTCGCGAGAACGCTTGCCACCACCTTCGCCGCCGGCGCGCCGTTGGTGGAATCGCTGGAGTCGGTTGCGAAGGCCACGGGAAATATCGTGTACGAAACCGCGGTGATGAAGATTCGCGACGCGGTGGCGACCGGGCAACGCCTCCAGCAAGCCATGAATACCGCGGATATTTTTCCGAACATGGCGACCAGGATGATCGGCGTGGGGGAGGAGGCCGGCGCCCTGGACGACATGGCCGAACGGGTTGCGGACTTCTACGAAGCGCAGCTCGACAACGCCGTGGACAGCCTGTCCAGCTTGCTGGAGCCGCTGATCATGGCCACCCTGGGCATCATCGTGGGCGGCCTGGTCGTCGCCATGTACCTGCCGGTGTTCCGAATGGGGCAGGTGATCTAGCAGCCCCACTGGCAGGCGAGTGACGACACCTGGTGTCACTCGATGCCGAACGCGAGAAAGACGTTTCCCGGCATTACGCCGGCATGGTGCGAATAGCCCGAGTTGGTGAACAGCATGCCGTCGACGATGGCCGGCCCACCGTTGCTGATGGATCCGCCGTTGGCCCTTGCGCCATTCACGGTCTCGAACTCGCGCGCGGTGTCGTACTCCCAGATGATTTCTCCCGTCTCGGTGGAATACGCGCGCATATGCCCGTCCACGGACCCGGAAAACACGGCGCCCGGGATGACGCTGACCGCCGCTGCCTGGGCCTTGCTGCAGGGAGACCGGTCGCCGCACGACGGCGCCGGCGTGCTCCAGACCACGTCACCCGTCCCGAGATCGAGTGCGAACAGTCCGCCGCCGGTGGTCGGGTCGCCGCGCGTCGTATCGTCGATGGCGGCGTAAACATGGTCGTCGTCCGCGGCCGTACCCCACTCGATACCGCCGTCGATACCGCCCTTCCCGATTCGCGTCTGCCAGACGATCGCGCCCTCGTTATCGGGATCGAAACCGTAGACGATGCCCGACTTCTGTCCCACGGTGAGCAAGCGTTGGCCGCCTCTGAGATCGACGAGATTGGGTGACGAACCAAAGTCGAAGTCGGGCCCATTGTTCTCCGGGCAATTCGCGTGGCTGCGAGCCTGCGGCTGGCAACTGCCGTTCCAGACATCGCCGCCGGTGACCTGCCGAATCCAGCGAATGCCTCCCGTGTCCATGTCCAGCGCGACGACCGCGTCCGACGTTGCCGCGACCGGGAGCGAATAGGAATTGCCGGTCGCGACATAGATGGCGCCAAGCTCGGGGTCCAGGGTCGGCGCCGACCAGATGCCGACGCCCGACGGGCCCCACTGCCGGGTTCCGGCCTCATTTCTGCCGATCGGTTGCGGTTCGTCCGTCATGTAGGTTCGCCAGATCTCCTCGCCGCTGGCCGCGTCCAGCGCGACGATGCCGCCCCGGGCGCGGCAGCACTCGTAGTCCGGCTTCGCGGGCTGGGACTCCTCGCGAGAGGCGAGAGGCACGAACACCCGCCCGTCGTGCACGGCCGCTGCACCGGTGATGCGGCTGAGTGGATAGGTCTCGAGCCGCACCTTCCACTGGAGCTCGCCGGTCGCCGCATCCACGCCATACGCATGGGTCTGCAAATCGCCGAACAAGGCGATGACGCGTCCGCCGGCGGTTGCCGCGAAATTGATGGCGGTTCGGACGCCCGACTCGGCTTCGAACATCCAGTGAATGCAGCCCGTTTCGGCATCCAGAGAGTAGACACCGCCGCCCCAGCTGCCCACGTAGACGCGTGCGCCCACGACGACCGGCTGGGCGCTGGCCGAGCTGTCGCCGGGAAAGCCAAACGCCCATTTCAGCTCCAGCCGCGGGATGTCTTCGACCGGCAACCGGGCGCCTCGCGCGCGATGCAAGCGGAGATTGGCGCCCGGGTCCCTGCCGCCGCCCCAGCCGATCCAACTCGGACCGTCGATCGATGGCTGAAATGGACTGCCTGTCGAAGTCCCGGGAGCGCCGCAGTAGGCCGACGCGGGTACCGGGACGTCGAGTTCGCCGGCGAACGGCTTTCCAGCGAGGTATTCGGAAATGGTCAGCTTCTCGACCCGGCTCATCTGGGTTGCCTGCCGGGTCATCGTGCCGGAGTCGAGAGAGTTGAAAATCTGCTCCGGAGTCATCCGGCTCATCGTGTCTCGTTCCGGCGGGATGCCGGCATCGTGACAGGTCACGCAATAGATCCGGTAGGCCTCCGGGCCGTCCATCGCCCCAAGCGGCGCAGCGACGAGTCCCGCGCAGGAGAACAGCACCAGGGCCGAAACAGCCCGGGCGCCGCGCGTGGGGCCGGGCAATGCGGCGGCGACCATCGTGCCGAGCGAGGCCAGGAAGTTTCTTCTATTCATGCGATTGCCCCCAAATGATGATGTACGAGCATACAAAAATATCATTCACAACCGACAGCTTGGCGAGCAATTCAATGTTTGATTCCATTGAACTGGCGGCATGCAGGGCTTTCTCCTTTCGGCGGAGAGAACTTCAGGATCAGGCTGCGAACGCCGCGTCCGGGTCATGCAGTAGCGGCGCAAAACTGATCGAGTCGAATCCCCGGTCATCGGGCACAGACCCCTGCACGTCGATGCCGGCGAGTGCCAGGAACGTGGCATAGAAATCCACCGTATTGAGCAGCGCCTCGTTGACCCGGCCGCCCTCGATTCCGGGTCCCGTGACGATGAACGGCACATTCATGCCGCCCTGGTAGACCGTGCCTTTGCCGCGCCCCCTCTGGAACGGGGGCTGGATAACCCCTCCGGATGTGCCGTTATCGCCCAGGAAGATGATGTAGGTATTCTCCCGTTGTGCTTCGGTGAGCGTACCCAGCAAGCGGCCGATCTCCGTATCCATGGCCTCGAGCATCGCCTTGAAATACGGGTGCGGGTTGTCGTTCACATCGTTGCTGTAGGGATCCAGACTCCGTGCATCGCTTTTGAGCAATTCCAGCGGCGGGAGATGATAAGGCGAGTGCGGCAGGTTGAACGACAGGTGCGCGAACCAGGGACGGCTTCCGTCACGCTCTATAAGCCAGGCAACGGCCTCGTTGACCTTGTCCGTCGGCGCATACACGGACAAGCTAATCATGACTTCCCCCCCCGGGCTCGGATTTACTCCATTAAATATGGCGCCCTGTCCCATAAGCTCCGGCCAATTCAGAGCCCGAGAGACGAATTCCAGGCATACACTGCCAGCGCCTTGATGGTCGCCGCATCCAGCGTGCCGCCCCACGGCGGGCATGCGCCCAGGCGCCCATTGGCGATGACGTCGTGAATTGCATCCCGATCGCCGCCGTACAACCAGATATCGTCGCGGAGATTCGGCCCTCCATAGGGCACGTAGCCGAAACTGTCGCTGCCGTGACATTCGGCGCAGAGCGGCGCGAACGCCTGGGCGCGCTCGACGGCGGCGCTGTCGGCCTCGCCGCCGGCAAGGCCGACCACCCACTCGGTCAAGTCGCTCACCTGCTCCTCGGTGAACCCGAGCACCGCGTAGCCCGGCATCTCCGAGTAGCGGGTATCCGCGCAGGCGCCGTAGCTCATTTGATCCTCGGGGCAATCGCGGTTGCGCACCCCGTAAAGCAGCGTCTGCGGGATTGCCATCACCGGGTAGACGTCGTTGGTTTCCTCTCCGGTGATTCCCCATAACCAGTCGTAGTCCGTCAGATCGGCCACCCCGGGCCCGCCCGCGAGGTCTGCGCCGTGGCAGCCGGCGCAATGTTCGGCGATCGCGGCCTGCGCCGTTTCGGTCACGAAATCGCTGAGTTCGGTGTCCGCGGCAATGGAATAGGGCGATGCGTTGAGTATTCGCACGCCGGGGCTGTCCTGGGCTTGCGCGGCGGTCGCCGCACCCATCGAGAGAATTATCGTCGCGGCGCACCATCCACGGGTAGCGAGTCTCATGATCCAGCTCCTCCGTTCACATTTCCCAAGCCTGGCGACGCAACGGAGCCGAATTTTCTGAATGTCCAAGCGGCGCTGCGCCCTGTCACAGCCTAATGCAGTCCAGATCGTCAGCCAACGTCAAGCATACGGGCAAACAGTTCCTTAACAGTTAAACCAATCCCCTGTGCCGCCCCAAATAACCATGTGGCCAGCTGCGATCCGGGCCCGCGGTCGTGTAGACTGAGCCGGATATCGCATCAATGTTTGTCGCGAGGGCAACGAGGCGCCACGGTGAATCGGCGTCACGCAACGGGCAAATAATTCGGACTGGTCGCACCGATGGAACTCCTTGAACCGTCTGCCTGGGCTGCCGTGTCGATTGCCGGGTTAGTGGGCCTCGTCGTCGGCAGCTTCCTCAATGTCGTCGCGCACCGCATGCCCATCATGATGGAGCGGACGTGGCGGGAGCAGTGCGCGGAGTTGTCACAGCTACCGGCCCCGGACGTACTGCGTCCCGAGGCGGTCTTCAATCTTTGGATGCCCCGCTCCGCTTGCCCTCACTGCGGCATCGCGCTTGCCGTGCGGCACAACATCCCCCTGCTCAGCTACGCCATGCTCAGAGGGCGCTGCGCGCATTGCGGTACCGGTATATCGCCCCGTTACCCGATAGTGGAGGCGGCGGGCTGCGCCCTGAGCGCGGTTGTCGTCTGGGTGCTCGGGCCAACATGGCAAGCCGCCGCGGCCCTGCCCCTGGTCTGGACACTGCTGGCGCTGGCGGTGATCGACATCGAGCGGCAACAACTGCCGGACGCGCTGACGCTGCCGCTGATGTGGGCTGGACTGATACTGAGTCTCATCCAGGTCAATGGCGGCACGCTCCTGACCGATGTCAGGTCCGGCGTGATCGGTGCGGCGGCCGGCTACCTGAGCCTCTGGAGCGTGTATTGGGTCTTCAAATCGATTACCGGCAGGGAGGGGATGGGATACGGTGACTTCAAGTTGCTCGCGGCCCTGGGGGCGTGGCTCGGATGGCAGCTGCTGCCGCTGATCCTGTTCCTTTCCGCGGCGGTGGGCGCGAGCGTGGGGATTGCCGGTGTGTTGCTGTTGGGCCGTTCCCGGACCGTGCCGATCCCGTTCGGCCCTTACCTGGCGGCCGCCGGATTGGTTGCACTGCTCTGGGGCGAATCGCTGATGGGTCGTTATGCGCAACTGCTCGGCTGAAATCCGCGTGACGAGCCCGCGCCTGAGGCGGCACTCATGATGCTCCGCGTTGGACTGACCGGCGGCATCGCCAGCGGCAAGACGACCGTGGCAAACGCCTTTGCGGAACTGGGGGCGGGAATCGTCGACACGGACCAGGTGGCACGGGACGTGGTCGCTCCGGGGCAGCCGGGGCTTGACGCAGTTCGCCTGGAGTTCGGTTCCGGCGTCATCGGCGCGTCGGGCGAACTGGACCGCCGCGCCTTGCGCGCCATCGTCTTCTCCGAACCGGCGAAGCGGCGCCAACTCGAAGCGCTGTTGCATCCGCTCATCCGCATTCGCACCCTGGAGGAGCTTGCGCGCCTGTCAACGCCCTACGCGGTCGTGGTGGTACCGCTGCTCGTGGAGACAGGCTTCGGGCATTTGGTGGACCGAGTTGCGGTGGTCGACTGCCCACGGGAAACGCAGCTCAAGCGGCTTGTCGACCGCGACCGAATCGACCTCGACCAGGCAGGATCCATGGTTAGCGCCCAAGCCGACCGGGATGTTCGCCTGGGCGCGGCCGACGACGTCATCGACAACGGCGGCGACCGCGTTTCCATGCACCGGCAAGTGCGTTCGCTGCATGCACTGTACCTTGGCGTTTCGAGCCATGTTTGCTCGACACAACAATCTCTAGCAGAATAAGCGGATGGCAGACTTTGCTAACAAGTCGCCGTCGGTTTCCGCGCCAGAACAGCTTATGGAGTTCGAGCATCCGCTGACTGAACGAATACGAACTTTTCTGCGGATCGAACTTCTCAACCAACAAGCTAGCTTCCACGCCGACGACACGACTGAACTGGGTGCACGGGCCGCATTGACGAGCCTGTTGGATATCCTCAACCTGTTCAAGCGGGGCGATGTCCGCATGGAGGTGGTCAAGGAACTCGAACTCCAGCGACAGATCCTCGCCTCCTTCATCCGCCAACCCAACGTCGACCACGATCTGCTCGAAGGAAATCTGGAGAACATCAAGGAGTTGCAGTCCAGAGTCGGCGATTCGAGCGCCGTATTTCCCAACCCTCTCAAGGAATCCCCCTTTCTCTTCAACATCAACCACCGAAGTTCCATCCCGGGGGGAACGTGCATCTTCGATCTACCGGACTACGGCTATTGGCTGAAGCTTCCCTACGAGGAGCGCACCGAACAATATCAGGCCTGGCTGGATAGTTTCGCGCCGATCTGCGATGCGGTGTGCCATATCCTCTGGCTCATCCGCCAGACCGGCCGGCGCCGGGAGATGACCGCCGATTCCGGCTTGTATCAGACCAACCTGCAGGGCGATGCGCGCCTACGCCTCATTCGCGTGATGTTACCCGCGGGCGGCGGTTTGTATCCGGAAATCAGCGCCGGCAAGCAGCGCTTCACCCTGCGCTTTGTGTACTGGCGGGGCACCGATGTGCGACCCGTACAGGTTACGGACCCCGTCACTTTCCTACTCGCGCTCTGCTAACAACGACTCCACCAGGGGTTGATCCGCGGGCAGTAGCGGCAACGCCATCAGTCGCTCCGGTGCGACCCAGGCCAGGTCCTGATTCTCCCGGGCGATGGGTTTCCCCTCAAACTTCCCCACGCGCCAGAACTCCAGGCGCACGCAACGCTCCGGGTAGCGATGGGTAAGTTCCGCCATGAACTCGGCGTGCAACACGCCGATGCCCAGTTCTTCGCGCAACTCGCGCTCGAGAGCATCCCGGGGCTTTTCCCCCGGCTGGCGCTTGCCGCCGGGAAATTCCCAATACCCGCCCATGTGGGTACCCATTGGCCGCTGCCCGACGAGTACCCGGCCTTGACCATCGATGATCAATCCCGCCACCACTTCCAGTGGTTTTTCGTCCGGGTCGCCTCCCGTCGTGCTCAATTGAGGCGCCCGTGGCAGCGCTTGTACTTCTTGCCGGAGCCGCACGGGCAAGCCTGATTGCGTCCTACTTTCGGCTGCTCCCGAACGAAGGGTGCTGCCGGTTCGAGTTGTGCGCCTGCTCGCGAGCCCGGTTGCGGGCGCGCCAGCGGCAGCCCCGCCCCGGGATTGGCCGCCGGGAGGAGCTGGGGTGCCGCGGCAGCCAGCCCCGGCGCGGGCGCGTGATGGAAGCGCATGGCGCTGGTGTCGGCTGCCGGAGGCGGTGCGATTTTGAGATCCTCCTGTCGGCGAACCTGGACCCTGGAGAGAAAGACGATCGTATCCCGATCCATGCGTTCGAGCAGGCCGCTGAACATCTCGAACGCCTCGCGCTTGTATTCCTGGGTGGGCTTGCGCTGGGCGTAGGCTCGCAAGTGAATTCCCTGGCGGAGGTAGTCCAGCGCGCCGATGTGCTCGCGCCATTGAACGTCCAGTTGTCGCAGCATGATGCCCTTTTCGATCTCTCGCATGGGTGCCACGCCGACGCTCTCCACCTTCTCTTCGTATGCCGCTTCGACCCGGGCGACGAGCGCATCCCGCAAACCGGCCTCGTCAAGAGCAGGGTCGCCGTCCAGGAGAGTCGATACGTCCACATGGACCCCGAACTCCCGCTCCATGGCCTGGCTCAGGCCATCCTTGTCCCACAGTTCCTCGACACTCCCCGGAGGGATGAATTCGGCCATGGTCCCGGCGACCACGTCCACGCGCATCGCCGTGATCTCATCCGCGACCTCGTCCGCTTCCATAAGCTCACTGCGCCGCCGATAGATCACCTTGCGCTGATCGTTGGCGACGTCATCGTATTCCAGGAGGTGCTTCCGGGCATCGAAGTTGTGGGCTTCGACCTTGCGCTGGGCGCGCTCGATCTGGCGCGAGAGGATCTTGCTTTCGATGACCTCGCCGGGCCGCATCCCGGCCCGCGACAGCAACCGCTTGGTGCGCTCCGGGTCCCCGAAAATCCGCATCAGATCGTCTTCCATGGACAGGTAGAAACGGCTCGATCCCGGATCCCCCTGGCGCCCGGACCGGCCGCGCAACTGGTTGTCGATGCGCCGCGACTCGTGACGCTCCGTGCCGATGATGTGGAACCCGCCTTCGTCGATCACCTTGTCGTGGCGTTCCTGCCATTGCTCCCGGATGTCGGCCCGGCCGGATTCGCCGCCATCGGCGAGCATCGCCAATTCGGCCTCCAGGTTGCCGCCGAGGACGATATCGGTGCCGCGGCCCGCCATGTTGGTGGCGATGGTGACGGTGCCCGGGCGCCCGGCCTGGGCAATGATTTCGGCCTCGTGCTCGTGGTACTTGGCGTTCAGCACCCGATGGCGAATCTGCTGCTTCTCAAGGAGCTTCGACAAAAACTCCGAGGTCTCGATGGATGTCGTGCCGACGAGAACCGGCTGCCCGCGCTGGTGGCAATCCTCGATGTCCTCGATGATCGCATCGAACTTGTCGCCCCTGGTGAGGTAGACGAAATCCGGCGCATCGTCGCGAATCATCTCCTGGTGGGTCGGAATGACGACCACTTCCAGGCCGTAGATTTGCTGAAACTCATAAGCCTCGGTATCCGCCGTGCCGGTCATGCCCGCCAGGGTATCGTAGAGGCGGAAGTAGTTCTGGAACGTGATGGAAGCGACGGTCTGGTTCTCTTCCTTGACGCGCACGCCTTCCTTGGCCTCGATCGCCTGGTGCAGGCCGTCCGACCAACGCCTGCCCGGCATGGTACGCCCCGTGAATTCATCGACGATGACGACCTCGCCATCCTTGACGATGTACTCCACCTCCTTCTTGAACAGGGCGTGGGCGCGCAGAGCGGCATTGAGATGATGCATGAGGCGGATATTGGCCGCGTCGTAGAGGCTTTCGCCCTCGTTGAGAATCCCGGCCTTGACGAGTAGCGGCCCAACCCGGTCGTGCCCTTCTTCGGTCAGGTGCGCCTGCTTGGATTTCTCGTCGATGGAGTAGTCGCCCGGCACGATCAGCCGGCACTTGCCGGGCTCCACTTCGACCAGGTGGTGGCCACCCTCATGCGCGAGATCCAGGGCTTCGTCGACAAGCATCGCACCCAGGTCGTCGCCGGCGACGCCGGTGACCGATGCCCGCTTTGCCTCGATGTTCTCATTGACCTTGCCGGGCGGCGGCCGATGGGGTTTCAGCTTGGGAATGAGCTGGTTGATCCGCAGATACAGCTCGGTACTTTCCGTGGATGGCCCGGAGATGATCAGGGGCGTTCGCGCCTCATCGATGAGAATGCAGTCCACTTCGTCGACGATGGCGTAGGCCAGGTCGCGCTGGACTCGATCTTCGAGTCGTATGGCGAGGTTGTCCCGAAGGTAGTCGAAACCGAATTCATTATTGGTACCGTAGATCACGTCCGCCCGATAGGCGGCCTGTTTTTCCTCGCGGCTCTGGCCCGCCTTGACGACTCCCACGGTGAGCCCGAGGAATGCGTATATCGGGCCCATCCACTGCGCATCGCGCTGGGCAAGATAGTCGTTGACGGTGACGATGTGCACGCCCTTCCCGGGCAGTGCGTTGAGGTACGCCGCGAGCGTGGCCACCAGCGTCTTGCCCTCACCGGTGCGCATCTCGGCGATCTTGCCCTGGTGCAGCACCACACCGCCCACCAACTGAACGTCGAAGTGACGCATGCCGACGGCGCGCACCGCCGCCTCCCGCGCCACGGCGAATGCCTCCGGCAGTAGCGCGTCCAGATCGAGGCCCGCTTCGAGGCGGGTTCTGAATTCCGCGGTCTTGGCCCGGAGGGCGTCGTCATCCAGGGCCTGAAGCCCGGACTCAAACGTGTTGGCCCGCTTGGCGTAGCGGTCAAGACTGCTCAGCAGCCGCTTGTTGCGGCTGCCGAAGACGTCGGAGAAGAATTTTGAGGCGTGTTCGAGCAATCGAAAGTCCGGGCCTGTGGCGAAAGATCGTATTCTACCGCCAACAATTTGGGGGCCGCTCGTCCGCTTTGCAAGGGAGCACGCCTGAAACGTGTTCTGTAGAATGGCTGTCGGACGCGCTCGAGGATGATGAAACATGACGGGTAGCTCTGTTGCGGAACTGCTGGGCTCGGGAAACCTGGGGCGGCTGACTGCCGAGTCGCGGCGGTTGCGGGAACTCGCCGACGCGGTCCGCGAGCGCCTGCCCGACGAAGAAGCCGCGCACCTGGTTGCCGCCAGCACCGATGCCGAGGGCCGGCTGGTGTTGGTCATGGATGCTTCGGTCTGGGCCGCTCGAGTGCGATACATGGCGAAGGAGCTGGGCGAAGAGCGAATCCGCGTACGCGTGCTGCCACGACCGGATCGACCGGCGTGAGCCTCTACCAGGTTCAAAAACTCGTTCAGGCCGTGAACCGCGACCCGGAGTCGCGCGCAAGGTTCTTGCAATCACGCGAGTCCCTGGCCGAGGATTTCGACCTCTCCGAGGAGGAACACGCCGCGCTGGTGGGGCTGAAGATTCAATCGCTCTACGATATGGGCGTGCATCCCCTGCTCCTCAGGCCATTCACGATCATCCACGGTGTGTCCGAACCCGATTACCTGAAAGCCATTCGCGGCGGAGACTGAACCCATGCCCCTGGTATTCGCCTGCTCCGCCAGTCATACGCCCGGCATTCGCGCGTGGCCCGAGGGCGCGACGGCGCCGCAACGAGAGGCTTTCTATTCACGGTTCGACCAGTTGCGCGAGCGGATGCTGGCAACCCGGCCTGACACCATCCTCATCATCAGCAGCGAGCACTTCGCTAATTTCTTTCTCGACTGCATGCCCGCCTTCACCATGGGGCAGGCCGAGCACTACTTCGGGCCGGTGGAGTCCTGGGTGCGAATCGAGCAGGGCCTGACCCGGGGCGACCCGGAACTCGCCGCCCGGCTCCTCACGGCCTGCTACGAAGATGGCGTCGAGCTCAACTACGCCGCCGAGCTGAAACTCGACCACGGGATCATGATTCCGCTGAGTTTTCTCGATCCGGACAGGGAGCTGCCCATCGTCCCCCTGATCATCAACGCCATGACCTATCCCATGCCCACCCAGAAGCGTTGCTACGCCCTGGGCCGGGCGTTGGGCGACGCATTGGAGCGGGATCCACGCCGAGTCGCCGTCGTAGCAGCCGGCGGGCTGAGTCATGCACCGGGAGAACGGATGCATGGGGACATCGATTCCGAGTTCGACGCGGAATTCATTCGCCGGCTGGAAACCCACGACGTGGACGGCTTCACGTCCTATACCGACGAGGAACTCGAGCGGCGGGGCCTCGGTACCCACGAAATTCGCGCCTGGGTCGCCGTGGCCGGGATCGCCGAGGGCCGCCGGGCGAGGACGATGTTCTACGAGCCCATCGCCGGTTGGGCGACCGGTTGCGGCCTGCTCTTCTACGAGTAGGGATTTCCGGGTTACGCGCGGCTCGCCGCCAGCCGATAGGACACCGGGGAGCGGCGGGATTCGCCGAACTCGACCACGTCGTAGCTGCTACCGCGCTCGAGAAGCGCACGCAACAGCCGGTTGTTCAAACGGTGGCCGGACTTGTAGCCGCTGAATTCGCCGATGAGGCAACCACCCATGAGGTACAGGTCGCCGACCGCGTCGAGGATCTTGTGGCGAACGAATTCGTCCTGGAACCGTAGTCCGTCCTCGTTCAGAACCCGGTATTCGTCCATCACGATGGCGCTGTCCATGCTCCCGCCCAGGGTGAGATTCCGCTCGCGCAAGGATTCGATATCCGTCAGGAAGCCAAAGGTGCGTGCCCGGCTGATCTCCTTCAGGAATGACGCCGTGGAGAAGTCGAGGGTCGCGCGCTGCTGGCGCCGGCGCAGCACGGGATGATCGAAGTCGATCTCGAGGTTCAGACGGAAACCGCTATAAGGTGCCAGCCGTACCCACTTGTCGCCTTCCCTGACCTCCACCGGCTTGCGGATGCGGATGAAGCGTTTCGGGGCGTTCTGCTCCTCAATGCCCGCCGACTGCAGGAGAAAGACGAAGGGCGCCGAACTGCCATCCATGATGGGGACTTCGGCGGCGGTCAGATCGACGAACGCATTGTCTACCCCCAAACCGGCCAGCGCCGCCAGCAAGTGTTCGACCGTTGCGACCCTGGCACCGCCGTATTCCAGCGTGGTCCCGAGCGTGGTTTGGCTGACAAGCGAGGCGCGGGCGGGGATTTCCACCGGGACGTCCAGATCGACGCGCCGGAACGTAATACCCGAGTTGGCCGGCGCGGGCCGCAGGTTCATATAGACCTTCCCGCCGCTGTGCAGGCCAATGCCCTTGGATCGTACCGATGATTTGAGAGTGCGTTGCTTCAAGCTTCGCTCCAGGGAGCCATGGAGACTGGCTGGATACGCGCTCAGGCTAGCACAGCGCTCGCGGCAGCGGCAACAGAGAGTGTTGTCCAATGCTACATGAGCCTGAACTCGCGTATCTCACCGATGTGGGGGTTAATCGTCGTTCGCGTCAGTCGGCCTGGCGCCGCAAGAACGCCGGGATGTCCAACATCTGCTGCTCGGCCGCCGACGGTCCATCCACGTCGTCTCCCACTGCGAGCCGGCGATTCACCGCCGGTGCGTCGAAATTGCTGTAGTCGTTCGCCCGGGGGCGCTGACGCGGCGGCGTGCGTACGCCGCGCGGCCGCTCGGCAACACCCGATTGCCGGCCCAATCCGGTGGCTACAACGGTAACGCGCAATTCGTCGCGCATCTCGGCATCGACCACCGTGCCCACGACGACCGTGGCATCCTCCGATGTGAACTGCTTGACCGCCTCGCCGACCTCCTGGAACTCGCCGATGGACAAGTCGAGGCCCGCCGTGACATTGACGAGCAATCCGTTGGCGTTCACGAGGTTGATGTCTTCCAGCAGCGGGCTGGAAATGGCGGCGTCGGCGGCCTTGCGGGCGCGGCCCTCACCGCTGGCGCGTCCGGCGCCGATCATCGCCATGCCCATTTCGGACATCACCGTGCGTACGTCCGCAAAGTCGACATTGATGAGCCCCGGACGAGTGATCAACTCGGCGATTCCCTGCACGGCGTCCTGCAGTACCTCGTTGGCCGTGCCAAAGGCATCCAGCAGGGTCGTCTCCGGTCCTAGCACGGTCACCAGCTTCTGGTTGGGGATGGTAATCAAGGAATCCACGTAACGGCCCAGTTCGGAGATGCCCTTGTCGGCGACACCCATTCGCTTGCGGCCCTCCCAGTCGAACGGCCTCGTTACCACGGCCACGGTGAGAACGCCCAACTCCTTCGCCAGTTGAGCGATCACCGGCGCTGCCCCCGTACCTGTACCACCACCCAGGCCGGCAGTGATGAAGAGCATGTCGGCGCCCTGGATCACCTCCTGCAACCGGTCCCGATCTTCCATGGCGGCCTGCCGGCCGATTTCCGGATCGGCCCCGGCGCCGAGCCCCTTGGTGATGTTGCAGCCGATCTGGATACCGGTCTTGACCTGAGCCCGCTTGAGGGCCTGGGCATCCGTGTTGGCACAAATGAATTCCACACCCTCGATGCCCTTCCCCATCATATAGACGACGGCGTTGCCGCCTCCGCCGCCAACGCCAACGACCTTGATGACCGCCGTCTCGCTGTAGCCGTCCATTAACTCAAACATGACCCATCTCCTTATTGAAACCGTCGAGTACGTTCAATTCGCCTAAAACTGTCCCTGAAACCAGGATTTCATCTTTGCCAACACGACGGCGACGTCCGTAGTTGCCGTCAGTCCGTCGGCTTTGCCCGCCGTGGCTTGCATACCGTAGAGAAGCAACCCGACGCCGGTTGCATGAATGGGATTTCGCACCACGTCCACGAGGCCTTCCACGTATTGGGGGAAGCCAAGCCGGACGGGCACATGGAAGATCTCCTCGGCCAGTTCGACCGCACCTTCCATCTTCGAGCTGCCGCCGGTAAGGACGATGCCTGCCACAATCAGTTCCTCGAACCCGGAACGGGAGAGCTCGTCCTTTACCATCGTGAACAGTTCCTCGTAGCGGGACTCCACGACCTCCGCCAGGGTTTGCCGCGCGAGCCGTCGCGGGGGCCGGTCGCCGACGCTCGGAACTTCAATGGTTTCGTCGGGATTGGCGAGCTGCGACAACGCGCATGCGTACTTGATCTTGATCTCCTCGGCGTGCTGCGTCGGCGTGCGCAAGGAGATCGCAATATCGTTCGTCGCCTGGGCTCCGGCGATGGGTATGACCGCCGTATGCTGAATTGCGCCGCCGCAGAAAATGGCGATATCCGACGTGCCACCGCCAATATCGACCAGGCAGATACCGAGTTCCTTCTCGTCGTCGGTGAGGACGGAGTAACTCGATGCCAGTTGTTCCAGCACCATATCGTGTACATCCAGCCCGCATTTGCGGATGCACTTGATGATGTTCTGGGCGGCACTCACGGCACCCGTGACCACATGAACCTTGGCCTCCAGCCGCACTCCCGACATGCCGATGGGCTGGCGTATGCCCTCTTCCTTGTCGATCAGGAATTCCTGCGGCAGGACATGCAGCACCTTCTGGTCCGCCGGAATCGCCAGTGCCCGCGCGGCGTCGATCACGCGGTCCACATCCATCTTCGCAACTTCCTTGTCGCGGATCGCAACAATGCCATGGGAGTTGTAGCTCTTTATGTGGCCACCGGCGATGCCCGCGTACACGTGATTGATCTCGCAGGCCGCCATCAACTCCGCCTCTTCCACGGCTCGGCGGATGGATTCGACGGTTGAATCGATATCCACCACCACCCCGCGCTTGAGGCCGCGGGAGGCACTGGAGCCGATACCGATGACTTCAACGGTGTTCTCCGGTGACACCGTGCCGACAATGGCGGCGACCTTGGACGTTCCGATATCCAGGCCGACAATCAGGTTCCGATCTTCGCGTTTGCCGCGCATCGCTCACTCACCTCCCGCAGCGGCTGCCGATCCGCTCGTCCGGGCAGGCCGCCAACCCACGGAGAATCCGTTTGCGTAGCGCAGGTCGATGTGGTCGACACGATCGAACTCGCCTCTGAGCAAGGGGGCGGCCAACCGAAAAAAGCGATCCAGCCGTTGCTCCACGTCGCGGCGGCCGACGCGGATCGTCTGCCCGCCTTGCAATTCCATGCTCCAGGAACCGCGTTCGTCCATGGCCAGGGCCGCGAGCGCAATATTGGCGGCTCCCAGCGGTTCCCGAAGTTCCAGATAGCGGTGCGCCACCTGCCGTTCGGTGTTGGGCGGTCCGGCCAGGCGCGGCAGTTCCGGAAATACGTGGCGGGCATCGCTGGCAAATACCTCGCCGTCGAAGTTGAGGAACTCGGAGTCGCCCCAGCGCGCGGCCGCCTGCTGCTCAACCACTCGAATTACCAGCGCATCCGGCCATTGCCGGCGTATCTGTGCCGCCTTCACCCAGGCCATGGCCTCCACCTGGGCTCGCAGCTCGACGAGGTTCAACGACAGGAAACTACGGCCCAGTCCGGGGGCCAGCGCCGCCTGCACTTCCACCGGCGTGACCCGCTCGAAGCTGCCTTCAAGGTGAAGGTTTCGAACCGGCCGGTCCAACACGGCCTTTGCTCCGAGACCCGCCAACGCGGCACAGGATGACAAAACCAGCGGCAACACCACGTTGCTCCAGCGGATCCCCTCGCGATGCTGCCGTCTAGCGCGACTCATGACTGTCCTCGCCGACGATGCGTAATTCGAGCTCCAGGTCCACGCCTGAATCGGCCTTGACCGTGTCCCTTATTTCTCCGATCAATCGCTCCACGTCGCGTGCCGTGGCGGCGCCCCGATTGATGATGAAATTGGCATGCTTTTCGGACACCGCGGCATCGCCGACACACCGGCCCTTGAGCCCCGAGGCTTCGATCAGCCGAGCGGCAAAATCGCCCGGGGGGTTGCGGAACACCGAGCCGCAACTGCGCTCTCGGAGCGGTTGCGCGCTGTCCCGCCGGGCGCGCACCCCGGCGAGCTGGACCATATCGGCTTTCGGGTCGTTTTTCAGCGCCAGGGTCGCTCCAAGGAACCATTCGCCAGCGGTACCCACGACCGATCGGTAGCCCACCTGAAAGTCCGCGCGCGGCCGCGTTCGGGAGTGGCCGGATCGGTCGACGGTATCGACGGTTTCCACCAGATCCCAGGTCTCGCCTCCAAAGGCGCCCGCGTTCATGGCCAGCGCCCCGCCAAGGGTACCGGGAATGCCGGCGAAGAACGCCGCCGGTCCCAACTTCCAACGCGTGCATTGGCGGGCCAGCGCCGTGCACGGCACGCCGACGCCCGCGTAGATGCGCCGCGCGGCCAGCCGCCTGATTCGCGCCTTGAGATCCAGCGTGCAGATC
>JAKZVH010000069.1:0-2610 GCA_047516145.1 Gammaproteobacteria bacterium
GAGAAAGCCGGGACCGGCACCGGCGCCGCGGTGATGGGGCACCCCTACGCGGCTCTGGCGTGGCTCGCCAACGTGCTGGCGGAGACCGGGCGAAGCTTGCGCGCGGGCCAGGTCGTGCTCACCGGCTCGGTGGTCCAGACCCAATGGCCGGGGCCCGGCTCCGAGATCGTGTGCGCCTCCGATGCACCGTTCGGCGAGCTGCGCATCGGTCTGGAATGACCGCCGGAGCCGCTTGGCCGTGAACACCGAACACTGCGACGTTTTGATCATTGGCGGCGGACCCGGAGGTATCAGCGTGGCGAGCAAGGTCGCGCTGCAAGGGAAATCGGCGATCGTCGTCAATGATGGACCCTTGATGGGCTACGGCATCGAGGGGGCGTTCAAGTCCAAGGCCGGCTATGAAATCGCCCGCGAGTATCTGCACGTAAAATATCGTGACGATGTATTCGGTCAGATACCCGTGATGGATTTTTCCAGGTTGAAAAAGGGCATCGACCGGTCCGCCGCCAGCTTGACCTCGATGCTGGAGAACCGGCTGCAACGCCTCAACGTCCAGGTGGTGCGGGGCAAGGCCAGCTTCTTGGATGCCCACAGGGTCGCCGTTGGCGACCGGAAATTTTCAGGGGACCACATCGTCATCGCGACGGGAACCCGACCGAGAATTCTGCCGAACATGACGGTCGATGGAAAACGGGTGATCACCAGCGATGAAGTTGTCAACCTGTCACATTCGCCAAGAAGCATACTGATTCTGGGCGCCGGGGTTATCGGCTGTGAATTCGCCAGCATGTTGAACGCCGTGGGCACCGAGGTCCACCTGGTCGATAGCAGGGCCCAGATCATGTCCAACGAAGACCGCGACATCAGTGAATTCATAACCGGCGCCTTCGACGCCACCGGCATCCATGTGATTCCCTCCAGCCGCTATGAAAGCCACGCGCTTCTCACCGACGGCGTACGAACCAGGTTGTCCGCCGGGGACATCGAAACCGAGACGATATTGCTGGCCGTGGGACGCGTCCCGTGCACCGACGAGATCAATTTGGCGGCCACCGGCGTTGCCCTGGACGAACGCAACACCATTCGGATCGACGCGAATGCCCGCACCAGCGTGCCTCATATCTATGCAGTCGGTGATATCGGCACGCGCAACGTGGCGAGCGATTTGTCGCTGGTTCACGTCGCCGAAGCCGAAGGTAGATGCGCCGCCGCGCATATTCTGGGTACGGAGTATCCCCAAGGGTTGGACCATATCCCCTATATCATCTTTACGGTTCCCATGTTGGCCGGTGCTGGCGTCACCGAATCGTACGTTCGCGAACACTACGGTGACGTGCGTGTCGGCAAATACCCCTATGCGCGAAATCACCGGGCCCATGCCATTCAGCCGCCGATCGGATTTGTGAAGCTTATCGTCGGCCCTCCCGGTGACGATCGAATTCTCGGCGTTCGCACGGTGGGCCCAAACGCGGACGCGATTGTTGGCGCTGCGGCAATCATGATCGAACGGAACCTCCCGTATACCTACCTATTAGAGTCGATCTTCCCCCACCCGTCGTTGCTGGAATGCCTCAAGGGTTCTGCACATATCATCGCAGGAGATGCTCTTCAGTATGAAGAAGGCGAAGAACTAACCATTGCGCAAGCGCTCGGCGGAATAACTTCGTGATGGCGCCGCGGCTTTCCGCTCAACCTCCACCTGCGAACGCTGGGGCGCCAAACCGGTGCGGCTGTCTGTTGCCAGTGGACCGCGATCCAACCTCCCCGAGTTCACGGGTTTTCCCGTCGATCTGTTTTACGTGCACCTGGCGAAAATCGATGCCCGGTCCATCGACCGCTTTCCTCGATGACTGCTTTTCCGGTGATTCAGCGGGCGGCATGCTGACAGGGGAGACCTCGGGAATTGCCATCATGCCGCGGCCTGCGGAGGTGCCATCGAGGCCCACGGTGATCACGGCGGCGCGCGGAACGCCGGTCGCAGGCTGGGCCCACGACTCCAAGCATGGCCTCTTCACCGAGCACCTGTTACGCGCTCTCGACGGCGCGGCGGATGCGGGCGAGTTTGGCGACGGCGCCAACGAGCTGTTCAGCACCGATCAATGTGATGGCGAAGTCGTGTTCGTGAAGGGTGAGCCGAAGTCGGGACAATTGGACGTCATCATCGAGCCCTACTCAGACGACAACCACGTCGCTCTGCCGCGTTAGGAAAACGAGGACTTCAACTCGATCCAATTCGATCCTAATATAGGGGATCAGCCCCGTAGGAGGGCTGCAAGGAGGCTACTGATAAGGGAGGAGACCTAGGAATGCTAAAATTTGGATTCGTCACCAGGCTCAGCGCCGCTTTCGCTCTCATGCTGGCGATCGCATTCGCGTTCGCCCAGCCGGCGCAGGCAGATCCCTGCGGGTCGGCGCCAGAGACGACGGAAATCACCATGCTGGCCGACTGGCTCATCTGGGCCCAACAGGGACCGATGCTGGCCGCCGAGCAGAACGGCTATTTCAAGGATGAGGGGCTCAAGGTCAACGTCGTCGCGCCCATGAATCCGGCCGACAACATCAAGCTCACGGCGACCAAGAAGGTCGAGCTCAGCATGGTCACCATGATCG
>JAKZVH010000070.1:0-12808 GCA_047516145.1 Gammaproteobacteria bacterium
GTCAACGGGACCGTCTCCACGTTTGCCGCATAACCGTCGGTTTCCGAAAAGGCGATGGCATCCTCACCCGAGTCGGCCAGCACATGAAACTCCTCCGACCGGCTTCCCCCGATCGCCCCGGAATCCGCCAGTACGATGCGATAGTCCAACTGCAACCGGTCGAAAATCCGTTCGTAGGCGCGGCGCATGGCCTGGTATCCGTCCTCCAGGGATTCCTCATCCAGATGAAACGAATAGGCGTCCTTCATGATGAATTCCCGGGCGCGCATGACCCCGAATCGCGGCCTGATCTCGTCCCGAAACTTGGTCTGGATCTGGTAATAGTTGATTGGTAACTGCCGGTAACTCTTCAGATCGTTCCGGGCAATGTCCGTTATGACTTCCTCGTGAGTCGGTCCGAGGCAGAATGCCCGGTGGTGCCGGTCCTCAAGCCGCAGCAACTCCGGCCCGAAATCCTCCCATCGCCCCGATTCCCGCCACAACTCCGCGGGCTGAACGCCGGGCATCGACACTTCCAATGCGCCGGCGCCGTCCATTTCCTCACGGACGATGCGCTTGACCTTGTGAAGGACGCGGACGCCGAGGGGAAGCCAGCTGTAGAGCCCGGAGGCGAGGCGGCGAATGAGGCCTGCGCGCAGCATGAGCTGATGGCTGAGCACTTCGGCATCCGCGGGGGCTTCCCTGAAGGTGGTGAGGGATAAATGGGTGAGTCGCATGCGATCCCTTGATGGTGGTACGGAGCGGGCATTGTAGGCTATTCAAAGGCACCTTGGCCGCCCGGCTGCGGCGCCTTGCAGCGTACGGGACGCTGATTCCCGCGGCTGCGTGCTAAGCTTGTTCAACCCACTTATCTTACGGATGTGCGTCTCGAGGGGGCGTGCGGACAAACTGGCTGGATTGAGCGAGCGAGTCAGTCCAGGTTCGCCCACACGACCGGCAACATCAAGGAGCCGCGTAAGCCCATGAACAGAATCAGCGTCATTCTCCTTTCCCTCGCAATGATCGCGTTTTCGCAAATCGGCAGTTCGCAGCAGATCACGACGCCGACAATGACCCTGCACGCTTCGGGAGACGTCGAAGCGCGAACAATGGACGATGGCCGGATCGTGCAGCGGGTCTCCGCATCCACCGTGGGGCTGATCACGGTAGAGTGGCCCAAGGGCACCTCGACGACAGCGCATAACCACGCCAACGAGCTCGTCCTGCATCTCCTGGAAGGCCGCCTCCGGGCCTTTGGCGGCGGGCAGGAATTCGTGATGGAAGCAGGCGATACGGTCGTCATTCCGGCTTGGGTCGATCACCGTTACGAAGCCCTGGAAGACTCGGTGACGGTGGAAGCCGCCGGTCCCGGCTAGTCTGGGCACGCTTCGATGAGTCCGTTGTGAGCGGTGCCCCGGTAGTAGATTCAGTGAGCGATGCGGGTTAGGGAACAATACCTGGAGGCGATGGGTATCCCCGTGTGGGTGCTGCGCGAGGAGCCGGATACGGAGCCGGCGGCAGGGCAAGAGGCCGGCGCCGATTGGGGCCGTCTGCAGGAGGCGGTACGCACCTGTACGAAGTGCGGCTTGCACCGGGGGCGCACACAGACGGTATTCGGCGTGGGCAGCCAGAAGGCCGATCTGCTGATCATCGGCGAAGCTCCCGGGGCTGAGGAGGACCGGCAAGGCGAGCCGTTCGTCGGCCGTGCCGGACAATTGCTCAACGCCATGCTCGCCGCGATTCATCTCTCCCGTGAGGATGTCTATATCGCGAATATTCTCAAATGCCGGCCGCCCAGCAACCGTGACCCCAAACCCGATGAGGCGGCAACCTGCACGCCTTACCTGCAACGTCAGATCCAGTTGTTGCAACCCCGGGTTATCCTGGCGCTGGGCCGTATCGCGGCGCAGTGGTTGCTGCAGTCGGACACTCCCATCGGGCGGCTTCGAGGACGCAAGTTCAGCTACGGCGCGGCGGAGACCCCCTTGGTCGTGAGCTACCATCCCGCGTATCTGTTGCGCAGTCCGCTGGCCAAGGCCAAGGCGTGGGAAGACCTGACGCTCGTCAGGCGGTTGCTGCGGGATTCGCCATGAGTGCGGCGCTGCAACCGAGAACGGAGATTCGGGCGATGTCGGCGGCGGACCTGCGGGGCGTGTCGGCCGTCGAGCAGGCCAGTTACGAATTTCCGTGGAGTCCCGGCATATTCCGGGACTGCCTGCTTGCCGGCTACCGGTGCCTGGCATTGGTCATCGGCAGTGACATATACGGGTACGCGATCATGTCCGTCGCCGCCCGTAAGGCGCATATCCTGAACATTTGCGTTCACCCCGACGTTCAGCGCCGGGGGTATGGGCGGCGGTTGCTGTACGCTCTGTGCGTGCGCGCCGACGCGCTGGACGTGGATCGTGCCTTTCTTGAGGTGCGTCCGTCCAACCTTGCCGCGATCAACCTGTATCGTTCCGCCGGCTTCGAGCAGATCGGCGTGCGCCCATCCTATTACCAGGCCGAGAGCGGTCGAGAGAATGCGGTGATTTTTGCAGCCGCTATCCGCGATACTGTCGCTACGATCCCGGATGCGGCAGTCGGGCGAGCTGTTCGGTGAGCTGAACAAGGCGCTCCTCAAGCGCTGCGGCGCGTTCCCGCTCGCGATTGACCACCGCCTCCGGAGCGTTGGCGAGAAACTGCGGATTCGCAAGTTTCTGCTGGCTGCGCCTGCGGTCGTCCTCCGCCCGTTTCCGCTGCTTGTCCAGCCGCGTGCGCTCCGCGGCCACGTCGATCAACCCTTCCAGCGGAATGAGGATCGTCATCTGGCCGACGACGGCGGCGGCCGCACCCGGGACCTCATCCGCTTCGGCAACGAAGGCGACCTCATTCAACCGCGCGAGATTCAACAGATGCGATTCATGACGCTGCACCCGTGTGCGATCGCGGTCGGTTGCGCCAGCCACCCGGGCGGGCAGCCGCTGGCCCGGGCTGATTGACATCTCGCCCCGTATCTGCCGAACGCCCATCACTAACGCCTTCAGCCACTCAATCTCCTCCTCAGCCTCCGGGTCCAGGTCAAAGGACCCGGCTTCGGGCTGCGATTCCAGCATGACGGTAGCGCTGTCGCGGCCGGTCCGATCGCATAACTGAAGCCACAGTTCCTCGGTGACAAAGGGGATGATGGGGTGAAGAAGCTTCAGCAGCGCACCGAGCACCTCCACCAGGCACTGTCGTGCAGCCTGCGCGGCGTCCGCCGGTGCATCGGCATCGTTCAATACGGTCTTGGCCAACTCCAGGTACCAATCGCAGAACTCGTGCCAGGTAAATTCGTACAGGGCCTGGGTGGCCAGGTCGAATCGGTATTCGGCAAACGAGCGCCGGTAGCTTTCAATGACCGCATGCAGCCGTGAACGGATCCAGCGATCCGCCACGGAATAGTCCGCCTGGTCGGCTACCTGCCGGGCATCGCAGTGGGTAAAGGCGAAGTGGGAAGCATTCCAGAGTTTGTTGCAGAAATTGCGATTACCCTCCACGCGCCCCATGTCCAGACTCACATCCCGCCCGGTGGTTGCCAGGGAGGCAAAGGTCAGCCGCAGCGCGTCCGCACCGTAGGCCACGATGCCATCGGGAAATTCTTCCCGGGTGCTCGCCTCGATGCGCTCCTTCAAATGCGCCTGCATCAGTCCCTCGGTGCGCTTGCGCAGGAGAGTCTCCAGGCTCGCGCCCTGGACGATGAACAAGGGGTCGAGAATGTTGCCCTTGGCCTTGGACATTTTCTGCCCGCTGCGATCGCGCACCAGCCCGTGGATGTAGACATCGGCGAAGGGGACATCGCCCATGAACTTCAGGCCCATCATGATCATGCGGGCAACCCAGAAGAAGATGATGTCGAATCCCGTGACCAGGACCTGGGTCGGATAGAAGGTATCCAGTTCCCTGGAGCCGACCGGCCAGTTCATCGTGGAGAACGGCCACAGTGCCGAGGAGAACCAGGTGTCGAGCACGTCGTCATCCTGGCGCAGCGGCGTGTCCGGCGCGATGCCGTGCCTGGAACGTACCTCGGTCTCGTTGCGCCCCACATGGACCTGGCCGTCCTCGTCGTACCAGGCCGGAATGCGGTGCCCCCACCACAACTGGCGTGAGATGCACCAGTCTTCGATATTGCGCATCCACTCGAAGTAAGTCTTCGACCAGTTCCCGGGAACGAAACGGATCCTGCCGTCCTCAACAGCCGCAACTGCCGGCTCGGCGAGGGGTTGTGCCCGCACGTACCACTGGTCGGTGAGCAGCGGCTCCACTACCGCGCCGCTGCGGTCGCCGCGCGGCACCATGAGCCGGTGGTCTTGCTCGCCGTCCAGAAAGCCCTGGGCTTGAAGGTCCTCGAGTACCAGTCGACGGGCGTCGAACCGGTCCAGGCCGCGATAGCGGGGCGGCACGGCGTCGTTGAGCGTGGCGGTCTCGTCGAGAATGTTGATGACCGGCAGTCCGTGGCGTTGTCCTACCTGATAGTCATTGAAATCGTGGGCCGGCGTGATTTTCACGCAGCCCGTGCCGAACTCCGGATCCACGTATTCGTCGGCAACCACCGGGATTCGCCGCTCCGCCAGTGGGAGACGGACCTCGCGGCCGACAAACTTTCGGTAGCGCTCGTCGTCAGGATGAACCGCAACGGCGGTGTCGCCCAGCATCGTTTCCGGCCGCGTGGTGGCAACTACCATGTACTCGTCCCCCGCCACCAGGGGGTAACGAAATCGCCACAGCTTCCCCGGTTCCTCCGCGGAAAGGACTTCCAGGTCGGAAATGGCGGTGCGCAGCACCGGGTCCCAATTGACCAGCCGCTTGCCGCGATAGATCAGCCCTTCGTCATGGAGGCTTACGAAGGCCTCGGTGACGGCTTCGGACAGTTCCGGATCCATGGTGAAGCGGTCCCGGGACCAATCCACCGAGGCGCCGAGCCGGCGAAGTTGCCTGGAGATCGTATTCCCGGAATGTTCTTTCCATTCCCACACGCGGCGTACGAAGGCATCCCTGCCCAGGTCGTGTCGCGACGTGCCTTCGGAGTCCAGCAAGCGCTCGACGACCATTTGAGTGGCGATGCCGGCGTGGTCGGTTCCCATCTGCCAGAGCGTGTTATCGCCGAGCATTCGTCGATAACGGATCAGCGCATCCATGATGGTGTACTGGAATGCGTGACCCATGTGCAGCGTTCCGGTCACATTCGGCGGAGGAATGACGATGCAATAGCTCGGCCCTTTGCCGGACGGCCGGAAATAGCCCGCCTGTTCCCAACGCCGGTAATGGCGGGGCTCGATTTCCTCGGGTAGATAGCTCTTGCGTTGCGCCCGCATGTCTTGTCTCAAATCGAGTGCGTGTTCAGTTCGTAGCCGCGGTCCCGGTAGAAGCGATAGCGCTGCCGCCCCTGGTCCCGCCGCGCCGGGTCAGCGTCGACGACCTCGGCCACCCGGGCATAGCGGCTGAAGAACGGCGGTACGGCGCTTGCCAGGTTGATCATCAGGTCCCAATGCTCATCCCGCCCGCCGGACGTCTCCTCGGCCGACTGCGCTTCAGCGACGCCAATCACGACGGGTTCGTCCCCATCGGTGGGCGCACCGCGGCCGGCGATGATGTGCGGGATGAAGCTGCCCTGGGAAAATGTCCATAACATGCCATCCAGCCTGTCTGCATCGGTCTCTTCAGCGGTGTTGATGTAGACATGCTGCTTGCGTTGCACGGCTTTCTCGGTTATCCGGCAGGCGATTCTGAGCCGGGCGTCAACCGCGTCGGTCGCCAGAATGTAGAAGTCCACTCTGGTCACGGCATTGCGACCGGGCAGGTTACGGCAGCGTTGCGCCGGTCTGGCCCGGTCATTGGAGATTGAGCAGGAAGTCCACCAACAACGGCACTGGACGGCCGGTCGCGCCCTTGCGCTCGCCCGATGGATGCCACGCAGCTCCGGCGATATCCAGGTGCGCCCAGGGCGTATCGTCAACGAATCGCGACAGAAACTGCGCGCCGATGCTCGCGCCGGCGAAGCGGCCGCCGATGTTGGCAAAGTCGGCGAAATTGCTGCGCAGCGATTCGCCGTATTCGTCGTCCATGGGCAATCGCCACGCCGGGTCCAGTGAGCGCTTGCCGGCCGCGAGAAGATCGGCCGCGAGCTGTTCGTCGTTAACGAACAATCCCGTGTAGAGATGACCGACGGCGACGACGCACGCGCCCGTCAGCGTGGCCACGTCCAGCAGGAACCTGGGCTTGTAGCGGGATGCGTAGGTGAGCGCGTCGCAGAGCACGAGCCGGCCTTCGGCGTCGGTGTTGAGGACCTCCACGGTCTTGCCCGACATGCTCTTGACAACGTCGCCAGGGCGGGTCGCCCGACCGCCCGGCATGTTTTCGCACGCCGGAACGACGCCAACGACGTTGATCTCAGGCTGCAACTCGCCGAGGGCCGCCATCGTGCCAAGCACGCTGGCCGCACCGCACATGTCAAATTTCATTTCGTCCATCTTGGCGGCAGGCTTCAGGGAAATTCCCCCGGTGTCGAAGGTGATGCCCTTGCCGCAGATGGCCACGGGGGCGGAAACCGCTTCGGTGCCGTTGTAACGCATCACGATAAGGCGGGCGGGTTCCTCGGCGCCATCGGTTACCGACAGCAACGCGCCCATGCCAAGTTTTCGCATCGCGTCTTCGTCCAGAATTTCGGTCTCCAGGCGCTCGAACCGTTCCGCCAGGGCGACAGCTTCGCCGGCCAGGTGGGAAGGCGTGCAGACGTTGGCGGGGCGATTCCCCAGGTCGCGCGCAAGATTCGTGCCCGTGGCGATCGCTTGCCCATCGGTCACGCCGCGTTGTGTTTCCGCCGCGTCCCGCGGGTGGGCGATCGCGAGCGCGAAGCGCGTCAGTTTGGGTTCATCGGTCGATTCGCTCTTGAGTTCGTCAAAGCGGTAGGCTGCGCCGCAAACCGCCGCCACGGTGAGTCGCGCGGCGTAGTAGTCCTCAACCCCCTTGACGGTGCCATGGGAAAGGAAACTGGTCGCTTCCTTGGCGCCGGTTCGACCCAGCGCCGCAGCTGCGGCTGTAACCGACCCGTGCAACGCCTTCGCGTCGAATTTGTCCTCGTCGCCGCAGCCGACCAAGAGCACGCGCTCGGCCGCGATGCCTGCAACTCCCGGCGCCAACAGCGTCCGGCCCGGCTTGGCCGAGGCATCGCCCGCGGTCACGAGTCGACTCAATGCCCCGCCGCAACTCGCATCCACCTCCTCGGCCGCGCCGCTCAACAGTCCGCTCTGGAAAACCGGCAGAATCAGGCAACCGGTCTTCTCGCCGGCCGCAGAGCCGGTCCTTACGGGAAACTCCATGGCAAATTCTCCTGTACGTCGCGCGTGCGCGGGTACCCTGCCCGCGGCGTTCCGGGCCAGCCGGCCGCGCTCCAATATCCCCCTGAATTGAACGCACCCGCTCAGGGTGTGCTTACTTTTTCCCGCAGGGCAGGGTCCGGGGACAGCGCGAATCCCATGCCCAAACGGCCAACTCACAAAATCACGAGGCGAATGGTGGATGGTTTGTATTGCAATGGCAAGGCGGGCGTGTATCGGGACGGCGAACTGCCCGGCTTCGGGGTCCGCGTCGATCCCTCCGGGGGCAATAGCGTCTTGCCTGGCCCATCCATTACCTTGGGAGCCCAAGCCCGGACTGATCGCCGTGCGGCGTCAACGGCATGATCCATGTCCTGCACGACTTGCCCGGCTCCGCACTATCCGACGCAGACGTTGTCTCATTCCGCTGTTGGCGACGGTTTTGGGTTCTTTACGGTAATATTCGCGATGCAAGAGTGCGCGGGTACGCTGGAATTGGAAGCAATCCGCTTGCGCTTTGCCTGCTGTCGTTGCAAGGCGTTTCGGCGGTCGCAGCAGGGGATTGGTGGCGTCTGAAGGTTGACCCGTGGGCTTGATCACCCGGTACGTTCTGCGAGAAACGTTCACCACCTGGTTGGTGGTGACCACCGTGCTCATTGTCATCTTCATGAGCAACCAGCTCGCCGAGACGCTGAATGACGCCGCCGCCAACGAATTGCCCAGGAGCGCCGTCTTCGCGGTACTGGGTCTGACGTCAATGCAATACCTGACCTGGCTTGCGCCCATCGGCCTGTTTCTCGGGATCATGCTGGCATTGGCCCGCCTGAACAGGGACTCCGAGATGGTGGCGATGGCGTCCTGCGGAGTTGGGCCGGTGCAGCTGCTGCGCCCGATCGGCCTATTGACCGTGGTGCTCGCCGGTACCGTCGCATGGCTGTCGTTGATCGGCACGCCGGAAGCGTCCAGGCAGATCGAGCAGATCCGGCTGCAAGCGCAGGAAACACTGGAACTTGGAGTTCTGGAATCGGGTACGTTCATCAGCCCGGACTCCGGGGATACCACCATCTACGCGCGGGAAGTGGATGGCGACGTGATTCGTGGCGTTTTCATCCAGCGCAACGACGGCAATCAGGTTGTCGCCATCGTGGCGGCACGGGGCGAACGTCGAGTGGAATCCGAGGGCCATTTGACGTTTGTCCTCTACGATGGCCGCCGCTACGAAGGCGTCCCCGGTGAGCGTGATTTTCGAATCGTCGAATTCGCCGAGCACGGCATGCCGGTGCGCCTGCCCGAGCGTCTGGACGAGGAGCCACCGGTGGAAACAAAGACCCTGGCGGCGCTGTCGGGTTCGGCCGACCCCGAGGATCGAGCTGAACTGCAGTGGCGTATATCCTCGCCGTTGTCGTTGTTCGTGCTGGCGTTGCTGGCAGTGCCGCTGAGCCGTTCACGGGCCCGGGAAGGGCGCTATGCGCGCCTCGGCGTGGGTATCCTCATCTATGTGACCTACCTGAATCTGCTGTCCATCGCGCGTGCCTGGGTGGCGCGCGAACAGGTGCCCGATTGGCTCGGTGTATGGTGGGTGCACGTGGCGCTGGGTGTTCTCGGAATCGTGCTTCTCGGTCGGCAGTCCGGATGGTTTTCGCGGTCCAGGCGCGTGGGGCCGCAAGCAACGGCAGTTACAGCATGAACGTACTGGATCGGTACATCATGGCTACGGTCCTCAAGGGTGTGACCCTTGTGACACTGGTTCTGATCTCAGTGGGCACCGTGTTTGAATTCATGGCGCAATTGCCCGATGTGGGCACGGCGCAATATTCAGTCGGCAATGCCGTGAGCTACGTCGCCTTGCGCATACCGCGATTGTTGGTGAGGCTATTGCCGGCGGCCGCACTTATCGGCGCACTGTTGGGTCTGGGAAACCTCGCGGTGCAGCGGGAGTTGGTGGTAATGCGCTCCAGCGGCGTATCCCATGTCCGGCTCATGGGTTCGGTCGCTGCGGCGGGTGTCGTACTGATGGCCGTCATGGCGCTGGTGGGCGAGTCCATGGCCCCGTCGCTGACTGTCTATGCCCGCGATCTTCGGGCCCGGGCGTTGCTGGATTCCGAGGACATGGCGGCGGGCGGTCCATCGACGTGGCTCAAGAGTGGCGACCGAATCGTAAATCTGCGCAGGGAAGTCAATGGCCTCGGGTTTGGCGGCGTCTATCTGTTCGAACTGGACGGCGAACAGGGGCTTGCGCACATCGCCCACGCCGATACCACGGACATCGATCAGGCCAATCGCTGGATTCTCGGAAATTACGCCGAAACGGCGTTTGACGGGGCCGCGGGGGTCAGCGCCGAAACCGCGAGGCAGACAATCAAGGACTACGGCCTGAGTCAAGAGCTCCTGGAACTGTCGGTTGTTCGGCAAGATCTGCTCGACACCGGCGGGTTGACCCGCTATATCGCCTTTCTGCAAGCCAACGATCTGGACGCGACAGGGTACCTGATTGCCTACTGGGCGCGAATGGCGGATATCGTTTCGGTCCTGCTCATGTCGCTGCTGGCGTTGCCATTTGTCCTCGGCGGCCTCCGCTCGGCCAATACCGGTGTACGGTTGTTGATTGGACTGCTGATCGGGCTGGCGTATTACGTGACCGCCCAGGCGTTTGCCAACAGCGGCCAGGTATTTGACGTGGACCCGCGGGTCGTCGCGTGGTTACCCAGCGCGGCGCTGTTTCTGGTCACGGCCGCGGCGTTTTCCAGAGTTCGCTAGGACGGACGTGAGTGGCGTTGGCGGATCACTCGGGACCCTGACAGCCGATCGTGCCAGCAAAGCCCATCCGGGTCCCACCAGGCCCAGATGAATCCCAGCCCCGGCGGCAACAGTAACAACCACGCTGCAAGAAAACGGACTGTCGCCTGCGGCCATTGGAGATTGCCGCCGTCGAGGGCCGACACTCGTAATCCCCATGCCTGCGCGCCGAGGGTTTGGCCGCCGCGAGTCCAGGACAACCCGAAGAAGAGGAAGTTGACGCCGACGAGCGTAGCCCCGTACCACCATGATCCCGGTGGGATGGCCGCACCGCCGCGTACCAGCACCAGTACCAGCGTCAGGACCATGAGCAGTCCCGCGAGCAGGAGTCCGTCGTAGAAAATGGCGGCGAGGCGCCGGAGCAGACTGGCAGGGGTGCTGTCGGGTGGATGCATGGATACGCTGATGGGGCAGGGCCAAACCGGCTCGAGGCGGATATCTTACCAATGGTTAATTATTGCCGCGGGTTTGGTCTGGGGCATAATCGGGAAGCTGGAGAATACCGGTCATCGATGCCGGAAGCCCACTCACAGGCTCACGGTTCGAAGCGGACGTGGCGAATTGTTGCGAAGGGAGTAGATCAATGACGAACAAAACGGCGCTGACGAGGCGCGCAATGATGAAGTTGGGAATGGTCTCGGCGAGCGCCTCGGCTTTGGCCAGCGTGCTGCGCGCCCCTGCCGTGGCGCAGGATCTGGGCCCGGCCAACGCACACGTGGGCGATATCGGGGGGCGCGATTCGGAGAGGCTGTTCACCGGGGAGCCGGTGGTGGGCGGGGGCCAGATGGAGATCCGGCTCAATCAGTCCATCCATACCGGCGATCCCCATGAGTTGGAAGTGGCGCGCCGCATGCGCCCCTTCGACCCGTTGTCCTGGTACGTCGAGTGGAACCGGGTCGCCCAGATCAACGAAGAAATCGCTGTGGGCTACGAAGAACAGGGGCTCAACGTTTCGGCCCATCGGTTCTACCTGCGGGCGAGTCGCTTCCACCGATTATCCATCGTCTATCAGGAAGACACGGACGAAACCATGATGCCGGGCTACATGAAGTTCCTGAACCTGTTCGACAAGGCATGGGAGTTGCAGAACCCGCCCTTCGAACGGGTCACGATCAACGTCGATGGTAACGATCTCGATGGATATTTCCGCAAGCCGAATGGCCCTCCGGGCACCCGGTTTCCGGCCGTCATCGCCTACCAGGGAGCCGATTCGCTGGCGGAGAATACCCTCAACGGCGGTGGGGCTTACGTGGCCCGAGGCATGGCCTTCCTGGTATTGGACCTTCCTGGCCAAGGGGCGGCGAAGCGGCAGAAACACCTCTACATGCCCCCGGACACGGAGCGGCTGGTTTCGCCGCTCATCGATTACCTCCAGGCCCGTGGGGACGTGGACCCGGAGCGGATCGGGCTGCGCGGTCAGAGCATGGGGGGGTATTCCGCGCCGCGGGCGGCCAGCGGCGACAGCCGCATCAAGGCGGTGTGGATGTCCGCAGGCTCCCACGATCTCCTGCGCGACCTTTTCGAGTACTTTCCGCCCATTCAGGATCGCGTGCGCTGGATCATCGGTGCGAAGGATCTGGCCGATGCCCGGCGTAAACTGGTCGACTACACCATGGAAGGTGTTGCCAGCAAGATCGAGTGCCCGATGCTCATCGGTTACGGGCCCACGGATCGGATCATGGATCCGCAAGGGGCGTTCCGGCTGTACCAGGCGGCGGTCAATTCCGACCGGCAGATGTGGTCGGATGCGGGTCATCCCCATCACGATGAAAAATCGGGCGGACCGAAGAGTCTTCGTTTGCCCGCCGACCAGGATTGGGCGGCCAGGCAATTGGGTGCCGTGGGCTGACGGGAGAGCAGATGATCGCGATGAAGTACACGGCCCTGGTGACGGTTGCCGCGGTAGTCCTGACGTTCTCGCTGAGCATGCGTGTCGGCATGCTGCGGCAGAAGCACGGCGTAAGCGCTCCATCAACGACGGGTCACCCCGAGTTCGAGCGCGGCAACCGGGTCCACCAGAACACCATCGAGCAATTCGTGCTCTTCATGCCGCTGCTTTGGCTCGCCGCCCATGCCGTGGGGGATGCCATCAGTGCGCCGATCGGCGTGGTGTGGATCCTGGGCCGCGTGGTCTATGCCAACGCCTACGCCAGGGACGCCGCGGCGCGCCAGCCCGGCATGGCCATCACAACCGCAGCGACGGCGGCATTGGTGCTGGCAACGCTTTGGGGGGCAGGCCGTTCGTTTATGGCGTGAGCTCGCCGGTCGCTAAACACCGAGGCGACTGGCGCACTCCGCGGGGCGAGGCCGAACCCGCCCGCCGGAGCCCCGACGATTCGGCCCAGGCCCGATATCCCGTACTGTCGGGCTTGAGCCGTTACTCCCGCAGTGTCCTGAACAGCGACACGATCATCGCCACGCCGATCACCAGAAGCGGCAGCGAGACCACCAGCACCGACGACTTGATCGCCTCCAGTCCGCCCATCAGCATCAGCGCAATGGGCAGCACCGCCAGCGCAAAGGCCCAGAACACCCGGTGCCAGCGCTGGGGATCCTGCCCGGCTTCCAGGCGCCGGGTGGCCGACGCGGCGATTGCGTAGGAAGCGGAATCGTAGGTCGTCGCAACGAAGATCCACGTTACCAGGATGAAGGCGATGAGCGGCAGCGGCTGCCAGGAGAGTGCGCCGATGATGCTGGCG
>JAKZVH010000071.1:0-4785 GCA_047516145.1 Gammaproteobacteria bacterium
AAGGTCGGCCCGAAATCCGCGTACCGCTTCCGCACCAAGGCAAGAACTTCCCGCCGAACTCCCTCCCCGATGGCATTGTTCGGCCGCTTCCCGCGATGACCCGATACCAGCCCCGCCGGACCGTCCGACCGATATCGCCGAACCAACCGCTTGACTTGGCGCACCCCGATCCCAAGCCGTTTCGCCGCCTCGCGCTGCCGCAAACGCTTCTCCACCACGGCCCGAATCAGCCCCACGCGATCCGCCTCCTTGTAACTCATCGTCCCCGCTCCGTTGCCCAATTCCATCGCCTCCCCTTCGAACAAAAGGGGACATTTTAGAATTGGAGAAAGGGGACATTACCGCTTTGGGCTTACATCACCTGGCCACGCGCGTAGGCGGGTCAGGGAAGCGAACCCGGTTACGGCAACAGCGAGAACGGATCGACGCGAGCGTCGAGTATCCTCGCACCCCAGTGCAGATGCGGCCCCGTGACGCGGCCGGTCGCGCCTGCCAAGCCCACCACCTGACCCCGTTCGACCCGGTCGCCGACGTCCACGAGGATTTCCGAAAGGTGCAGGTACATCGTGTACACACCCAGTCCGTGATCGACGAAGACGGCATTGCCGTTGAAGAAGAAGTCCTTGGCCAACACCACGCGGCCGGAATTCGACGCGTGGATGTCCGCGCCCGTGGACGCGCCCAGGTCGGCGCCGGAATGCGGGGCGCGGGGTTCGCCGTTGAATACTCGCCGGTGACCGAAGTTGCGCCCTCCCTGGGCGCCCGGGATCGGCACGATGAAGGGTTCGGACCAGAGTGCCGTCGGCGTCAACGTCGCATAGACCTCGCCGATCTCCCGGGACTCCCGTGCCGCGCGTTCCTGGTTTTCCGGGCTGAGTTGCACGAAGCCGGGCGCCACGGTGAGTTCGGTGGTCGGAAAGCTCTTGCCCAGCACTTCCACGGCCTGTATCGCCGTTTGCACGCGCCCGTCGGCATAGCTAAGCGTCACGTTCGCCGGGTAGGCGCCTGCTTCGGTATCCAGATCGACACCGATCACGGTGAACCAACTGTCGTCGCTGCGAACGAACGGCACGCTCCGTTCCGACCAGTTCACCTGCACGGACTCAAGCCCATCCTGGTGGGGTAATTCGAGCTGCAGCGCCTGACCCTGAAACACGGTCAGCGCGGTGATGAACAACAAAGCGGTCGTTTCCATTAAGACTCCTCTTTGAATCGCCCCGGATAGCACCCGGGATTACTCCGGGAATATTCCCCGCAACGACTCCCCGAACAAGCCCCGTAGTTGCGCGCGGAATGATAGTCGATGCAGTTCATTGATCGAACCGGTGACTGTACTCCCGCGGAGTCGGCGCCACCGTGCGAAGATTCGGCCACTCCCTGTGGGGGCTCCAATCCGGCGCGGTTTCGTCCTCCGAAACCACGGTCACCTTGACATCTAGCGTCGAGTTCCCGCCGCCCAGCACCGTTCCGCGCGTCGGGCACGCGTCCGCATAGTCGCGGCCCACGGCGACGGCGATGAAGCGGTGATCGGCGACCGTATCGTTGGTCGGATCGATGCCGACCCAGCCCAAATCCGGGAGAAAGAACTCACCCCAGGCATGGCTTGCGCCGGCCAGCGACTGCTCCCCCGCCGCACCCTCGCGATGTATGTACCCGGACACGTAGCGGCTGGGGATGCCCCACGAACGCCCGATCGCGAGCATGACGTGCGTGTAGTCCTGGCAGACGCCCTGTCCCGTTTCCAGGATGTGTTCCATGGGCGAGTCCACCGCCGTGCTGCCCGGTTCGTATGTAAACACCCGGTGGAGCCTGGCGGACGTCTCCAGCAGGGAAACCAATGGATCGTCGCCGCGGCCGATGCCGTTGGCCTCGGTGAATTGCTCCAGCATGGAACCGAACCGAACGTAATGGCTCGGTTGCAGGAACTGCCACGATTGCACCGGGTCCACCGCGGCGGCCAGCGCCTCCCAGGCGTCGGCTCCCAGCCGCTCCGGCAACTCCCGATCTTCAGCCGATTCCACCTGAACCCGGGTATGCACCTCGGTGCTGCGATGTTGCCGATGCACGTTGAACAGGTGGCAGCGATTGCCGAAGGGGTCCTCGAACTCCGTTGTTGCCGCGAACGGGTCGATTTTCAGGCTGAATTTCCGCACGCGCTGCCTGCCGTCGTCGCGCGGGCGCAGCCGCAGCAGCATGAGGCTGCTCTGGGCCAGCTCCTCGTAGCGGAAACTGGAAACGTGCTCGACCCGGTATTTGCGCTGCGTCATTGCGGACTGTCCTCGATCTCGTAGTTGAAGTAGGACATCTCGATATCCTCGTTGAGGCGCCGGCACTCGTCGCCGATCATCTTGAGCGTGGCCCGCGTGGCCGCGTCGTCGCCAGGATCCCGGCGCGGCCAGTCGAAGTCCAGGTTGGCCGCCACCCGGCCGACCCGCCGGACCGCTCCCAACGCCAGCGGCCGTTGTGCGGAAACGGCCTCCAGCGAGGCGGCAATACGGTCCAGCGCATGGCGGATCGAATGCGAGAGCAACGGATCGGAGACCAGGAAACTGATGACACTGCTCGGCTGGAAGTCCAACGAGTACAGCCGGCTGTAGGCCACGCGCGCCTCGCAGATCTGCAGCAGCGAGCGCCAATCCGATTCGACATAGCGCTCGTGGGACGGGAATACGTCCAGGTGAGCGTCCAGCAGTCCGGTCAGGTGTTGTACGCGCTCGACAAAGCGCCCGAGCTGCAGGAAATGCCAACCGTCGTCCCGGTACATCGAGCTGTCGGCGATACCGTGAAAGGTGCGAATGGAATCCTCGGTGCGCAGATAAAACTTCCCGGACCGGTCGCCCCAGATATCCTTGACCCGGAGATCGCGTATGCCCAGATAAAGTACGTTGAGACTCGACCACATGTCGTTGCCGATCACGTTGCGGACCTGGCGGGCGTTCTCCCGGGCCGCGGCGATGCAGTTGCGGATCGAGTCGGCGTTGTTCGCCTCGAACGTCAGATCGTCCGTCAACGTGTAGGCGTCGGCCAGCATGAAGTCGTCGTCGCCCCGGTTCGATCCCAGCCCGCCGCCGATCGGTTCCCGGCCGAGGCTCAGGTACAACCGCGACCAGATCCGATCGAGTTCCTCCACGGTCTGGTCCTGCAGCGCCTGAAACTGGTTAATGAGCACTCGGCAGCCGTGCTCGGCACGCTCGAGATAGCGGCTGATCCAGTACAGTCCCTGGGCGTTGCGCGACAGCATCCCGTTACCTCGACAGCATCCTGTTACCTCGACAGCACCCAAAGATCCTTGCCTCCGCCGCCCTGGCTCGAGTTGACAACCAGGGAACCCTTGGTCAGGGCAACCCGGCAGAAGGCGCCGGGCACCAACCGTGTTTCCCGGCCGCTCAGGACGAAGGGACGAAGATCGACGTGGCGGGGCGAAGCGCCCTCCGGGGTGAGGCAGGGTGCGCAGGAAAGATCGAGCACCGGCTGGGAGATGAAATTGGCGGGATCCTTGAGAATCTCCTTCGCATAGTCGTCGCGTTCGGCCGCCGTGGCCTGCGGTCCCACCAGCATGCCGTAGCCGCCGGATTCCCCCACCATCTTGACCACCAGGCGCTCCAGGTTGTCGAGCGTGTATTCCAGGCCCTCCGGATTCCGGCAAAGGTGCGTCTGGACGTTGGCGAGCAGCGGTTCCTCGCTCAGGTAATAGCGAATGATGTCGGGAACGAAGGCGTAAACGCTCTTGTCATCGGCGACCCCGGTTCCCGGCGCGTTCGCGAGGACCACGTTTCCCAGCCGATAGGCGTAGAACAGGCCGGGCACGCCGAGCTGGGAATCGGGGCGAAACGCCAGTGGATCCAGGAAATCGTCATCCACGCGGCGGTAGATCACGTCGACTTTCCGCAACCCGCTGATGGTCCGCATGTAGACGAAGCCGTCGTGGACGAGCAGGTCCCGGCCCTGCACCAGTTCCACCCCCATCTCCCGGGCGAGGAACATGTGCTCGTAGAACGCCGAATTGTGGACCCCCGGCGTCAGCAGGACGATGCACGGATCGGTTACGCCCGGCGGCGCCAGTTCCGACAGCGTCTGGCGCAGCAAGGACCCGTAATGCTCGATTCCGCGAACCCGGTACTGCCTGAACAGGTTGTTGAGGCTGGACTTGACCGCTGCCCTGTTGGCCAGCATGTACGACACGCCCGAGGGCACACGCAGGTTGTCCTCGAGCACCATGAAACCGTCGCGCGTGCGTACCAGATCCGTCCCGCAGAGTGCCACGTGGATACCCTGGGGAACCGCCACCCCGCACATCTCGATGCGGTACTGCGGGCAGCCGAACACCATGTCCGCGGGAATTACGCCGTCGGACAGGATCCGTCCGGGCCCGTAAATATCGGCCAGGAACAGGTTCAGCGCCTTGAGCCGCTGGCGCAATCCGCGCTCGATGAATTCCCAGGTATCGGCATCGACGATTCTCGGCAGCACGTCGATGGGAATGATGCGCTCCTGCGCGCCCGCCTCGCCGTAGACCGCGAAGGTGATCCCTTCCTGCAGGAACGAGCGTTCGGCGCGCTCCTGCATGGCGGCGATTTCCTCGGGCGCCATGCCGTCGAGAACGTTCCAAAGCCCACGGCAATGGTCGCGAGGCACGGCTTCGGCGTCGAACATTTCGTCGTAGAAGCGGGGGTCGATGGGGTAATTGGAGAACAGTGACTGTTCCGGCGCCGGGCTACCGGTCCCGGGGGAGTCCGGCGTTGCGATCCGGTCGCTCACGTTCCGTCCCCCTCCCCGCAGATGCGG
>JAKZVH010000072.1:0-5267 GCA_047516145.1 Gammaproteobacteria bacterium
CGGTTCTACTCCGACTACCTGCCGCCGGGGAACTACCAGCTTGCCTACACCGCCCAGGCCATCGCCGAGGGCGACTTTCGCCGCATGCCGGTCAGGGCCGAAGCGATGTACGATCCGGACGTTTACGGCATCGGCCTGGACGGATCGCTGACGGTGTCGGCGCCATGAGCCGCGCGCCGACTCCAGGCGGGCGGTCGAGGCGACCGCGCACCGGCACGCCGACGATGGCCGGACTGATGGTGACGTGGCTGAGCGCGACCTGGCTGAACGTGACCGGGCTGAGCGCGACCTGGCTGAACGCGACCGGGCTGAGCGCGACCGGGCTGAACGCGACCCGGTTGAAGGTCGCCGGGCTGGCGGCAAGCGCGCTGGCGATCGGCGGCTTCGCCCTGACCGCCGCCACGCTGGATAACCTCGTGCCGCCGCCGGAATCGTTGCAGTCCATCACCGCGGCCGTCTCCGTACCCCGGATCCTCGATCGCCACGGCACCCCCTTGAACGTCACGCTCGAGAACGACTGGAACGTACACGACATCGTGCCGCTGCACGAGATTCCCGGGTTCCTGAAACGCGCCTTCATCCACGCCGAAGACAAGCGGTTCCACGGCCACGGCGGACCCGACTGGATCGCCCGGGCCGCGGCACTGCGAACCAATCTCGCCAACGGCCGAACCGTGCGCGGCGGCAGTACGATCACCGAGCAGGTCGTGCGGATGCTGCATCCGCGCCCGCGCACGCCCTGGTCCCGCTGGCTCGAGGGGTTCGAGGCCGCCCGACTGCAGGCGGCCTTCACGAAGGACGAGATCCTCGAGTTCTATCTGAACCAGGTCCCGTATGCGGCCAACCGCCGGGGTGTGGGGCAGGCGGCCGACTACTACTTCTCCCGGGATCTCGACACGCTGAGCCGCAGGGAAATGCTGGCGCTCGCCGTTCTGGTGCGCTCGCCGAGCCGCCTCGATCTGTACCGCTCCGGCGAGGCCGTTGCCGCCACGATCCGGCGGCTGGCGGGCCTGATGGTCGAACGCGGCGAGCTCGCCCCGGCCGAACGCGACCTGCTCCTCGACGACGAAATCAACCCGAGGAAACCCGAACTGCCCGTATCGGCGCCGCACTTCGTGAGTTTCGTCAAGTCGGCAATCGCCGCCGGTCCGGCGCCGGGTCCGTGGACGGCAACGACGCTCGACGCGGGATTGCAGCGCACCGTGCAGAACCTGCTCGATCGGCGGCTCGCCTACACGGGTGAAAAGCGGGCCGAGCACGGCGCCGTCCTCGTGGTCGACAACCGCTCGCGGGAGGTGCTGGCATGGGTGGTCGGCGGGGGCGGGGATGCGGCGGGACCGCGGACCCACATCGATGCCGTGAGAGCGCCGCGCCAACCCGGTTCGGCGCTGAAGCCCATGCTGTACGGGCTGGCGCTCGACTCCGGTTGGACGGCGGCGACGGTGATCGACGATTCGCCCCTGGCGGCCGGCGTCGGCCCCGGCCTGCACGCCTACCAGAATTACAGCCGGCGCTTCTACGGGCCGATCAGCCTGCGGGATGCGCTGGGCAATTCACTGAACATCCCGGCGCTCAAGACCCTGCATTTTGTTGGTTCTTCGGCGTACCTGGGATTCCTGCGCGACCTGGGATTCACGAGCCTCAACGAACATCCCGACGTCTACGGTGACGGCCTGGCGCTGGGCAACGGCGCGGTCAGCCTGTACGAACTGGTGCAGGCGTACGCGGCGTTGGCCAACGGCGGGCACTTTCGCCCGCTGACCGTGCTGGCGGAGCCGGGCCGGCGGTCGTCGGGTCGCCGGGCTTCGGGCCGACAGTCTTCGGGTCACCGGGCTTCGGGTCAGCAAACTTCGGGTCGTCCGGCGTCGGGCCGCCAGGTCCTGAGCGAGGAGGGCGCCTCGCTGATCGCGAACATCCTCTCCGACCCCGATGCCCGTTCGCTCGAGTTCGGACGCGCCAGCGTCCTGAATTTCCAGGCGCCGACCGCGGTCAAGACGGGTACGTCGAGCGACTTCCGCGACGCCTGGGCGGTGGGCTTCGATACTCGCCATACGGTCGGCGTGTGGATGGGCAATCTCGACCAGACGCCGTCCCGGGGCGTGACGGGCTCCACCGGCCCGGCCATCCTGTTGCGCAGCATTTTCACGGAGCTGTCGCGCAACGAGGAACCGCAACCGCTCTATCTCAGCCCGGGCCTCAGGCGCGCAAGCGTTTGCGTACCCGATCCGGGGAGCCCGTCCCGGGACTGCGTGGCGCGCGAGGAATGGTTCGTGCCGGGAACGGAACCGGCCGCCCCGGTCGTCGCCACGCCGGCGTACGAGGCGATCGCATTCCGCCAGCCCACGCCCGGCCTGTTGCTGGCGATGGATCCGCGGCTGCCCCCCGAATACCAGGCCTTCGAGTTGCGCCTCGACGGCGCAGAAGCCGGCGATCGGGTCGACTGGACGATCGATGGAGACCCTTACCGAACGCTCGGCGGCAGCCTGCTCTGGCGTCTCACGAGGGGCACGCACCGGGTCAGCGCGGAAGTCTGGAGAGGCTCACAGCGCATCGCCGCGCTGAATCCGTTCAGCTTCACCGTCAAATAGCGGTTCGCGAGTACAATCAAGGTTCAGGATCGGGCTTCATGGTCGGACCGCGCGCGCGTCGTGAGTAAAACGAAGGTCTACTACAACAGTGCTTGCCCCGTGTGCGACGCGGGCATCAAGTATCAGCGGCGAAAACTTGGGAACAGCGCGGCCGAAGTGGATTGGATCGACGTGCACTGTTCCAACGAGGCGGCGGCGGACGTCGCCTCGGACCTTGAATTCGTCCGCGAGCGTTTACACGTCGTTGATGAGGAAGGGACCCTTCACGTGGGGTCCGAAGCGTTCGCGGAGTTGTGGGGCAAGACCCGAGGTCAGCGAGCCCTTTCAAAGTTGATTCGGGTACCGGGTATTCGGACGCTTTCGAGGTGGCTTTACAACGGATTCGCGAGGTTGCTGTACTGGTGGAACCGCAAGAATCTACGCTGGTAGCGCGACAAGGAAACCATGTTGCGTCACCATGATTCCCCAGACCGCCAGCAGATCGGTGCGCATCCGGCCCAGGTCCATCCGGTCGAGCGGCGGAATGCTGTAGTGCTCGTCGGGCCGAACGGGGTCTTCGGTATTGAACCTGCGCATGGCCGCACTATGTCACGGCAACCCAAGCTCCCTGCAGAAGGTCCGAAAAGGCATCATGCGGATACCGCCCGAAAGCCGGTCCCGCTCGCCCAAGTGGACCTGGTAAAAGTCGGCGATCGGCGTTCGGTCCCGAAAGTAGGCGATCGCCGGGCTCGGCGATTTCTCACCCGATTTGCATTCCACGGCGAATAGCGGTTCGTTGTCCCGGATCACCACGAAATCGACTTCGCGGCGGTCGGTGTCCCGCATGAATCTCAGTTCCATTCGATGGCCCTGGGTGTCCTCCTGGTGGTGGCAGTACTTCAGGAGCTGGCAGGCGACCAGGTTTTCGAAACGCGCCCCTCCGCCCGGTACCTGCGACCAATCCCAAAGGTAGAGTTTGTTCTCCTTCTTTACCGCGCGTATCCGGGGCGCACCGAACGGCGGGATGCGGAAGCACACATAGAGGTTCTCGAGAATTTTCAGCCAGCGTTCGACGGTGGCGTGCGCAACCTGCAGGTCCTCGCTCAGGCTTCGCACCGAAAGTGGCGACCCGACTCGGTCCGGCAGCGCCTCCACGAGAAGTTCGACGAGAGCCACCTGCCGGACGTTTTCGAGGTCGCGCAAGTCTTCACGGACGACCCGCGAGAGCCTCTCGCGCTGCCAGCGCCGCCATGTGCGCATGTTGCCGGCCAGCAGGGGTTCCGGGAATCCGCCGAACCGCAGAAGCGCATCGAGGTCGCGCGGCGACGGACCGGCGCCAAGCTCGCCCAGGGAAAGGGGATGGAGACGATAGTGATGGTACCGTCCCTGCAGCGAGTCACCGCCCTTGCGGTAGTGATCCAGCCGGGCAGACCCGGTCACCAGGAGCGAGACTCGGTCGCCCTGGGTGTCATAAAACCCCTTGACCAGATTGCGCCAGCGGGGAAATTTGTGAATCTCATCCAGTACCACAAGCTTCTCGCCGCCGGGCAGTTCCCCCCGCAACAGGTTCGGACGAACGTGCGGATCGTCCCAGCTCAGGTATCCGGGGTGCCTTGGCCCATCCGCCTGAAGAAGCGCCAGGGCCAGCGTCGTCTTGCCCACTTGGCGGGGACCGCCGAGAAATACCATTTTGCTCTCAAGATCGTCCTCGATCGGGCCGGAGAGATAGCGCGGGAGCATTTGCGACTTGGTGGACATGGGACAAGGCTCCGCCAGACTCGGAACGTATGAGTAATATCATGTCAACTTTAAATTACTCATGAGTAAAGTCAACTGGAGGTGAAAATGCACTGGGACTCCCGATCATCGAGCGTGCTGTTTCGGTTGACGGCCGGTCCGAGCTGTCGGACGACGATTGGCATCTGCGATTTTGTTATTGTCACGCCGAACGGCCCCGCTGCATGGCGCGCCAGGCACCCGCCCGGCGGGGCGTCGGCTGGGCCATGGCTGCTCGTTCGCGCGTCGAGACCGGTTACAATCTAAGCCGCCGACACAGCGGTAACGGGCCGAATGTACACGTACGTTGTCGGGAGCCAAGATCAGCAAATGATCGGGAAGACACATGAACATGAAACTCCAATACGTCGCTATGCTTGTATTCGCAGCCTCGATGCTTGCTGCCTGCTCCGGGGAGCAGTCGGAGGCGCCCGCCACGGGTAGCACGGCCGATGCCATTCCAGACGCAACGACAGACACAACGACTGACGGAGAGGGCACTTCAGACACCATGCCAGGCGAAAATCCTTTTCTCGTTGAAAGCCCCCTCTATCTGAAGTACCCGCCATTCGATCGCGTCGACGACAGTCACTACCTGGCTGCGTTCGAAGCCGGCATGGCGGAGCAGCTTGCGGAGATAGAGGCGATTGTCAGCCAGGAAGAGGCGCCCACGGTCGAGAACACGTTGGTGCCGCTGGAATTGTCGGGTCAGATACTGAATCGGGTATCGCGCGTATTCTTCAGTCTCATCTCCGCGCATACCAACGACACGCTGAACGAAGTCGAGGTGGAAATTGCGCCGAGGCTGTCCGAGCACAGCGACCGGATACTGCTGAACGCTGTATTGTTCGCGCGAATCGAGACGCTGTACGACAACCGGGAGTCATACGATCTCGACGCTGAAACGCTGCGCCTGGTGGAAGA
>JAKZVH010000073.1:0-3639 GCA_047516145.1 Gammaproteobacteria bacterium
TGTTTTCCGACTCCGGAACGATTTCCGGAGCATCCGGAACACGGAACGTGAACGGATTCAACAGGAAGGAATCGAAGTCGAGCGTGTCCGTCCGTGCTTCAGTTCCCACGGCCAATTCCACGGGCCCGCCGGAAAGATCAAAAAGCGAACCGGCCAAACTCAAGCCGACGACGTCCTGGCTGCCGTCTCGTGCACCTCGGGTGGCGTACGTCACAAACTCATCGAGTGTGGCCCGCTGCACGGTGCCGTCGCCGAACGGATTGATTGCTTCCGCCGGATCGCTGCTGGCAAGCGCCGCTTGAAATTCGGGGTTCCTGGAGCTGAAGCTACCTGGATAACCGGCGTAAGGTTTATCCGTGCCGTGATTGGCGGAAAAGGTCGCTGTCCAACCCTCAATGGGTGTCTCCCAGCTTAGCGAGGCGCTCAGATTCAAGCGCTCCAAGTCCGTCGTTCTCGCAAAAGAAATAAGTTTGCCATCGGCGATTTCGCGATTAAATGCGTAGGCCATATACACGGTCTCGCCAAATGGGTTGTAGTAGTTGCTTGCAGGAACGCGACCGCTGAACGAAGCGCTAGTGCCCCGTTGATACGAGTCTTGCCGCGCGAAAGATCCAGACAAATTCAGCGTCAAGCTTTCGCCGAATTCTTGCGTCAGGCTTAAGTACGCAGACAGGTGCTCGGAAGCTGGAATCGCCTCGCCCGCAGAGTTAGCGGCGCGCGTAAAGGGAAACAGATTAAAGTTCCCCGATTGGGTCACAAACTCCTCATTGGACACCCATATGACATCATCCGGATTGATATTCGTGCCGTCACCATCGGGCAGGATTCCACGTCTCGTGTTCGGTGGCGCGTTCGAGGGGAGTCCAGCCCCCCCCGACCGGAGATGGCCGGGTTGCGTGTAGTTAGGGGCCCAGGCTCTGCCGCCCTGCTCGCGGAAATCCCCGTCTATGTCAAGTCCCGCATCACCCGCATATACGGCATCTTCGTCACGCCAATTGACGGACGCTGTCAGGTTACCGGTGTCCCAGGAAAATCCGAGAGACTGCTCGACAACCTTTCGGTGTCCGCCGGAGCTGCTGTTCTCGTAACGTATCGATGATTCCGAGCCTCGGTAGTTCTTCTTCATGATGAAGTTGACGACGCCTCCCACGGCGTCGGAGCCATATACGGCGCTGGCGCCGTCCGTCATCACTTCAACCCGCTCAATCGCACTGAAGGGAAGCGTGGCAACGTCGGTAAAAGTGCCATTCTCGGAGGGCGAAGCCGCAAGACGCCTGCCGTTTACAAGAACCAAGGTGGATCCCTCTCCCAGGCCACGAAGATTGAGCGTGACCGAACCGATCTGGAACCGAGGTGACAGACTGTCGTACCTGCCCCCGTTGGTAATCGTGGAAAAGTTTTGCGGCAGGTAGCGGACGATATCCTCTATATTCGTTAGCCCCCGGGCATCAATCTGCTCCCGGGTCAGTACGAAGATGGGAGAAGCGCCGGCCGCTGTCGGCAACCGGGTGCCGGTTACGGTCTGTACCTCCAATTCCAGCGCTTCTTCGGAGTCCCCCCCCCCGTCGTCGCTGTCCTGGGCCATGACCATGGCCGGCGCGGCAATAATGAGCAGTAGCGCCGCCGGCCAGCGCGTGGAAATACGATTCAACATGATTTGTCCCCTCATGAAATGACCAACGTCAGGCGTAATGATTGCCGGACTTCCCCAGCCAGCGATCTTGGCACAACAAACTTACCATAACCTTACGGCAATGACCGCGCAACCTCACGGAGCGACTTTCTCCGCGTTGTTCGAGGGCAGGATGCCCTCTTTCCCAGGGTGCTGGTCAGCTGTTGGGGCGGACTATGATCTTGCCGTCGCGGGCTGAGCCGGTGCGGGCGGCGTGGGCGAAGGCTTCCTGCCATTGATCGAGCGTATAGCGGGCGGCGATCTTGGCGCTCAAGCGGCCGTCCGCGGCCATCAGGGCGATCTCGTTCTGGACCCGGTCGATCTCCTCTTCGGAGCGTGTCGACAGGCAGCGAACCGTGGACATGCCGCACAGGCGGATGTCGTGCATGAACATCTGCCAGAAATCGATTTGGCAGGGCGTATCGGTGAGGGTGCCGTAACTGACGATCAGACCGCCGTCGGCCAGGCAGTTGGCCATGCGCATGACCGCTTCGCCTGCGATGGCGTCGATTCCAAGCCGTATCTGTGCCCCTCCAGTCGCCTCACGCATGCGTTTCGGCAGGTTCGGACCGTCCAGGATCACTACATCCGCGCCCAGTTCCTTCAGCTCCTCGCACACCTCTTCACGCCGCACCAGGTTGACCGTGCGGATTCCGCGTTGCGCCGCCAGGACGATGAGATAACGCCCTACGTTTGAATTTGCCGCATCCTGCAGCACCCAGTCGCCCTCGCCCAGCTCGACGAAGTCCTCCAGCAGCGTCCAGGCGGTAGCGCCGTTGATGTTGGACAGTACAAGCTGTTCGGCATCGCCGTCGGGGGCGCGGCGCATGCCCATGTCGTTCTTGTGGACGCGCACATACTCGGAAAAGGTTCCGCAACCCAGCGGAAGGAATACGCGGTTGCCGACTTCGTAGCCGGCATCCGGACCGGTCGCCACGACGTGGCCCATGCCCTCGAAGCCCGGGGTGACGGGCAGGGGACGGCGCAGCGCGTCGATGCCTTGCACCAGCTTGATGTCGGCGATGTGCATCGCGCTGGCCTCGGTACGGGCGATTACCTCGCCGGGGCCGGGATCGCCCAGCTCGACCTCTTCGAGACGAACTACATCGGCCGGTTCGCCGCAGCGGTCGAACCTAAGCCGGCGTGTCCGCATCGGCGTCGGATCTCTCAAATCGTTCGAATAGTTCTTCGCTGATACCGAATTCCTGGCCCAGAGCCTGGAACAATGCTCCCGTGACCATCTTCTCGCCGCGTTCGCGCAGCGCACTCTCCACCTGGCCCGTGACCATCTTGTGCAGCGTTTTCGGCACCGCCTCAAGCATTCTCTTCGCGTCCCCGTCCCATTCCATCGCATCTGCCGCGGCAACTTCCTGCTCCGCTTCTTCCTCCACCGGCGGCACTTCCACATCCGGAGCATCGCCCAACACGTGCATGACGACGTCGCGCGTTGAGGTATGGAAGTAGTACTTGCGTTTCTCGTCGCCCAGCCCGACTGGCAGGTTCATGGCCGGCAGGCGTTCGGCACGGGGCAGGGCGGCGAGCCCCTTGTCCATGACGATGGCTTGGATAGAGCCGATCACGTGGCCCTGGGTGCGATCCAGGTCGTATACCTGATCCACCGTGCATTCGATGATCTGCGGGCATTCGGCGATGCTGGGCGGCTTGACCTTGCGGGAGGGAATCATTGTGTAGCCGGTGTAGTCCAGCTCGTTGGCGCCCTCCGGGTAGAAACGCGCGGTTTCCATCATGTCGTCCAGCGTGTCGTACTTCGGGCAGTTGATGACGAACTCGCCGGTGTCGCGGATATTGCAGAAGGTGTCGGACGTGTTGCGGAAACCAAGCAGAATACGCGGCGTCTTGTGCATTACGTCGTATTGCATGATGTGCGAATAGGCTCCGGCATTCACCCGGCCGTGCTTGTCCAGCGTAGTGACGATGGTGATGAGCTTGGGGAAGATGAAGTAGTC
>JAKZVH010000074.1:0-2785 GCA_047516145.1 Gammaproteobacteria bacterium
TTGGTCCGGAGGCACGCCCGTTCGCACGAGAAAGGACGCAGGACGCGGATTCGGGGGCGGTTCCTGCCGGAAAGGTACGTAGATCAGTGGGTAGAACCGCTGCCGGAGGGGGTCTCCCTGCATGATATTCGGGACGACGCCCACCACGATACGCCACTCCCCATCCTCCGCACGCAGACGCTTGCCAAGCGCTTGTTCGTCCGGCCAGAAGTCGGCAGCAAAGCGCTGGTTCACGATTGCGGTCGGCAATCCCTCTGGACGATCATCTCCGTTGCTGAAGTCTCGGCCCGATATCGCGAATGCTCCCACTACCCGGAAGTAGTCCGGCCCGACGGCCAGGACTCCTACAGGCTCGCTTCCTTCCGGCGGGCTGGGCCTTCCCTCTATCTCAATCGCCCGCGGATAGCGAGGACCGACGGGAAGGCTTACGGCCAAGGCCCCGGCGTCAATTCCCGGAATGCTCGTCAATTGCGCTTCGAGTCGGTCGAAATACGCAAGCCTCGATTCGGGGCTCGGGTACCTGTCGGGTGGCAATCTCAACGTTCCAACCACGATGTTTTCAGGATCGCGTACGCCGGTCTCGGCGCTCACAATGTTGAAGAGGCTCCGCACCAGGACGCCGGCCCCCGACAGCAGCACAATGGCAAGCGCCATCTGGGTCGCAACCGTGACTGCCGCCAAACGTTTGCCGTGCGGATCCCGGGTTACGCCGCGGGCGTCGCCTCTCAGAGGGCCGTTCACGCCAAGCCGCAAAACCCTGCCGATCGGCGCCAGCGAAAACATGATCGCCGCGGCAACCGAGATCGCAGCCAAATAGGCCAGCGTGCCGGAATCCACCGTGTGGTCGAGTATCTGGTAGGGGGACGCGGTTGCCGCAGCCCATGTCCGCACGCCCCAGTTGACGATCCACCAGCCGAGCGCTCCAGCGACGATCGCAATCGTCAGGCTCTCCACCAAAATCCGGCGTATCATCCGCCCCGAGCCCGCGCCGAGCGCGATCCTGGTCGAAAACTCGCGCCACCGCCCAACGGTCCGCGCCAGCACCAGATTGGCCAGGTTGGCGCAGGCGATCAGCAAGATGAACCAACCCGCCGCCCAAAGCAGGCCATAGATCATGGGCGCATCCTGGCCGACAAAAAACTGCGAATGCGTCTTCACTGTCGGGACAACACGGCGATTCGTCTCTGGATACTCCGCTTCGAGGCTGCGATTGATTGTTTCGAGTTCCGCGCGAGCCTCTTCGATGTCTGCGCCGCCCCGCAGTCGCCCAAACGCCAGGAAGCCTCCAGGATCCTCGAATGTGGCGAGCCCGCTCCTCTGGTGCAACTCGGGGGTGTGGGCCAACGGCATCCAAATTTCACTTCGCGTCGGAAAGTCGAAACCTTCGGGCATCACGCCGATGATGGTGGCGGGCGCTCCGTCAAAATAAACGGTCGAGCCAATAATGTCGTCGCGTTTGCCAAACCGGCTCTCCCAAAACCGATGGTTGAGAATTGCAACCGGTGCGGCTCCGGGACCTTCATCCGCCGGGACGAAATCTCGCCCCAGCGTTGGCTGCACGCCGAGCAGTTCGAATGTGTTGGCGCTCACTGTGAACGGGACAATGCGGATCGAGCGTTCGCCGCCGTCGCTGAAGGTGACGGGCCTTTCCGCAATGAATGCCAGACCATCGAACGCCTGCGCCTGCGAGCGCCAAACCTCGAAATCCGGGTAGGACATGCAACACCCTGACGGCCCATGCTCCTGTATGTAAACCAGCCTGTCGTTCTCCTGGACGAGCGGGAAGCCCCGAAACAACATGGTGTTCATGACCGTGAACATCGTGGTATTCAACCCGACAGCGAGCGCAAGCATTGCGATCGCAGCGAGAGCGAACGCCCGGTCGCGCCGCAGTCCCCGTAGCGCGAATCGAAAATCGGAAAGGAGCCCCTCCAACCACGGCCAGATCCATATCGCGCGGGCGTCTTCACGGGCCATTGCGACGTTTCCCATCGCGCGCCGGCTCGCCTGTGCTGCTTCCTTGTCCGGCATTCCGGAACGTTCCAGTTCTTCCTGCCTCATCGCCCGATGAAGCTCCATTTTTTCGGCAAGTTCCCGCTCGGCGTGTTTGTGACCGGCCCAGTAGCGGAGCCTTTGGATGAGTCGGCGCATGAATACTCCCTACGTCGCCTCAAGGACCTTTCGGATCGCGGCGATCCGTTCCTCGAACTGTTCATGCTTGGTTTGCATTGTCACGGAGCCGTTGACGATTCATCGTTCCAAAAAGGTCCGGGGCGGAAAGTTGCGAAGTATCCGACGTAACCTTCACGTTCCCTCGCCATATAGCCAAGCGAGCCGTATTCGTGGTCTGTCAGATTCTGCACATCGCGGTTCCGTCGGCCTTGCTCTTCCAAAAAGCGCGTCCCGGTCGTCTCCGTTGGCCGCTTTTGGGATTGCCACCCTGCCGTGCCTGGTCCATTACCGAGATTTACTCGGGACGCAGCGTTGCCGCCGGGTCGACACGGAGGGCGCGGCGCATCGGAACCAACGTTGCGATTACGGCCGTGGCTGCCAACAGAGTCGCCACCGAGACCCAGGCCACCGGGTCTGCCGGCTCGATCTCGAAAAGCAGGCTTTCAAGATAGCGCGTGAGCCATGCGGCTCCCAGGAGACCCCCGCCGATTCCCAGACCCATGAGGACGAGCGTCCGCAGACAGAACAGCCCGGCGATTTGCAGCCGACCGGCGCCCAACGCCATCCGGACTCCAATCTCATGCGTCCGCTGCTCCACCGAGTAGGCAATAAC
>JAKZVH010000075.1:0-13749 GCA_047516145.1 Gammaproteobacteria bacterium
CACCTAAGCCTATAGCAGCCACCCAGCGATCGGGCGAGGCCGCGAGCTTTCGACGCGCTGTTTTCCGTCTATTCATCGTTTGTAATCTCACAGTAGGCCAACACCGTTCCGCTAATAATATGGAGGCCACCAGCTATCCAAAACAAAGGAGCCACTCCAACACCACCTGCTATCAGGGCAACAGCCCCGCTCGCGACGTTAACAGCGTACGTTTGGTCCAAATTTTCTTCGGAGCACATATCTTTTTCATCTTTTCGCACTGCGGGCTCTTCTTCTTCCTGCTCCTGAAACCCGAGCAGCGGATACGGCGTATCCCATGGAGGAGGACGATCCACACCGCAACGAAAATCATACGGACACGCCATTGCCGCCGGAATGCTTGAGAACGACAATAGAAATGCCAGAATCAATGCTCTTAAATTCACAATCATGAATCTCCCTATTCCCCACTATAGTAATTCTGACGCACACCGGAAAGTCCGTAGAGTCTCTGTTTGAGTTGGAATACCCTGGTCACTTTCGCTTCCGGTTTGTCCCTTCCCTTTCAATCGGCGAGACATCGCCAATCGACTGAACGCCCGGTCGATGTCTATATCGTCAATCTACTCGACGATCAATTTCCTTTGCCGCTCATCCAAGACATGCGTAGCAGGGGGGAACTACGGGAGCAAACCTCGTTTCAGACTGATACTTCGCCGCCGAACTCTGATGGAACTGAAGTAACTTTATAATTTTCAGTAAGTTATGCGCATAAGGAGTTAGAATTTTGCCAAGCGTGGTATACCGTTCTGGCATGGATGTTCCTGAAACAGGCATGGCTATGGCCCAAAGCTGAATGGTTTCGTGCCAACCGCATTTTCTGTTCGGGCCTGCAAGGCGACTGGGGTTGGCGAATGTGTCGGGTTACCCAAGAAGCGGGTCGCAGGTACATTCGGCACGTGCAATTCTTGTTTACCGTCAACCCTTCGTCCTGCGGAAACCTGTGCAGATAACAGTAGCCGTAGTGTGGGGTCGACACAGTCACTCGTGCTGCTTTAGCGCGGTCTGTCGCAGCAACGCCTCGAAGCGTCGGAACGGTGGTATATCCTCGGTAGCACGCCGCACCACGAATCCGGATCGGAATCGGTATCGCCCGAACGCAACTGGCAGGGGCCGCAGAAACTGGCCAGGAAGCCGATCGAGAAATTCCGTTGAGAGCCAAGCGAGGTAGGGGCCGCTTGTCATAAGGAGCAAGTTTGGCGAGTTTGTGTGGACGATAGTCCGCACGCGAGCGCTTGTGCGATCATTAAGTCGTGCGAGCAAATGCGTGAGTGCGGACTGGGCCGGTTGGAACCCTGGACCGGGGGAGGCGTCGTAGTCGATCCAAGCGCACCTGGCAAGATCGTCGTAGTTTATTCTGCGGGCCAAGAGTGGATGATCGCGGTGGGCGACGATGCCAGTCGTCACGTCGAGAAACCGCTCGCTCCGAAGGAAGTCGGGCAGACGTCGCCCATCGTCGATGCCGCCGCAATGCAGGTCGCTTTCGCCAATAGCCAGTCGCCGCAGGCCCTCCGCGCGGGTGACGGTGTCGATTCTTAGTTCGATGTGAGGGAACGCCTGGTGATAGCGGGCTATGGTTTCTGGCAGGACGGCGCAGGCCCACATCGGTCCCGCAGTGATGCGGAAGGTGCCGGCGTGACCTGTGCGCGCGGCGTTAAGGTGATTTTCTGCGGCCTCGAACTCCCGCAATATACCGCGGGCGAGTTCAGCGGCAGTAGTGCCCAGCGCAGTGAGGCGAACACCCTTCGGCAGGCGCTCGAAAAGCTTACCGGCGAACTGGCGCTCAAGCCTTGCAATGACACGTGTTAGCGCCGGTTGGGCCATTGCGAGGCGGTCGGCCGCCAAACTGATCGCACCCACGTCAACAACCGCCAGGAACCGGACAAGATCGCTGCGCTTGTCGAACATTGGGATCTTCTCTGCGTCAGAGCCGCCGGTCCAACGGACTTCCGGAGGTCAAGGGAATCACGACTCACTCTTCCGTTCATTCATTCTCTACCCCACCGAACTGGTCATATATTTTTCTAGTATTGTGGGCTCGCAAATTCCTGCAACGTGAGTTTGTGCGCAAGTCGTCCAGAAATGCGTGAAGTGAAGAGATTTTCCGTGAACGGCGACATTCGCGTTCGCAAAACGAATGTTCCTGCAGTTCACGCATCGCTACGTGCACACTATGGGACAGAGGATGAAAATCGCGTCCCTGATACGAGGTATGCGCACCGTCGCCGTAGCGTGAACCGGGATGCCAAGATCAAGGGTGCCGTCTATTCCTTCATCTTCTGACGTCTACCATGCTGACTGAGGCATTCGCCACCATTCTGGTCAGCGACAATTAAATCTTTCGGCGCATTGCCTCACTGATTTAGTTACCGACAATGGTCGTTGCCTCATTGGAGTGTTACCCGGAATTTGGGAGGTAATGGATGGGCAGAGGCATCAGCGTACAGGCACGGTCGGAGCTGCTCTGGAGGCTCTTCGGGTACGATAACCGCCGAGGAGTAGCCGCGCAGAGGCGACAGGACGGGTCTTCGCGGTCCGCGGTTACGGTTAGAATCTTCAGGCCACCATGCAGAAATATGGAGGGGAGATCATGGACCGTAGAGTTTTTCTGAGGGATTCAACACTGGCCGGCATGGCGTTGGGAGGCGCATTGCGCCCCTGCAGCGGGCTGCTTGCCCAGACCGCCATCAATCACCCCGGTCGCATCGACGTACACCATCACTACCTGCCGCCGTTCGAGGAGCCCCGCTGGCCGTGGTCCCCCGAGATTTCACTGGAAGCCATGGACAGGAACAACGTCGCAACGGCGATTCTCTCCGGCATCACGTTCCCCGAGCCGCTGAACGACGGAACGCCCCGGGCGCGCGACCTGGCACGCCAGGCCAACGAGTTTGCCGCCTCGCTCACCCGGGATCATCCCGGACGCTTCGGATTCTTTGCCGCCGTCCCCCTGGCCGATACCGACGGCAGCCTGCGGGAGATCGAATACGCGTTCGATACGCTGAACGCCGACGGGGTCACGATGAACAGCAGCGCCGCGGAGATGTGGCCCGGGGACCCGTCCCAGATGCCAATCTTCGAGGAACTTGACCGGCGCGGAACGGCTGTTTTCCTGCACCCGAACACGACGCCCTTCTGCTGCGTGAATCCTCCGGGCGTCCGCGCCGCGGTGGCCGAATTCGACAACGACGTAAACAGGGCCGTCCTGAGCTTGCTCTGGAACGGCGTGCTGACCAATTATCCGGACATCCATTTCATCGTCTCGCACACCGGCGGAACCGTGCCGGCACTGGCCGGCCGAATCCAGGACCGCGTGCCGCAGGACCGACCGGACCTCTACCCGCACGGGGCGCTGGACAAGCTGAGGCGTCTGTATTTCGAGCTGGGGCACGCCAGCTTCCCGTGGGTGGTCGCGGGGGCGTTGGAGTTTGCCGGTCCGACACAGTTGCTGTTCGGGACCGACTTTCCCGTGGAACCGTACGAGACGACCACGAGGCATATTCCTCAGTTGGGGCTACCGCCGGATGTGTTGTACGCGTTGGACAGAGGTAACGCGGAACGCGTTTTTCCGCGGTACAGAACCTGAGCCGCGATCGAGAGGGCTAGTCCCCAGGGAGTGAATCCCGGGCCAGCGGTACGCTGACTTCGTCGGCGCAGGTCAGATCGCAGAGAGCCGCATCGACACGGACAACCGCCAGCAACTCGACCCGTTTCTCGGCGGTAGTCGCGGCTCGGACCACCTCGCCTGCGGCGTTGCCGCTGGAATCGAGCAGGGCGCTGCCGACGGCAGGAACGTGCTTCAGTTCTCCGCTGAATCGAAACACCCGTCGCTTCACGCGGCCCAGGTTCTCGGTGCGCGCGATGACTTCCTGACCGGGGAAACACCCCTTGTCGAATGCCACGGCGCCCAGGCGGTCGAGATTGAGCATGTGCGCGGTATAGCGGCCGGTGAGTTCGGGGGTCACGTCGACCAGACCCAGGCGGATTTCCTCCACTGCACCCGACTCGTCATGACCGACCGGGCAGTCGCTTTCCAGGTCTTCCGGAAATTCACCGGCCGCCACCAGCCAGGCGAGCCGTGGGCCGACGCGAACAAAAAAAGCGCCGTCCAGCATGACCGCGTCGCCTGGCTGCTCGCCCAGCGTGATCGAACGTCTCTCCAGCCAGCGGTCGATTCCGCCGAGGACGGCCGCTGCCCGCCAATCGTCCGAGGCGTTCCGCAATCGGACGTCTGCACGCAGCACGAACATCCTCAACCGCCGGATCAGCGCTTCGATGTCGGCGCCCTTGGCAAGGAGAAGCCAGCGCTCGCCGGTCCAAATGGCCCGGAACACGGCCAGAACGCGGCCCTTTGCGTCGTGCCAGGCAGCCAATGTTGCCCGCGGCGGCTCGCCCGAACTCACGTTGCGGCTGAGTTGCGCATTGAGAAATGTCTCGGCATCCGTGCCGCTGACCTCGATCAAGCCCAGGTCGGCGAGCGGGTAGAGACTCGGCGGTGCCGGATCGGCGGCGGATATCACTGGCTCGGAAGTCATGAAGTGTTGTTGTAGCAGGTTCTCCCGGAAGGTCAAGACGGCCGACATAATTGCCATCGACGCAATCGTGTGCGTTCCCGCCATTTAATGCGGTTGTTATGGAGATTTGCGCCTTGCCGGGCGGGCGCCTCGACGGTCTCGGTGCGACGCCGGACTCTTGCCACGGGCTGCTAGCCCGTCGCCGACCATGCTCCGCTGCAGCGTTCCGCCCCAGCGGGTGCGTGTAACGCTCATTTCTGGCAGACTACGCACCGCGCGGTAGCAGGCGGGCACATTCCGCCCCGCGCACACCGAAACAACGACAAATACGGATTGAGGAATGACGGACAGGGTCGAGCGGCCATTGTCGCCGCACTTGCAGATCTACCGGCCGGAGATCACCAGCGTTCTGTCCATACTGCACCGGGCCACCGGCCTCGGTTTGTCGCTCGGCCTGCTGGTGCTCGCGTACTGGCTGATGGCAGCGGCCGGTGGCGAGGCCGACTATGCCGACGCCGCGGCCCTGCTCGGGAGCGGGTGGGCGAAGATCTGCTATGCAGGCTGGGCATTCTGCTTCTTCTACCATCTGGCCAACGGAATCCGGCATCTGTTTTGGGATATGGGGATCGGACTGGAGCCTGCGCAATATCGGGTCAGCGGTTGGACCGTCGTCCTCACCAGCGCGGCCGTCACCGTGGTTTATTCGCTGCTGGTGATTCTATGAGGCGATGGTGTCGATGAGACTTGTCAGTCCCCTCAATCGGGTCCTGGGTCTGGGTTCCGCGAAGACGGGCGTGGAGCACTGGTGGGCGCAGCGCCTGACCGCGGTTGCGCTGGTGCCCCTGGGACTGTGGCTCGCCATCGCCTTTGCGCGCCTGGAGTCTTTCAGCTACGCCGCCGTTGTCGGCCTCATCCAGGCCCCGCTCAACAGCGTGCTCTTGATCCTGTTACTCGTCGCGCTGTGTTACCACTCCCATCTCGGCGTGCAGGTGGTCATCGAGGACTACGTGCATGACGCGGGCATCAAGGTTTTCTCACTCGTAGCCGCTTTCTTTGCGCATATCGCCGTGGCGGTTGCCGGCATATTCGCGGTGCTCAGGATCGCGTTCGGAGCCGCGGCATGACTGGGGAATACGAATTTATCGAGCATAGTTGCGACGTGGTCGTCGTCGGCGCCGGCGGTGCCGGACTCCGGGCAGCGCTGGGGCTCGCCGAGCAGAGTCTGTCCACCGCCTGTATCACCAAGGTCTTTCCGACGCGCAGTCACACCGTTGCCGCGCAGGGCGGAATCAGCGCGGCGCTTGGCAACATGGGGCCGGACGATTGGCGCTGGCACATGTACGACACGGTCAAGGGATCCGACTGGCTCGGCGACCAGGATGCCATCGAGTACATGTGCAAGGAGGCGCCCCGCGCGGTCATTGAGCTGGAGCACTACGGTGTTCCCTTTTCGCGCACCGAAGACGGGCGCATCTACCAGCGCCCCTTCGGCGGGATGACGACGCACTACGGCGAGGGCACGGCGCAGCGGACCTGCGCCGCCGCGGACCGGACCGGGCACGCCATGTTGCACGCCCTCTACCAGCAGTCGTTGAAGCACGATGCGGAGTTCTTCATCGAGTACTTCGCCATTGACCTGATCATGGAGGACGGCGTCTGCCGCGGCGTCGTCGCCCTGGACCTCGCCGAAGGCCGGCTGCACCGCTTCCGCAGCCACATGGTGATCCTCGCCACCGGGGGCTACGGGCGAGCCTATTTTTCCTGCACATCGGCGCACATCTGCACCGGCGACGGCAACGGCATGGTGCTGCGCGCCGGACTTCCCTTGCAGGACATGGAGTTCGTGCAATTTCATCCCACCGGTCTCTACGGGGCCGGGATGCTGATTTCCGAAGGCGTCCGCGGGGAAGGCGGCTACCTGAGCAACTCCGAAGGCGAGCGGTTCATGGAGCGCTACGCCCCCAACGCCCGGGATCTGGCCTCACGGGACGTGGTGAGCCGCTCGATTACCATCGAAGTCCGCGAGGGGCGCGGCCTGGGGCCGGAAAAGGATTACGTGCACCTGCACCTGGAGCACCTGGACCCCGCTGTGATCGCCGAACGGCTTCCGGGCATCGCCGAGACCGCAAAGATTTTCTCCAAGGTGGACGTGACGAAGGAACCCATTCCGGTACAGCCCACGGTCCACTACAACATGGGCGGCATACCCACCAATTTCCGCGGGGAAGTCCTGACGACCGACGCGGCCGGTAGCGAAGTCGTCGTCCCGGGGCTGATGTCGGTGGGGGAGGCGGCCTGCGTCTCCGTGCACGGGGCGAATCGGCTCGGATCCAACTCGCTGATCGACCTGGTCGTCTTCGGGCGCGCCGCCGCGGACCGTTGCGGAGAACTGATCGGCGCCGGAGATCGTGTTGCGTCGTTGCGCAAGGATGCCGGCGAGGAAGCCGTGCAGCGGATCGACCGGGTGCGGCATGCCAGCGGTCAACACCCGACGGCGAAGATCCGTCTGCGGATGCAGCGCGTGATGCAGAATCACGCGGCGGTCTTTCGTACCGGCGAGACCCTGCAGGAGGGCATCGACGCGCTGGAACCCATATTTGCCTCTTTCGCGGACGTTTCGGTCGCCGACCGTTCCCTGATCTGGAACACGGATCTGGTGGAGACGCTGGAGCTGGAGAACCTGTTGCTCCAGGCGACGGCTACCATCAAGTCCGCGGCCTACAGGACGGAGAGCCGCGGCGCACAGGCACGGGAAGATTATCCGGACCGCGACGACGAGAACTGGTTGAAGCACACCCTGGTGTGGGTCGATGAGCGCGGCGAAGTGCGGTTCGGCGAGCGCCCGGTGCAGTTGGAGACGCTCAGCGACGACATCGAAACCATCGCGCCGAAGGCACGCACCTATTGAGCGAGACGTGATTGAGGGGTTGGCCCACCATGGCACAGTTCAGGCTTCCAGTTAATTCCCGGGTCAAACCCGGCAAGACCCATCCGGCAACCAACGGTGCGACGAGCCCGCGCAAGTTCCAGGTCTACCGCTACGATCCGGACGCCGGGGGGCCGCCGAGGCTGGATACGTACGAAATCGACATGGACGCCTGCGGGCCCATGGTGCTCGACGCGCTCATCAAGATCAAGGATGAGATCGATCCGACGCTGACGTTTCGCCGCTCCTGCCGGGAGGGCATTTGCGGTTCCTGTTCGATGAATATCGGCGGTACCAATACCCTCGCGTGCACCAGGGCCGTGGAAGACTACCGGGGAACCGTGAAGATCTATCCGCTCCCCCATATGCCGGTGGTCAAGGATCTGGTTACGGACCTGACCAACTTCTACGCCCAGTACGCCTCCATCAAGCCGTGGCTCGAGACCCGCACGCCGCCCCCGCCGGACCGCGAGCGGCTGCAGTCCAAGGAGGACCAGGAAAAGATCAACGAGCCGTCGGCGTGCATCCTGTGTGCCTGTTGTTCCACCGCATGCCCGAGTTATTGGTGGAACCCTGATCGCTACCTGGGCCCGGCGGTGCTGCTGCAGGCCTACCGCTGGATCGTGGACAGCCGCGACGAAATGACCGGCGAACGTCTCGATGCCCTCGAGGATCCGTTCAGGCTGTACCGCTGTCACACCATTCTCAATTGCACCGAGGCTTGCCCGAAGGGTCTCAATCCGGGGAAGGCGATCGCTCTGACCAAGAAACTGATTGCCGAACGACGCCACTGATCCGTCGTGAGCACCGACCCCGCGCCTCCGGATAACGCGTCGGTCGAAGCCCGGGAGACATCGGCACCGGCGGCGACAGACGACGAGCGCAGCACACGGGCTCGACTCCGCTGGCGTTGCCGCCGGGGCACGCGCGAACTCGACACGCTGCTGGTGCGATTCTTCGACGAGAACTACCTGTCCCTGGCGGCGGCGGATAAGCAGCGATTCAGCCAACTTCTGGAACTTCCGGACCCCGATCTTCACGACTACCTTATGGGGTGGTATGAAGCAACCGATCCCGGAATGGCTCAACTTCTCGCCCGAATCCGTTCTCTTTAGGCCGCAACCCTCGCGTCTGCTGCGAACGTGGTGGTGGTGTCTCCACGGCCTGGCGGTTGCGAGCATTGCCGTTTCCTCGCTCGACCTCGTGGGGAAATGTCTGGCCGTGGCGGGCGTGCTTGGCCACGCGCGGTGGCGGTTTCCGTCGCCGATTCCCGAGTTCGCAATGCTCGGTGAGGGCTGTTGGTCCGTGCCCGAGCTCGAGCGCCAGGAGTTTCAGCTCGCGCCCGGGAGTCGTTGCGGCGGCTGGTGGATCAGGCTCGTACTGGTGGACCCGGAAGGATCTGTGGAGTGGATCTTGTACCACGACCAACTGCCGCCCCGGAGCTGGCAGTTGCTCGCCCGGGAAGTTCGCGGCGCTCTGGCGCGGTTGCGACCCGATTCGGTGGGCGAGTCGGGCTGATTTGTCGCTGGTTTCTGCGTCAACCGCCCGTCCAGGTTGGAATGACTGTCGATTTGTTGCAGGATGGCGACGCACAAATCTGGCGATAACGAACTTTCTGCGCCTCGAGTAGTCTATGGAGAAGCACCGACAGGAAACCGTCGCGGCACGCCCGCCCAGCGAGCGGGCCGTAGACCTGGCATTGATAAAGCGGGTCCAGCAGGGAGATCGCTCAGCGTTCGACGTGTTGGTAATCAAGTATCAGCCAAAGATCATCAAGCTGGTTATGAGGTATGTAAGAGATCCGTCGGAAGCGCTCGACGTTTCGCAAGAAGCCTTCATCAAGGCCTATCGTGCGGCGCCTTCGTTCCGCGGGGACAGCGCCTTCTACACCTGGCTTTACCGCATCGCGATCAACACCGCCAAGAATTATCTCGTCGCGGCGGCCCGTCGGCCCACGTATTATGACCTCAATGCCGAGAGTGCCGAGCAATTCGAAGCGTTCGCCAAGCTCAGGGATATCGACACGCCGGAACATCTCACGTTGTCGGAAGAGATTCGCCAGACCGTGAACCAGGCCATCGCGGACTTGCCCGACGATCTTCGAACCGCGATTATCCTGCGCGAACTCGAAGGCATGAGCTACGAGGCGATCGCTCAAACCATGGAGTGTCCGGTGGGTACCGTACGCTCGCGCATATTCAGGGCCCGGGAGTCGATCGACGAACGCGTCGCTCCGTTGATGTAGTAGGATTAATTGATGTATTTGGGGGCACCATGAGCGAAAAGTTACAGGAACAGGTATCGGCGTTTACGGACGACGAGCTATCCGAGGAGGAGTGTGCCTTTCTGGTGCGCCGGCTGGAGCGCGACCCCGAGTTCCGTGACCGGGCGCTGCGCTACTCGATGATCGGCGCGGCGATGCGCGGTGAGCTGCTGAACCCGGATCCCGATTTGTTGCGTCGACGCGTGCGGGAGGAACTGGACGGCATCCGCTCTACCGGGCACGAGCGTGCGCCTCCTGTAGCATCAAGGCGGCTGATTCGTCCTGCCGCCGGGTTCGGAATTGCCGCAGCGGTGGCATTGACCGCGCTGCTGGTTCTCGGGATTGTCAACCGCCCGGCCGACCCCGGCGATCCGTCGCAGTTGATTGCCGACACCGGTGGCGACGCCGTTCTGGAAGGGCCCGTCAGCTACATCGTACCCGATGAACCCGTCGATACACTCGTCTCGGGGAACCCGATGTCGGCATCGCCCATCCGCTTGACGAACTATCTGATCACGCATGGGGAATACGCTTCGGGCCTCGGGCGCACCTCGATCCATACAGACGTCCTCCGCAATTCCGGGCCCCGCGTATTGGTTACGACATCCCCTCGAACAGGAACAGTGAGTGAATAGCTCTTTTCAACTCCGCACGCTGGCAGGAACCGTTCTCGGGCTCGCCGCGTTCCACGCGGCGGCGCAGGACGCGCAGCAGTGGCTTGACCGAATGACCCGGGCGGTGGAGGAATTGAGCTATCAGGGCACCTTCGTGCATCTGGTGGGGGACGAAGTCGAAGCGCTGCAGATCGTCCACCTCAACGACAGCGGACGGGTCAGCGAGCGCATCGTATCCATGGACGGGGTTGGCAGGGAAATCATCCGTCACGAGGACGTGATCCACTGCATTCTCCCCGATCGCCGGATCGTCATCATTGAGGCGCGCCGGGAGGTGAGTCCACTGGTGTCGGCGTTGCCCGCGTTCTCGGAAGGGTTGCAGCACTACTACGACGTAACGCTGTTGAGCAACGACCGCGTCGTCGAACGGGAAACCCAGGTCGTCGCCATCCACCCCAGGGACGAATTCCGCTACGGGTATCTGCTCTGGCTGGACAGCGAGACCGCGATGCCGCTCAAGTCGCAACTCAGGGACGAGCAGGGGCGTACGGTCGAGCAGATGGCCTTTACCCGGATCGAGATCGGCGGCGATATTCCGGCTTCGGCGCTGGAGCCCACCATCGACGCAGAGGGATTCGAGTGGATCAGGGCGCCGGAGGCAACTCAGATGGAAGAGGCGCTACAGTGGCGTGCGTCGCAGCTGCCCGATGGGTTCAGGCTCTCGGTGGCCACGCAGACTCGCATGGCCGGCTCCCAGTCTCCCGTCGAACATCTCGTGTACTCGGACGGTCTCGCGACCATATCGGTATTCATCGAGAGCGCGAACATCGAGACTGAGGTGGCCGAGGGGTTCTCGCGGGTCGGCAGTGCCAATGCCTTTTCACACTCGTTGAGCGGACGTCAGATTACCGCCGTGGGTGAAGTTCCCATGCGCACGGTTGAGGTCATCGCCACATCCATCGCCGGTCCCTGATCCGTTGCCGTCCACGCAAGAGTTCCCGGTGCAACCCAATCGCAATGCCGCGCGGCGCGCCTGCATGACTGTCAAGGCACGGGTCCGGCGGATCAATCCCGATCGGTCCGTGGACCTGAGTATCCTGCCGCCTCCCCGGTGCAGCGGCTGCGAAGGGGTTTGCCTTTGGGGATGGGCGCCGGTCTCCTCCCTGCGATTGCACGATGCGGGTCGCCATCATCCAGGTGATCTGGTCACGGTTTCCCTGAAAAGCAGGCACGCCCTCCACGGGGCGCTGCTCCTGCACGGGTTGCCATGGGCCGGGTTGCTGGTCGGTGCCGCGGCAGGGGTTGCCGGCCTCGGAGGCGACCTGGGCGCGCTCATCGGCGCGCTGGCCGGACTCGCCGCGGGACTCATGGCCGGTCGATCCCTGCAAGGCCATTGGCGGGTTGCCCCGACGCTGATCGAGGACAGCGACCAATGAGAACGCTGCGTCTCTACAGTCGGGGCGGATGTCATCTTTGCGAGCGTCTTGAAGAGGAACTGCAACCCCTGGTTGCAGGGCGTGCCCGGATTGAGACGATCGACATCGATACCGACATCGATCTCAAGAAACGCTATGGGCTTCGAATTCCCGTGCTGGCCGCGCAGGATCGGGAACTCTCCGGTTACCCATTGCGACATGAGATTATTGAACAGTATCTTTCCGGCCGCGGCGGCGATATTGCAGACCCGCAGAAAATGCCCAATACTCAGCGCTGATTCGCACCCGTGAGACGATAACCTTGGATTTTGCCCTCATATTGTTGGTTGCCACCGTGGTATCGGGGCTGATCTGGGCGTTTGACGCCGTAGTTCTCAAGCGTCGCCGCATAGGCGCGGGCGGGGCGTCCGGGGCGGCCGTCCCGGATACGGGCGAACCCGTCGTGGTCGAATACGCGCGTTCGTTCTTTCCCATTCTGCTGATCGTACTGGTACTGCGCTCGTTCCTGTTCGAGCCGTTTCGCATCCCGTCCGCCTCGATGATGCCGACACTCGTGGAAGGCGACTTCATCTTCGTGAGCAAATTCGCCTACGGGCTACGGTTGCCGGTCGTGAATACGAAGATTCTGGATATTGGCGCACCGGAACGCGGCGACGTGCTCGTGTTTCGGCTGCCCTCCGATCCAAGCATCAACTACATCAAGCGCGTGGTTGGGCTGCCGGGCGATGTCGTCATGTACGACGCGGGCAGCAAGCAATTGAATATCAACGGCGAATCCGTGTCGATCGAACTGGTGGGGCCCTACGAGGGCAGCCGGACGCTTCAGCTGGGTCGCGAACAGCTCGGCGAGCGCGAGCACGAGGTGCTGCATACGCGCGGCATTCTCAGCCGGGGCGGAACGTACCAGGTACCGGAAGGGCACTATTTCATGATGGGAGACCATCGTGACAACAGCCAGGACAGCCGGTTCAACGAAGTGCGTTTCGTTCCCGAGCACCGTCTGGTAGGGAAAGCCGAGCGAATCTGGATGAACTGGCGCTGGCCCAACCAGGGGGGGCCCATATGGAGCCGCATCGGCAGGGGCATCGAGTAGCCTGCGCGCGCCTCGCCATCCCGCCGGACCGGCGGCTGCGATATGCCGAGGGGTAGCGCAGAAGCGAATGCGAAGGCCACGGCGCGGGCGCGGCGGCGATGGGCTGAAGAGCGGCTCGGACATCGCTTCGAATCCGAAGAGTTGCTGGAGCGCGCGCTCAAGCATCGCAGCGCCTCGAAGGACAACAACGAGCGGCTCGAATATCTGGGTGACGCGCTGTTGAGTTTCGTCGTCGCCGCACGACTTTACGATCGCTACCAAAACGCACCGGAGGGCGATCTGAGCCGCTTGCGGGCCGCGTTGGTCAAGGGCGAAACACTGACCGGGATCGCCCGGGAAATTGGCGTGGAGGATCACCTTATCGTCGGCGCCGCCGAGCTTCGATCCGGCGGTACCGGGCGATCCAACGTACTTGCCAACACGCTCGAAGCGCTCCTGGGGGCGATTTTTCTCGACGCCGGGCTCGACGAAGCCCGGCGATGTGTCCATCGCCTGTTGGACGTCCGTCTTCAGTCGCTCCCAGATGCGGCGAGCCTCAAGGATCCCAAGTCCAGACTGCAGGAATGGCTGCAGAGTCGAGGGTACGATCTGCCCCGCTATGTTGTCGAAGCCGATACCGGTGCGCCCCACGAGAGGCGCTTCGTCGTGGCATGCCGGGTCGACGAGCGCGGACTGGAGGTCAACGGTCGCGGATCGAACCGCCGCGGCGCCGAGCAGGAGGCCGCCGACCGCATGTTGGCAACGCTGGCCGGTGAATGAAACCGATGCAAATCGGCGGCACACGTCGGCCACGGACGGGTTTCGTTCCGGCTATGCGGCCATCGTCGGACGGCCGAACGTGGGCAAGTCCACGCTGCTGAACGC